>NZ_AUIU01000012.1 GCF_000423865.1 Thermodesulfovibrio thiophilus DSM 17215
CCCCTGTGGTAGCTTTGATACAATCTCTTCCATTGCCTTCATTGCCTCACCTGAACTTCTTCCCTCAGCTGGTTCACCCCATATATTTATGGATGGAAAAGCATTATATCGTTCAAGCCTCGGTGATCCATAAATCCATTTCCCACTGGCTAGAGATGAAAACGGTGTCATCTTTCCATCCTTATTGCGAACATAAAGTCTATTAATGTGTTCTGGTAGCATTCTATAAGGAGCATCTGCCTGTATATAAACCTTTTTGGTTTTTCCTGTTCTTACAAAATCATTAACATAATAACCTCCAAATGCAGAAGATATTGTCTTATGAATTGAATCAATTGGAACACCAAGAGAACCTGCTTTTTCCCAGTCTATATCAACTTTATACTCTGATACATCATCCAGTCCATTTGGCCTCACATTTTTCAATCTTGGATCCTGCTTAGCCATCTGTAAAAACTGATTTCTTGCTTCCATGAGTTTTTCATGACCAAGCCCACCAAGATCTAATAGTTCAAAATCAACACCTGTTGCAACTCCAAGTTCAATTATAGAAGGTGGTGGAAAAACAAATATCTGTGCTTTTTTAATTTGTGAAAAGTATTTCATTGCTCTCTGTTGAACAGCCTCTACCTTGAGGTCTGAACTGTCTCTTAAATGCCAGTCTCTAAGACTTATAAAGGCCATTCCAGTTGACTGCGTCCTTCCGCTAAAACTGCTTCCGGAAATGATTGTAACAGTCTTAACGGCATCCTTTTCATATGTCATAAAGTAATGCTCTACCTCTTCTAATACCTTCTTTGTTTTGCCAAACGATGAACCACTTGGCAAATCAGCCTGAACAAGAAGTATGCCCTGATCCTCATCAGGCAGATATCCTGTTGGCAATTTGGTGAGTAATATCCCGAGAGTTACCACAATTACAATATAAACTACCACATAAAAAATAGAACGCCTGAATGAACCCTCAACCATTTTTGTATAAAAATGTCTGCTCTTAAAAAATACTCCATAGAATTTCTCAAAACCTAATCGGAAGAGTCTTGCAAGAATTCCTCTCTTTTTAGCTCCTTCTGCATGCTCTGGCCTTAAAAATGTTACACATAACACAGGAGCCAGTGTTAATGCTATGAACACTGAAAGTAACATCGCTGATATTATTGTTATTGCAAACTGCCTGTATATAACTCCTGTTGATCCTTTAAAAAATGCCATCGGTGCAAATACTGCTGAAAGTACTACTCCTATTCCTATAAGCGCTGTCGTAATCTGATCCATTGACTTTATAACAGCCTCTCTTACAGGAAGTTTCTCTTCCTGCATTATCCTTTCAACATTCTCTACTACTACTATGGCATCATCAACAAGCAGTCCTATTGCAAGTACCATCGCAAACATCGTAAGCATGTTTATTGAATACCCTGCAAGCCCAAGCACTGCAAATGTCCCAAGTACAACAACAGGAACTGTAATTGTTGGTATCAGGGTTGCGCGTATGTTTCCCATGAACAGCCACATAATAAAAAATACCAGTATAATTGCCTCAACTAGTGTTTTTGCAACTTCTTTTATTGCTACCATTGTAAATGGCGTTGTATCATAAAGATAAACAGTCTTTACTCCAGGAGGAAAATTCCTGCTTAGTTCATTCATTTTCTTCTGTATATTATTTGCAATATCAAGAGCATTCGCACCTGGAAGTGGCCTGATTGCCAGACCTGCTGCTGGCATTTTTCTCTTTCCATCTGTCTCAGAATAGTATGCTTCAATATCATAGTAGTCTGTACCCAGGTCCACTCTTCCTATATCTTTTACTTTTACTGATGAACCATCTGGATTAACTTTAATAGGAATGGAAGCAAACTCTTCTGGATTTTTAAGCATGGTTTGAACTATTATAGAAGCATTCAAACTTTGGTCTTCAACCTGAGGCATGCCACCAAACTGTCCTCCTGAGACTTCTATATTATATGACCTTATTGCAGAGATTACATCATCAACAGTCAGGTTATAACTGAAAAGTTTGTTAGGATCAAACCAGACTCTCATTGCATAAGGAAATCCAAATTCTTCAACCTCACCAACTCCCTGAATACGGGCAAGAATTGGTTTAACTATTGATGACATATAATCTCTTAAATCATACGCATCTAGTCTTCCATCTTGAGATACAATTCCAACAATCATGAGATAACTTCTTGTTGCCTTACCAACATCAACTCCTCCTCTTTGAACAACCTCTGGAAGTTTTGACATCGCAAGTTGCACTTTATTTTGAACTTTGGACCATGCAACATCTGGATCTGTTCCTGGCTCAAAGGTTAACTCAATACGACATGTTCCTGCTGAATCACTGTATGCTGATAGATATATCATGTTATCAAGACCTGTCATTTCACTTTCTATTATTTGAGTGACACTGTTTTCAACAGTTTCAGCAGATGCACCGGTATAAAATGTATTAACATATATAGAAGGAGGAGCTACAGGAGGATACTGGGCTATGGGAAGTGTATATATTGCAAGACATCCAGCTGCCATTATGGCTATTGCAATAACCCAGGCAAATACTGGACGATCCAGAAAAAATCTTGATAACATTATTGATTGCCTCGATTCTCAGTTGTCTTAGGAGCATAATACACAGCTTTAACAGATATATCTGGCCTTATTTTCTGAAGTCCTTCAATTATTACTAACTCTCCTTCAGATAGTCCCGAAGAAACAAGCCATTTGTTTCCTATTGCTCTGTCAATAATTGTAATAACTCCCATTTAGATAATCATGTTACTTATTTCTTTAGTATTTTTTTATAAAAATTATATGATACCATTATCCAAATATTTTTCTACAATTTTTTGAATATTTATTACTTAAATATTCTGAGATATTCGTCTTTGTAAGGCTATTCTCCTTTTAACATTTTTTATGTTTATTTGCTTGATTAACCAAATAGAAGACATTATAAATTTTTATCAACATTTAATTTTACAAATATAGTAAAATACTTTACCAAAAAGAGCTATAAAAAAACAAGTGAAAAAAGGTATATAATGAAAATTATAGCATGGAATAATACGAAGCAAAGAATTTCAAAAAAGAACGCTTTATCGTTAATGTATTACTTCATTCTCTTAAAAGGATATTAATCTATCCTCTGCCTTTAACTTTAAAATTTATTCCTGTAAAATTTTTCAACTACACAAAAAGTATACAATTTGATTTTTTATCAACTCCAGGATTTTTATAGAAGTCTGATGTTATTGAATAGGCACGGAGGGGATCGAACCCACGACCTCTTCCGCGTCAAGGAAGCGCTCTCCCACTGAGCTACGTGCCTAAAGTTATTGAATAATAAAACATTTTATTTTTTTAAGTCAAGTTGCACCTGACATCAGGGATACCTGTTTGGACGCATTCTGTATTCCCTTTATTTTTATAATATTTCATGAAATTATATTTCTCCGTGGATTTTGTGAAAAAATGGCCAAAGCTTTTTTTAATATGTCTCGCTCCTCCATTTGCATAATAAATGGTATGAACTCCTAAATCTTCTGATATCTCTTTTACTGTCTTTGTAGAATCTAAAGTATGTTCTACTGCTTCAATTTTAAATTCTTTTGTGTAAACTCTTCTTTTAATCATTTTTATTCACATCTCTACTTATTTTTATAGTTGCCTTATCTTTTTGTCTACTAAATTGTAGCAAGTTGACAATTCTTATTATACTCCCAGATTTTTTATCTGTTGACTTATTAATAATTGATGAGGTTGGGTTTAAAAAGATACCATTAAGCCATGTAGATGAGTTTTTTGAAGTAGTGAGAAGACGATATGAAGCTTCCTCAATTATACTAACAACAAATAGACCCTTTGAGGAATGGGCCAATATATTTGGTGATGCTGTTCTTGCTTCAGCTATAGTGGATAGGCTTGTTCACCATGCTTATATATTTAAAATTAATGGTAAAAGCTACAGGATTAAAGGATTTGTAAATGATTAAAATTTTTTATCAAACTGGGGAAAATAAAGTGCCCTAAGGTGGGGATTTTTAATTGACTTTAACAAGATGTGTATTTAAAATAATGACTGAGATTATTCCAATTATTTATCCAGGAAGTGGTGACATCGAGTATTTCTTACCCCACTTATCCTCAAGTTCATTTAAGGCTTCCTCAGCCATCTCTTTATTTAAAGCTCTGTATATGAGCTTTTAGCTCAAATAATCCTGTGGTGGATTTCATCATCTTACTGCTATTGCCATTCCTTCTGTTGTTTCCTGTATCTTTGTTTAAATGATAATCTAATTCAGCTTCTAATGCTGCCTCCGTTAGCTTCTTTATTAGTGGCGTTAAAATACCACCTTTACCTGATAAGGGTTTACCTTCCTTTAAATCTTCTAATGCTTTCCTGAAATCAAATACTTGCTCTTTCATGTCAGTCCTCCATATATTTGTTTTATATTACCAGACTGACACAAAACTTTGAACGGTCTCACAGACACAATTCTCTTGACAAGTCTCAGTTATCGCTGGATTTTGGTAAAATTTTTTAGTCAAGTCTTATATACGATTTCTTTCTCATATTTATAGAAACAATCTTACTTGTTATGAATCAGGAATTATTCTAAATCTCATGAAGTAACTTTTTCTATTTCTTGCAAATACTCTATAAGTCTCTTCCATGCCCTTTTATCTGCTACTTCTCTGTAGTTTTCAGTTCCAAAGACCGTAAATGCATGCGGTGCACCACTGTAAGTGGTCATCTCATGATTTACATTAAAAGCTTCAAGCTCCTTTACCAGTTGTGTAAATTCTTCAATCGGAATCATCGTATCTGCACTTCCATGAAATACTAAAATTTCTCCTTTTGTTTTTGAGTAATCCTGACCTTCAGGAGTTTTAAGTCCTCCATGAAATGATATGAATGATTTTAAATCTATCCCTGTTCTTGCAAATTCAAGTGCGACTGTTCCACCAAAACAATAACCCATAATTACAGCATTTTGTACGTTAGCTCCCAGTTGTCTTGCCTTATCATAAGCTGCAGAAAGAAGTTGTCTCATTTTTTTACGGTCATTATAAAGCATTCCAGTTAAATTCATCTTTTCTTCAATGCTCTCAGCCCTTACTCCTTTGCCATACATATCAATCAAAAAAACAGAGTATCCAAGCTCATTTAACATCCCTGCACGTTTCATTGCATAATCATTAATACCATTCCAGTCATGTACCAGAAAAACCAGCAGAGCATCTTTGCTCACCTTTAAATAATAAGATTCGTATTTCTCTCCATTAACTTCATATAAAACTGTTTGATTTTCTTCAGAAGCTTCTGTTTTAAATGTCATTGTCTTTTTACCCCCTTTTATATTTCTCTATTCATTTTCAATAATTGCAAGATAAGTTGAGACATTTGCTATTTCTTCTTGATCTCTAATTGATTTAAAAATTTCGAGGCCTTGTTCAAGTATTTCTTTGCAAGTGCCTTATTTCCCTGATCCATATATAATAAACCAATACATTTACAGGTTATACCTTCCCAGTATCATCTGTATTATTTTGAATTCCTGTCAGTCCATCAAAAAGATATTTTTCAGCATTATCAAACTTTTTCAATTTCCTGTGTGTATTACCAAGATTAAGGTCAGTTTTCGCATAAGTATGATAGTTAGCATATTTTTCAAAGATATTCATAGCTTTTGTAAAGTATTCTATCGCTTTTTTATAATCATTTTATAAACGTAGATATTTGCAATCTTATTATACATAAAAGCTTTATTTTTTTATTGGTTTCAAGTCTTAAAGATTCTCTATAGTAATACAAAGCTTTATTAAGTTCACCTTTACTCTTGAAAATTTCTCCAATACTGTTTGCCATTGTTGCTTCCACATGTGCTTTACCAAAATTTTTCAGAGAAATTATTTTTAAAAAATTTCTAATCATTGAAATAATAATTGTTATTTGATAAAATAAATTTTATAAAAATTAAAATATTGAAAGGAGGTAAGGCAATGACTAAAAAACTTCAAATCTATAAGTGTGAAAAGTGCGGGAACATTGTAGAAGTGTTACACGAAGGAATAGGTCAACTTGTCTGCTGTGAAATTCCGATGAAGCTTATGGAAGAAAATACAGTTGATGCTTCTCAGGAAAAACATGTTCCTGTAATTGAGAGAATTGGTGAAAATTACAAGGTTAAAGTTGGAAGTGTTCCACATCCAATGGAAGAAAAACATTATATTGAATGGATTGAGCTTATAGTAGATGGAAAGGCTTACAGAGAATTTCTGAGACCTGGTCAGTCACCTGAAGCTCTGTTTAGAGTTGAAGGTGAAAATATCTCTGCAAGAGAATATTGTAATATTCATGGACTATGGTTAAAACAAAAATAAATTAGGAAAACAAAATGAAAGATAACACTAAAGATCAGGTTTATGTTTGCGGACGATGTGGATACATCTATGATCCAAAGAAAGGCGATAAAAAGGGCAAAATCCCATCAGGAGTTCCCTTTGAAGAACTTCCAGAAGACTGGGTTTGCCCTCTTTGCGGTGCATCTAAAAGATGGTTTTCACAACAATTAGGGTAGAAAAGAAGATAAGCAGAGTAATAGGAAATGATGTTTCCACCATTTTGTGGAACAGGATCAATACTCAAATATAGTTTTTAAAAATAACGCACCTAAACATTGGAGCAACATATTTAAAAAAACATCAGAAGGAGAGTTTTTTGCCTTTAAGTTTAATCTTTTACAAAAACTTCTATAGCGAGCTCAGGGCAGACAACCGCACACATTGCGCAACCAATGCAATTAAGAGGATTTGAAAATTTAGCAGCAAAATAACCTGATGAATTAAAGCTTGATGAAATCTCAATACATTTTTGGGGACAGGTTAAAACACAGTATTTACATCCTTTGCATTTTTCTGAATCAATTACTATTGTTCCCTTTTTAACTTTTGTTTGCATGAACTTAATTTTAACTATTTTTTTGCCTTTAAGTCAATTTTTTTGATATACTTTTTTATGCATCCATATGTAAAACTTGCAAAGAAAACTGTAGAAGAATATGTAAAAATGGGGAAAATATCTCCAATTCCTGAAAAAATTCCAGCTGACATGCAAAAAAAAGCAGGAGTATTTGTTTCAATCAAGAAAAAAGGTCAACTTCGTGGATGTATAGGAACATTCTTGCCTGCTACTGAAAATATATATACAGAAATAGTGCGTAATGCTATAGCTGCAGCAACAGAAGACCCTCGTTTTCCTCCTGTAGATTCAACTGAACTTGATGAATTAGAGTATTCAGTTGATATTCTTAGTCATCCAGAACCTGTACAGAGCATGGATGAGCTTGATCCAAAAAAATATGGAATAATTGTTGTAAAAGGATGGCGTAAAGGTTTACTACTTCCAGACATCGAGGGAGTTGATACAGTAGACGAACAACTCAGGATTACCAAGTTAAAAGCAGGCATTAATCCATACGATGCTGATGTTGAAATTTACAAATTTAAGGTAGAAAGATATAAATAAAAATTAATATTCATGAACTACTGAAAATGTTTTTTCTTCCCAGATTTTATTCTGAATTATGTCTATCAAAGGTAAAACTGTCTTCTTATCAATCGCAGAAATGCCTATTGCATGATATCTGTTACAAATTTGTTGTACTTCTAAAGGCGTCAGTTTATCAGCTTTATTGAAAACAAGGATCACCGGTTTTGTATCAAGACCCAGTTCTCTCAAAATTCTGTTCACTGCATCAATATGATTTTCAAAATAAGGATTTGAAATATCAACAAGATGAATAAGCAAAGATGCATCTTCAAGCTCTTCTAATGTTGCTTTAAACGCAGAAACAAGGTCATCTGGCAGATCTCTTATAAAACCAACTGTATCAGTAATTATAAGCTCTCTTTCTTCGGGAAATTTAAGCCTTCTTGATGATGTATCAAGGGTTGCAAACATTTTATCTTCAACAAAAACAGAGCTTTTTGTAAGAGCATTAAGAAGCGTGGATTTACCAGCGTTTGTATATCCTATAATTGAAACAATAGGAATTGAAAGCTCTTTTCTTCTCTTCTTTCTCTGCTGTCTTGCTAGGTTGAGTTTTTTAAGTTCGACCTCAAGATGATGAATTCTTTCATTGATTCTTCTGCGGTCCACTTCTAGTTTTGTTTCTCCAGGACCTCTACCTCCAATTCCTCCAGCAAGCCTTGACATTGCTGTTCCTTTTCCTGTAAGTCTTGGAAGCATATATCTTAATTGAGCAAGTTCCACCTGCACTTTTCCATCTCGAGAATGTGCTCTTTTAGCAAAAATATCAAGAATTAGTTGACTTCGATCAATTACCTTTACCTCTGTCATGTCAGTAATTGCTCTTATCTGAGAAGGAGTTAGATTCTGGTCAAATACTAAAAGAGTAACTCCCATATCCATTGCTTTAATAATTAGCTCTCTTAGTTTACCCTCACCCATTAGATACTTTGGATTTATTTCTTTTACTCTTTGAATAATCTTGTCTATGACAATTAAATCTGTTGATTCTGCAAGCTGTTCTAATTCTTCCATATGTTCTTCAAGAATATATTTGGGGGCATTAGAGACACTTATTAACAGTGCTCTTTCTCTGTTATCCATTGTATCTATAACTCTCGCTCGATCCATTTCTGCTTCAAGATTGCTTATGAACTCCTTAAAATTTAGTCTGAAGGAGTTAAATTTCGAAGATAAAACTTCAAATTGTTTTTCTTTGCCATATGGTAAGAGATAAACTGTGTGAATATCTTCTGGAAAGCCTTTTTCATTGGTTAAAACAGCAAGAATATCAAATCTGAGAAGTCTTAAGTCAGATATATCTTCTCTATCTGGCAGTTCTTTGTTTAAATGAGTATGAATATATCGCAAGCCTCTCAAAGGCTTTTTCCCAATCGGAAAATTTTCAAGCTCGGGAATTAAAATAGATTGAGAACTTCCGATTATAATATGAGTGATATTGCCTGACCTGTTAATTAATACTCCAATTTGTCTGTTAAGTTCATAAGAAATAGAGCATAAAGATTTTGCCAATTCTGAAGTTATAAGAACTTCTACAGGTTGTTTTTTTCTGTAAAGTCTTTCTAATCCATGAATAATGCTTTTTTTTAATCCTGTTGTATTGCCATAAATTTTGGCTATTTTTTATACACCTCCCTCTTTAAAGAATATCAAAGTTGTAGATTTTTTCTCAAATTCAAATAATCAATGACAGTATTATTCTTGAAAGTACTGATAAGATTAATGCTACTGTGATTGTTAATACAGTTATTAATATCATTTTCCTGGCGCCTAATTCTCTTAAAAGTACACCCATAGTTCCAACGCAGGGAATATAAAAGAGTGTAAAAATTGTAAAAACAATTAACTGGACATTGGTCATTACAGTATTTAACTGAGTTGTATGCATTGCCTGAAAAAGCATAATCATCGAAAGCTCCTTTCTAAGGATACCAAAAACAAGAGTAATTCCTGTTTCCTCAGGTAATCCAAGCATCCAGCTTACTATTGGAGAGACTATTTTATTTAATATAGTGTCCATTTTAAAATATTCAAGCAAACTCAAAATAATACTGCTAATCACCAAAAGAGGCCATGCAACAAGCATAAAATCCTTCAATCTCAGCCAGGTTTTTAAAAAAATATTTTTCAATGTTGGAATTCTCAAAGGCGGAATTTCCATTATTAATCCAGGAGTTATCTCAGGAATAAACTTTGTTAATATGCCCCCAAGAATCATAACGATACATATATTGAAAATATAAAGCCCGGCTGCTGCCAGTCCTCCAATATATGCTCCTACAAGTCCAAATATTATAGTACTTCTTGCTGCGCATGGGATAAAAACAGAAAGGGCTGCTGTAATAAATCGATCTCTTGGAGATTCAAGGATTCTTGTTCCCATAACTCCCGGAACATTGCATCCATACGAAATAACAAACGGGAGAATACTTTTTCCATGAAGTCCGATTCTGTGCATAATTGTATCCATTAAAAAAGCCATGCGTGGGAGATATCCTATGTCTTCAAGAATTGTGAGCCCGATAAAAAAAGGTATCAAATAAGGTATGGCAACACCAAGTCCACCTGAAAAACCTTCAAGTAATCCTTTAAAAATAAAAAAAATTAAAGAATCATTTTCAAGAAAACCGGGTAATTTCTCAATCATGGAGTCAAAAATTCCCACAAGCGGATCCTCAACTATCCTGCCTATCTCAAACACTATAAAAAATATTCCAAAGACGATAATTAATAACAGCGGATAGCCAAAATATTTATTGGTAAGAATATCATCCACATTTTCTCGCAAACTTTTTGATGGTTCTCCAACTTTTGACACTTCCTCAAATATATTCATTGTGAGAGCATGCCTTTCAGAAGATATTACACTGTCTGTATGTCGTCCATGCGTTTTTTTGATTTCTTCTCTTATTTGTTTAATTTTGTTAAAAAATTCAGGATAATTTCTGATTTCTTTAAATATTTCCTGATCTCCTTCAAGAAGTTTCAATGAAATGTATCGGCCTGGAATATTTTTAACAAGTTCTGTAGGCATCATTTTTTCAATTTCTTCAATTTTTTCTTCAATGTCTTTATGAAACAATTGAATTTTAGGAATTAATTTTTTATAATATGCTTCTTTAGCCGAGCTAAATATTTTATCAAGCCCGATTCCTTTATTTGCAACAGTTTCAATAACAGGCACTCCAAATATCTGAGAAAGCTTCTCTTTATTTATTTCAATTCCTTTTCTACGAGCCTCATCCATCATGTTAAGACAGATAACCATGGGAACCTGTAATTCGGCAAGCTGAAGTGTGAGTTCAAGACTTCTTGAAAGGGTGGAAGCATCAATTACATTTATAACAACATCTGCCTGTCCTGATAAAATGTATTTTCTTGATTCAAGTTCAGCCATATCAATGGCGGTAAGAGAATAAATACCCGGCAGGTCAACTATTTCAAATACTTCATCTCCGAGTTTAACTGTACTGACAGTATAATTAACTGTCTGTCCTGGAAAATTGGCTGTAACTGTTTTATATCCTGCAAGACCGTTAAATATGGTGCTTTTACCCGCATTGGGCTGCCCTATAAAAGCAATTTTCATTCAATTTCCTCAACCTCAATCTTTGAAGCCACTCCTTTACCCAATGCAAGATCATATCCATTAACATCTAAAAGCACAGGTCCACCTAAAAATGAGCTCTTTTTTAAAACTGCGATATCGCCAATATGAATTCCGAGGCATTGAAGATGGTGCCTGATTCCTTTACCGCCTGAAATCTTCAAAATCTTAATTTTTTTCCCATTTTCTATATCAAGCAGAGTCTTCACTAAAGCCTCCAGATGGAATTATTTGTTAATAATAATATATTTTTCAAATCCCTTTCAATCAAAGCTCTTGAATTCTTCAGGTAATCGGTGAGATAATCTTTCTAATTTTTAATAATAACACTTTTGCTCAATTATTAAGAATGTTTCAGTTGATCTAGGGATGCGGAGCTTTAGCTTGTAGCTAAAAGGTTAAAGAGAATAAAACTAAAGGTTAAAGATCGATATGATTTATAATAATTAAATGAAATCTGAAGATACAAAGCAGGAAGAATTTACTCCATTAATGCGTCAATATTTCAAGATTAAAGAACAATATAAAGATGTAATTATTTTTTTTCGTCTTGGTGATTTCTATGAAATGTTTGGAGAAGATGCCAGAATCGCATCCAAAATCTTACAAATAACGCTAACTTCAAGGGACAGAAAAGACAGAGCAATTCCGATGTGTGGTGTTCCTTATTTTGCAGCAAATTCATATATTGAAAAACTTTTACGAGAAGGATATAAGGTTGCAATATGCGAACAAATTGGTGATCCTAAAGCTTCAAAAGGTATAGTTGAAAGAGAAGTTATAAAGGTATTAACTCCTGGAACATATCTGCCAGAAGGAACAAAAGAAAATATTTACATAATGGCAGCATATCCTTTAAGAGGAAAAACAGGAATTGCAGTGGCGGATATTACTACAGGACAGTTTGTAATATATGAAAGCAGTAAAAATTTCATTGATGAAATTGAAAGATTTGAACCTAAAGAAATCTTACTTCCTTCAAGTATGAAAGACGTTTTTGAAATTGAAGGAATACATCAACACAAAACTTTTATAGAGGATTGGAAGTTTGACTATATGCTTGCATATAAAAACTTAACTAAGTATTTCAAAATAACATCTCTTAAGAGTTTTGGAATAGAAGATTTAGAGATGGCAGTATCAGCAGCAGGAGCACTTTTAAAATATCTTGAAGAAAATAAGCAACAAACTGAATTTAAAGAATTAAAATTACTGAATCTTTCTGAATTTATGCTCCTTGATAGTGCTACCAAAAAAAATCTGGAGATTTTAAATTCTCTTGATGGAAATAAAGAGGGATCTCTTTTCTGGGTTTTAGATGAGACAATGACTCCTATGGGCACTCGATTTTTAAAGAATGCTCTGTCTTCTCCACTTTTAAATAAGGAAGAAATTGAAAAAAAACTTGATGGAGTTGAAGCCTTTTACAGAGATTATGCATTAAGAAAGTTTATAGAGAATATTTTAAAAGATTTCCCTGACATTGAAAGACTCGCACTTAAAATTAAAGGAGAAAATATAAATCCGAGAGAAATCAAGGCATTAAAAGATGGACTAAAAAAAATTCCTGAAATAAAAAAACAACTGTTAAATAATGATTCTCAGGTGATTCATGATTTATTGAACTCACTTTGCGAACTTAATGACCTTATATCATTGATTGAAAGTGCCATTTCTGACAACCCTCCTAACACAATAAATGAAGGAGGGATCTTCAGAGATGGATACAACTCCATTATAGATGAACTTAGAACACTCACATCTCAGAGCAAAAACTACATTTTAAACATGGAGGCTGAGGAGCGAAAAAAGACTGGAATAAATTCTCTTAAAGTTGGCTATAACAGAATTTTTGGTTACTATATTGAAGTAACAAAATCAAATCTCCGTCTTGTTCCTTCAACCTACATAAGAAAGCAAACGCTTGCAAATGCTGAGAGATTTATAACAGAAGAACTCAAAGAGCTTGAGTCAAAAATACTTGGTGCCGAGGAAAGGCTTCAAACACTTGAACAGGAGCTTTTTATTGAACTGGTTAAAACAATGTCAACCTATACAGAGCAAATTCTTAAAAATGCCTATATAATTGGCTTTATTGATTTTCTTTGCTCTCTGGCAAAAGTTGCCTCAAAATATAATTACACAAGACCTCAGATCAATGAAGATGAAGTCATAGAAATAATTGAAGGAAGACATCCTGTAATTGAAAGACTAATTCAATTAGGGAAAATGCCTGATCAGAGATTCATTCCAAATGATTTATTAATTGGTACAGAGGAACAGAAAATTATTCTTCTTACAGGACCAAATATGGCAGGAAAATCAACCTACATGAGGCAGAATGCTCTGATTGTAGTTATGGCTCAGATTGGGTCGTTTGTTCCTGCAAAAACTGCAAATATAGGAATTGTGGATAGAATTTTTACACGAATAGGTGCTGCTGATTATCTTGCAAAGGGACAGAGCACATTTATGGTCGAAATGATAGAGACAGCCAATATTCTCAACAATGCAACATCAAAAAGTTTTATAATCTTTGACGAAGTCGGTAGAGGAACAAGCACTTTTGATGGAATAAGCATTGCGTGGTCAGTTGTTGAGTATATAGCTGAAAAAATAAAAGCGAGAACTTTATTTGCAACTCATTATCACGAGTTAACAGACATTGCATTCAATATTGATTGTATTAAAAATTACACTGTTGTTGTTAAGGAATGGGGAGATGAAATAATATTTTTAAGAAAAATAGAAAAAGGCGGTGCTGACAAAAGCTATGGCATTCAGGTTGCTCGTCTTGCAGGACTTCCGTATGAGATTTTAAACAGAGCAAAGCAGATACTGCAACAACTTGAAAAAAAGGAGTTTCAAACATTCAGGTCAAGAGCAAGACAACTTGACCTGTTTTTCCAGGATGATCCGATTATTGCTGAAATAGCCAAAATTGATATAGAAAAGCTTTCACCTCAGAAGGCTTTAAAAAAATTGAAGGAACTTAAGGAGATGATAAAAAGTGATTAAAGCTGGACTCACAGGTAATATTGGAATGGGAAAAAGCACAGTAGCAGAACTTTTTCGCAAAGTGGGTGTTTATGTTATAAATACTGACCACATTGTAGATGAACTTTTCAATCAACCTGATATAGTTGATGAAATAAAAAAACTTTTTGGCGAAGATGCATTAACTGATGGTAAAGTTAACAAAAATTATATAGCCCGGATAGTCTTTGAAAATCCTCAGATGCGAATTTATCTTGAAAATATTCTACATCCAAAAGTTTTTGAACGAATTGATGAGATAATAAAAAACATTCCAACTCATGGAGAACCATCAATTGTGCTGATTGAAGCTCCACTTATTTTTGAAAGAGGCTATCAAAACAGGTTTGATGTCATAATTACAGTATATACCCCTGAAGAAACAGCTCTTGAAAGACTTGAAAAAAAAGGTATGTCAAAAGAAGAAGCTAAAAAAAGACTAAAAAGTCAATTTCCAATTGAGATGAAAAAATCAAAATCAGACTATATAATAGATAATTCGGGAACTGTTGAAGAAACAAAAGTTCAGGTTGAAAAAATATTTCAGGAACTTATCACACTGGAGAGAAAATATGCAGGTAATTAAAGAAATTAAAAAAATTGATTATCCAGAACCTGTGATTACCATTGGTAATTTTGATGGCGTTCACATAGGACACCAGAAAATTTTCGATTATATAAAAAGAAAAGCCAAACAGATTCAAGGAGCATCAGTAGTCATAACTTTTAATCCTCATCCAATTAAAGTACTATATAAAGAACATCCATTAAAGTTAATAACAACAAATGAAGACAAAATCAAGCTAATTGCACAATGCGGAGTAGACCTCGTAATTTCTATTCCTTTTACACAGAAATTCGCACAAATCGAACCAGAGGATTTTGTAAAAAATATTCTGGTTGATAACTTAAATGCAAAATGGATTGTTATTGGCTATGATTATAAATTCGGTAAAGGCAGAAAAGGAGACCGAGAGCTTCTTACCAAACTTGGGAAAATATACGGATTCAGGGTAACAGTACTTAAAGCATATAAAAAAAATGGGAAAATATTGAGCAGTACCGCTGTACGAAATGCTCTTTTTGAAGGCAATATCAAAGAAGCAAGCCAATTTCTTGGCAGAGCATATCACATAGATGGTGAAGTGATAAAAGGTGCAGGAAGAGGCTCATCAATTCTTGGATATCCCACAGCAAACATTGTCCCAAAGCAAGAGATAATCCCAAAAGAAGGAGTATATGCAGTTAAAGTTACAATCCCTTTCCTGAATAATAAAAATTCTGATAGTTACAAAACATTAAAGGGAGTTGCAAATATAGGGAACAACCCCACATTTGGCAATATTAATATAAACTATGAGGTTCATATTCTCGATTTTAAAGAAAATTTGCTTGGTAAAACAGTAAGAGTCCATTTTATTGAAAGACTTCGCGATGAAAAAAGATTTATATCACCCGAGGAGCTTAAATATAATATCGCAAGAGATATTGAAGTGGCAGAAAAAATTTTTAAAAAAGACAGGACAAAGTTATTTTTAGATTTTTAAACTTACAGGATCTACTTCAACTTTTATTGCAATCTCCTTGAAATTTATAAGTTTTCCAAGAGCAGTAGTTAAATCTTCAGTAAGTTTTCTCTTGTCTTTAGAGCGAAGGATAAAAACAAATTCATCTGTGTTTGTATGTTTTAAAGGTCCAATAACTTCTCCTGTTATGTGAGTTTTTAAAAACTCTTTAAGTTTATCTAAGGTTTCCTTTAAACCGGTTTTTTTAAGTTTCACCATCAATTTAACAATTCTTGAAAATGGCGGAAAATCTGTCTCTTTGCGATGTTTTAGCTCATAAAGATAAAAATCTTTAAAATTATAAGAGCGAATAAATTTAAAAATATCAGCTGTGGGATTTCTTGTCTGAATAAATAAACTTCCGTTTTCTTTAACCAGCTGACTTATTGATAAAACTCTTGCAAAAGCATTTTCAAGAGTTCTGTAATCAGGGATAGAAATAAAAAAATCAAAATCTAGAATAATAGCTCCTTTAAATCTTGAATGATATCCTGTTTTTATTTTGCCTGCCTGACCCACACAAATTCCATGAACTTTTTCAGAGTTTAAGTCAATTTCGTTAATCTCTGTTTGTTTTTTTGAAAAAATCTGTTTAAGTTCATCAATAATTCGTTCCACCCCTACTCCAACTGGATGGATATTCACTCCCATGCAGTAAGGACATTGTTCATACATTTTTATAACTCTGTTGCATCTAAAACATTCAAGCAATCCTGAAGACTTATGAAAAACCATACTGTATCCGCATTGTTCACATTTAATAACTTCCCTGCATTCTGAACATCTAATAAGACTATATCCACTTCTTGGAGAGGTAACTAAAATTCCTTCTTTATGATAGAGTTTTAAATAAAGCAATACCTCTGGATGAAAAATAGTTTGATAGGGTTGTCTTAGAATCTTTATATCAGGATGTTTTAACTGATTAAAATCATCAATAAGTTCATATTTGCCCCTCAAAGCATTATAGTAAGAAGTGGTTGATGGCATGAAATCAGTAAGAACAACAGGACAACACTCAATAAATCCTCTCATTACAGCACAATCTCTTGCATGGTACCGCGGAGTTTCTTCTGCTTTATAAAGCCAGCTTGACTCCTGTGCCAACATAATTAAAGAAAGCTTCTTTACAGGAGCAAATACAGCAAATCTTGTTCCCACAATAACCTTTACTTTATCTTCGATTATTTCTTTTATTGAAGATAAAAGCTCAGCACGTTTCATTTCACTGTGAAGAAGCACAGCCTGAATGTTACAGCCTTTCAAAAAATTGAATAATTTTTGAGCATCTTTTATTTCAGGTAGCACTAAAAGTATTGTTCCATCTGAAGATGAAATTGTCGTTACAACCTCAAGCATGAGTTTCATCTCATAAAAAAAATTCGGACAATGAATGAGAAATGTTTTATACTGCCCTTCCCTTTTGGTATCAATAATTTTTGAAAGAGTTTCATTATTTAAAAAACAGGATTCTAATTGAGGCAGAGCTGTCTTTTCTTCAGACAAGCTTTGTTTTTTTGATGTTCTTTTATAATTTTTACCTTTGATTAAGTGTATGACCTCTTCAAAAAAAGTAGATCTGACAACAGAACCTATTTCAGAAATGTAATAAAAACTCATCCATTTAAGAAACTCTATAAATTTTTTATTGTAAGCTTCACCAATTATGCTATGAATTTCTTTTGTCTGCGGTACTTCATCAGGTTTTTTGTCTAGTTTTTTAATAACAATTCCATCAACTACTCTGTTTTTTAATGGAACCTGAACTGCAAATCCTGTCAAATCAATATCTTTATTAAAGTGATATGTAAGAATTTTTAACTTTAGCGGAACAGACACATTAAAATAAGGCATAAATAATTATACTCCATAAACATCCTGCTTTAGATACTTTTTCATAATTTAATAGAAATAGTTGCATTTATCAGCAATAATGTAATATATTTATAAATTATCGGGAATAATTTTTCGGAGGTTAAAATTGGTTAGGATAAGATTAATGCGTTTAGGAGCTAAAAAACAGCCCTTTTACAGAGTTGTTATAGCTGACGCAAAAAGCAGAAGAAATGGTCCTTTTATTGAAATTGTTGGAACATATAATCCAAAAACAGATCCGCCAGAAATTAATCTAAATATTGACAGGGTTAAATACTGGATTGAAAAAGGCGCTCAGCCGTCAGATACTGTTAAAAAATTAATTACACGCGTTTCTGCCTAACATACCCATTTGGGTATTTACTACTCTTTTGCACGGAGGTCAGATTATGAGCATGAAGACACTTATTGAAACAATGGCTAAGTCACTAGTTGACAAACCAGAGGAGGTTAAGGTTACCGAGATTGAAGGTGAAAAAACCACTGTATATGAGCTCAGAGTTGCTCCTAGCGATCTTGGAAAGGTAATTGGAAAACAGGGAAAAACTGCAAGGGCTATGAGGACAATACTTGGTGCTGCCGGCACAAAAGTTGGGAAAAGATGTGTCCTTGAAATTTTAGAATAGTCCTGGTAAAAACTTTGTAATAAAGGGCGTGAATTCACGCCCTTTCTTTTTATGAAAGAGTTTGACGTTTTAACAATATTTCCAGAACTAATAGAATGTTACCTCATACACGGAGTAATTGGCAAAGCATTAAACAAAGGGCTTGCAGAGGTAAAGATACATAATTTAAGAGACTTTACGTCTGATAAACATAAAAAGGTTGATGATTCTCCTTACGGAGGCGGAGCGGGGATGGTAATGCAGATAGAATCTTTCTATAATGTGATAAATTATATAAAAAGTGATGGACAACCAAGAAAAGTGGTTTTACTGTCTCCTCAGGGAAGAGTATTCAGTCAAAAAGTTGCACAGGAATTTTATAACGAAAATCAAGAATTGGTTTTAGTCTGTGGTAGATATGAAGGAATTGATGAAAGAATTAAAAATATTATTGATGAAGAAATCTCTATTGGAGATTATATTATAAGTGGTGGAGAATTGGCTGCTTTAGTTATAATAGATAGTATTGTGCGTTTGATTCCTGGTGCTTTGGGAGATGAATCTTCAGCAAAAGAGGATTCTTTTATGCGAGGGTTTTTGGATTACCCTCAATATACAAGACCCGAGGAGTTTAATGGAATGCGAGTTCCTGATGTTCTTTTAAGTGGAGATCATAAAAAAATAGCTCTCTGGAGAAAAAAAGAGGCATTGAGAAATACATTACAAAAAAGACCTGATTTATTAAAAAATTTATCTAATGAAGAAATGCAAATACTAAAGGAGCTTTGCTCTGAAATAAATAGAAACATTCTGGGGGTTCATGATGAATCAGTTTATAATTAAATCAATAGAAGAAAGATTTAAAAAACCTGAAATACCTAATTTCAAGCCAGGGGATACTGTAAAGGTTTACGTAAAGGTTAAAGAAGGTGATAAGGAAAGAATCCAGGTCTTCGAAGGTGTTGTTATAGCACGTAAGGGCGGAGGAATTAGAGAAACTTTCACAGTAAGAAAAATCTCCTTCGGAGTTGGAGTTGAACGTGTATTCCCTCTTCATAGTCCGATTATTGACAAAATTGAAGTTGTCAGAAGAGGAATTGTGAGAAGGTCCAAGCTATACTATCTCAGAACCAAGAAGGGTAAAGAGGCAAAGGTTAAAGAGAAGATGGATTATCAGAAGGCATGAGCCTTTTTGCCTTTGATGATTTATTTCGTAAACAGGGTTTAACAGTTATTGCTGGAATAGATGAAGCAGGTCGAGGTTCTCTTGCTGGTCCTGTTGTTGCAGGTTGTGTATGTTTTCTGGACAATGAAGTAATTGAAGGAATAAACGACTCAAAAAAGCTTACACTAAAGCAAAGAGAAACTCTTTTTAATGAAATACGTAAGCATGCTGCAGTTGGAATAGGTATTGTGGATGAAAATATTATTGATCAGATAAATATTCTGGAAGCTACCCGTCTTGCCATGCTCAGAGCTTTTAAAGATTTAAATAAAAATGTTGACCTTATACTCATCGATGCGTTAGAAATTCCAGAACTACAAAATATCAAACAAAAAGCGATCATAAAAGCAGACCAGAAAAGTGCTTCTGTAGCAGCAGCAAGCATTATTGCAAAAGTAACAAGGGATTTAATAATGAATAGCTACCATCAAATATATTGTAATTATGGATTTAATCAGCATAAAGGCTATGCTACAAAACAACATCTTGAGGCAATTAAAAAATTTGGACCATGCCCAATTCACAGACAGAGCTTTTCACCTGTAAGAGAATTAATGTTATTCTAAAACAATGAAGCGGCTTCATATAGATGTTAAAGGCGTTGTTCAGGGAGTTGGATTCAGGCCTTTTGTTTATAACCTTGCTTTAAAACTTAATCTCAAAGGATTTGTTACAAATACATCTCACGGAGTAACAATAGACTTAGAAGGAGAAAATATAGAGAAATTTTTATATATTCTCAGAAATGAACCTCCACCTCTTGCAAAAATATACTCTATTGAAACAGAAGAATTTCCTATCAACAACTACTCAACTTTTGAAATTGTTGAGAGCATAGATGATGCTGGATTTACTCATATTTCAGAAGATGTATCAATATGCGATGATTGTCTGAAAGAGCTTTTTAACCCTTCTGATAGAAGATATCTTTATCCATTTATAAACTGTACCAATTGTGGTCCGAGATATACAATTACAATTAAAGTTCCATATGACAGACCAAATACAACTATGTCTATTTTTAAAATGTGTCATGATTGTCTGACAGAGTATAAGGATCCTCTAAACAGGAGATTTCACGCCCAGCCAAATGCATGCCCGGTATGTGGTCCTGAAGTGAGTCTTTTTATTAAAACTTCAGAAGGATTTAAAGAAATTGCAAATCCATTTGTGGAATCGATAAGACTTATCAAGGAAGGCAAAATTGTTGCAATAAGAGGACTTGGAGGTTTTCAACTTTGTTGTGATGCAACAAATGCTGACGCTGTAGAGAATTTAAGAAAAAGAAAAAAAAGGAGTAATAAACCTTTTGCACTCATGGCTCCTTCACTACAATCTATAGGAAAATATTGTCTTTTATCTGAAAATGAAAAAAACATTCTTACCTCACCAATGAGACCTATTGTTCTTTTAAAGAAAAAAAATAAATGCAAACTTCCAGAGATCATTGCTCCAAAAAACTCCTGTATCGGGTTTATGCTACCATATACTCCTTTACATTATTTACTTTTTTACTATCCTATTGATTATACGCCTAATTTTAACAGAGCTAATCCTCACTTTGATGCCCTTGTGATGACAAGTGGAAATATTTCTGAAGAGCCAATCATAACAAAAAATGAAGAAGCCTTTGAAAAACTACAAAATGTTACAGATGCTTTTCTGATTCATAACAGGGAAATATTCATGCGTGTTGATGATTCTGTGGTGAGAGAGTTAAACGGAAAGATTTATTTTATAAGAAGAGCAAGAGGATTTGTTCCAAAGGCAATTCAACTTAAAGAAGAAATACCTGCAGTTTTAGGAGTAGGTGCTGATCTGAAAAACACCTTTACTCTTATCAAATCAAACTATGCCATAATGAGCCAGCATATTGGAGATATGGAGAACATTGAAACAGTTGAATTTTTTGAGGAAGTTTTAAATAATCTTAAATCGGTTTATAGAATTGAACCCGTTGCATTGGGATATGACCTGCATCCCGGATATTATTCATCTCAATGGGCAAAGGAGTACGGCAAAAAAACAGGTATTCAAAGATTTGCCCTTCAGCATCACTACTGCCACATTGCCTCTCTTATGGCTGAATATGGGTTAGATGAACTATTCGGGATAGCTTTTGATGGAACTGGATACGGCATTGATGGAAATATCTGGGGAAGCGAGTTTTTATACTGTGATATTAAAAATTTTCAAAGGCTTGCACATCTTAAACCTATTAGACTTCCTGGAGGAGAGCACGCCATTAAAGACTGCTCAAGAATTGCTCTATCATTGATTGGCGAAGCTTTTGGAGATGATTTTGATTTAATATCAAAACTACCTCTGTCTGAGGCAACTTCAGAGAACAAAATCAGGCAGATACTTAAATTAAAAAAAATTACACAATTTAGCCCTTCTTCATCAGGAATGGGAAGGTTTTTTGATGGAATTTCTTCATTGATTGGAGTTTCCCATTACAACAGTTTTGAAGCTGAAGCAGCAATAGCTCTTGAAAGTTCAATTTCTCAGGGAAAAGAGTTTTCCGATAAATATTGTTATGATTTCGAGTTTAAAAACTCTGAAGAAAATTCATCTATGGAAAATAGTTTAATCATTGACTACACGTTGATGATAAGACAGATAGTTGATGATCTTTTGCAAGGCGTTTCTATTTCAGATATTTCATGGAAATTTCATAATACTATCGTAAAGATTATAATTGAGTTAACAATATATTTTAAGGGAAAATACGGTTTTGACAGGCTTGGTTTGAGTGGAGGTGTTTTTCAGAATTCTTATTTAGTTAGAGAAACTATCAAGATTTTAGAAAAAAACGGAATAAAACCATTAGTTCATATAAATGTTCCAGCCAATGATGCATGCATATCACTTGGTCAGGCTTATATTGTTGGTAAAAGACTTATAAGTTAAGGCATTTCGGAAATTTTAGCACTGTTTTCATGAAACCATGTCATCCAGCAAAGTTCTATTGGACGATATCCTGTTTTCTTTGCAAGAAGTTCGACAGTTTTAATAAACCTCATATTTTCATAAACAGGTTCATATTGAGCCTGAATGAGAATGTCGTTTATCACTTTTTTTACAATTTTATCCGGCATAACTGTATCAACTCCTCCCATCATTCTCAGATATTGATAAGAAATCAGTCCAACACCTTTGATTTTTGCAACAGGGTCATTCATCCAGTTTTCTAAAAATGAATTATTTGCCCATAATCTCAAAGATTCTCTATCATTTTCTGATACGGTGGATAAGAATTTTGCAATTTCACAAGCAACATGCCAGGAGCGAATATTTTTCCATATATGAAATGCTTCTTTATAGTTAAACTGAGCAAAGGATGAAAGAGAATTTATTCTTCCAGTTTTTATAAATTCATTCTGAAAA
The DNA here is from genome assembly GCF_000423865.1 of Thermodesulfovibrio thiophilus DSM 17215. Taxonomy (NCBI): domain Bacteria; kingdom Pseudomonadati; phylum Nitrospirota; class Thermodesulfovibrionia; order Thermodesulfovibrionales; family Thermodesulfovibrionaceae; genus Thermodesulfovibrio; species Thermodesulfovibrio thiophilus. Next base: position 22,865 of record NZ_AUIU01000012.1, read on the forward strand.
ATTTTAATTTTAGGTACAACAACATTAAAATAGCTTACTCCAACAGATGTAAACGCCATATCAAGAACCATCAATACGACATTTCCTTGCCATCGTTCAGTATTCAGACATCTGTCACAGATTTCTCTCAGTATATTAAAATTTGTCATATTACTATCAATCAATTTTTTTAATTTCATTTTTCAATACAAACAATCAACTGTTCATTATAATTAAAACACAATTCAGCCTATGAAAATTACAATGTATACTATAATTTTAAGCATTATGTTACCGATATTTCAATTTACAATAATGAATTTACTTCACAGCAAATTTATTTTTATTTTTGTGCTTTTAGTAATAATGCTCGGTATTGGTACAACAGGCTATATGATTATTGAAGATATGAATTTTATTGACACACTTTATATGACAGTAATCACACTTGCAACAGTTGGATTTAAGGAAGTTAAAGAACTCAGTCCATCTGGTAAAATCTTTACCATTTTCCTTATATTGGGCGGATTTGGAGTTTTTACATATACACTTACAACAGGAGCAAGAATAATTATTGAAGGAGAAATAAAGGAGGTTTTTAAAAAAAGAAAAATGAAAAAAAAGATTGAAGAGTTGTCAGGACATTATATAGTTTGTGGATATGGTAGAATGGGAAGTATTATAGTTAAAGAATTGATGGCAAGTAATGTTAAAGGTTGTTGTTATTGAAAAAAATAAATCTAATCTTCCTGAAAGTGACATTTTCATTTATGTTGAAGGTGATGCAACAAATGATGAGATTTTAAAAAATGCAGGCATTGAAAAAGCTGATGATCTACTAACAGTTTTGCCATCTGATGCAGAAAATCTATATGTAGTTTTAAGTGCAAGAGAATTGAATCCAAATCTACTCATCGTTGCAAGAGCGATTAATAAAGAGGCAGAACATAAACTTAAAAGAGCTGGTGCAAATAAAGTTGTCTCACCATAATATTTTATTGGAGGATTAAAAATTGCCCCTACTGTGCTAAGACCTAATGTGATTGATTTTCTTGAATTTACAACACGTTCAGAGTATTTAGAGATTCAGATATAAGAAGTCGAAGTTTCTCCACAATCAAGTCTTGTTGGTAAAACAATTGCACAGACCGAAATAGGCAGAGATATTGGAGTAATTATAGTTGGAATAAAACGAGTTGATGGAACAATGCAATTCAATCCAAACTCGCAAACATTGATTCAAGAAAGAGATATTTTGATTGTAATAGGACAAACTGAAAAACTTTTAATACTTGAAAAGATTGTTAAGGGATGAGAGTTTGAATAAGCTTTATAGTTTTTTCTGTAGCACCTGATTTTGCTAAAAAAAGTTGATATGCTTTATCTCCAATCAACTCTCTGAGTTCAGCATTTTTTACTAATTCCTTCATGATATTCAAAAGAGAATTTTCATCAGCCATCAAGCAGGCTTTTTCTGTTAAAAATTGTTCTATAAATGGAAAGTTATGCATATGTGGGCCACAAATTATAGGCTTTTGCCAGTAAGCTGGTTCAAGAGGATTCTGTCCTCCATGAGGGATAAAGCTCCCTCCTATTATGGCGATATCGGAAACTCTGTAAAGAGAGCCAAGTATTCCCATTTGATCAACAAGAATTATACAGGCTGAAGAACTAAGATTTAGATCTGATGGTAAACCGCTCAATCTAGAAAAAAATATATTATAGTTTGCCAAGGATTTTATCTTACGTTTTATTAAACCTTCAACATTCTCAAATCGTTCTGGATGCCTTGGAGCAATAAGCAAACTTACTGGCATATTGAGTTTTAAAAAAGCATCTAATATAATTTCTTCCTCTGATTCATGCGTACTTCCAGCAACTATAACAGGATGAGGAATCCTATCTTCCCATGTAAAAACAATTTTTTCTAATTCAATATCAAACTTCATATTTCCGGTTACGTAAATTTTCGATTGATCTGCACCCAGATTAATAAACCGCTCTCTGTAACCATCTTCCTGAACACATATAATGCTGAATTTATTAAGCAAAGGCTTTATAAAAAACTTAATTTTTCCGTAACCTTTATAGGATTTCTCACTCAATCTACCATTGATAAGCATCAATGGCAGATTTTGAGATACAATTCGCATTAGATTAGGCCAGAGTTCTGTCTCAGTGAGCATAACAAAAGATGGATTAAAATGCTTGAGAGTTTTATTAATGGCATAAGGAATATCAAAAGGCATATATATCACATTTACAGAACAGTCTTTAAATCTATCTCTTGCAACCTTTTGTCCGGTATCAGTAATTGTACTTAAAACAATATCATATTTTGATGTGAGCTTTTTTATAAGATTTGATACTGCAATTACTTCACCAACTGAAACAGCATGAATCCATATCGTAAGTTTTTGACTATTTTTCACTATTTTTGTATTATTGTCTTTAAAAAATCCAAACTTTTCCTTTAACCAGCGATTTCTTATACTTGATGGCCTTTTTAAATATTCTTTTGGAAGCAATATTAAAATAGAGATTAAGTATAAAAAACTATAGATTAAAAAAGCTGTCTGCATATTTCTGCAACTTCTCTTGAAGCTTCTTTTGTAATAAAGTGTCTTCTGATATTATCGAGAAAATTAATAATATTTTCTCGATAATTGTTATCATAAAGCAACAAATTTATTTCTTTTGCAATTTTTCTACTGTCAAGTTTTTGAATAAATTCTTTAACCCTGATATCACCTATCTTCATAAAATCAGCAATTACATTCGGCAGAGCAATATGTTTAACACCTTTTATAATAGTCCTACCAATCAAATATGATAAAGGATTCATCCTATAAATAACAGCCATAGGAATTTTAAGAAGAGCTGCCTGCAGAGTTGATGTTCCAGATGTAATTACTGCCACATCGCTCATTGCAAGTGCGGTAAAAGACTGTTCATTGAAAATGGTCACATTCCCTGAAGATGTAATTTGTTTTAGAATAGTTTCACTGAAATCAATATTTGGTGCTTTTGGTATTATAAAATGCGTTGTTTCACAATCAAAATATTTCATAAGTTTTAACATTAATGGCATTTTTCTTTTTATTTCACCAGGTCTGCTACCAGGCATTAGTGTAATTACTGTTTTTTGGTTGATATCAAATTTATCTCTCAGTACTTTTTTATCCTGAAGTTTAAAATCTTCTATCTTATTTATGTTCAGCTCTTTCATCATTGCCTCAAGCATGGGATGTCCTACGAATTTTACAGGAATACCTGCTTTTTTATATATCGCTTCTTCAAAAGGTAAAACAACTGCCATATAGTCAATAACTTCTTTAATTGTATTTATCCTTCCTTTTCTCCATGCCCAGATTTGTGGACTTACATAGTAAAGAACTCTTTTACCGAGTTCTTTAGCTTTTCTTGCAAGAGGAATATTAAAATCCGGGTAATCAATCAGTATAACTCCCTGAACTTCTTTTAATGCTCTTGTAGCAATCTCCATATTTCTTTTTAATTTTTTCAACTGACCAAGCACTTCAAATACTCCTAAAGAATGGGTAATTTCTCCAACAAGTTTTATTCCAGCTTGAGCCATATGTTTTCCACCTATACCAATAAGTTCAAAATCTTTATTTAAATAAGGAGCAAGCAGAGAGCCGTAAATCTCTCCTGAAGATTCTCCCGCAACTATTAAGAGTCTTGGAGACATCTCAGAATAATTTGCGATATTTCATAAACTTCCTCATCTGGAAGTTCAGGATAAATTGGCAGGGACAGAATATCCTTTGAAATTTCTTCGGCCACAGGAAAATCACCCTCTTTATAACCAAGAAAACTGAGTGCTTTCTGAAGATGCAAAGGAATTGGATAATAAACAACGGAAGGGATGTCATGTCTTAATAAAGTTTCCTTTATTGTTTCTCTGTATTGTGAAAGTATACTATAAATATGATAAACATGATAAAAATTATTCTGTTCTTCAGGTGTGATTACAATGTTACTTAAATACTTTGTGTAAAGCTCTGCTTTTTTTCTTCTCTGTTCGTTATATTCATCTAAATGTTTTAGTTTAATACGTAAAACCCCAGCCTGAATCTCATCAAGCCTTGAGTTTAATCCAACTGTTTCATGAATATATCTACCTGGAGAGCCGTGATTTCGAAGAACTCTTATCTTCTGCGCTATTTCTAAATCATTTGTTACAACCATACCACCATCACCAAAGCAGCCAAGATTTTTACTTGGATAAAAACTAAAGCAACCAATATCTCCAAAACTACCAGCTTTTTTATTTCCTATTCTTGCACCAAATGCCTGTGCAGCATCTTCAATGATTTTTAATCCATAATTTTTTGCAATCTGATTGATTTTTATCATATCAGCAGGATAACCAAATATATGAACCGGAATAATTGCCTTTGTATGTGGTGTGATTTTGTCTTCTATTTTTGAAGAGTCAATATTAAAAGTTTTCTCATCAATATCAACAAAAACAGGTTTCGCACCAACGTATAGTATTGCTTCAACAGTGGCAAAAAATGTAAAAGGTGTTGTTATTACTTCATCACCCTTCCCTATATTGAAAGCTCTCAACGCAAGATGCAGCGCATCAGTACCAGAGGCAACTCCTATTGCATCCGCAACTGAAAGATAAGATTTAATCTCTTCTTCAAATGATTTTACATTTTTACCTAGTATATAATGAGAACTTTCAAGAATATCATTTATACATATTAATATTTCCTCTTTAATATTCCTATATTGTGCCTGCAGATCAATGAATGGCTTCATATCAGTGTGTTCCTCCGTTTATTTTTTCTATTAATTTTATTGTGTTAATAATATCATCAGGTGAAGCAGCATGTATTGAATACTTTCTCTGTCTAACAGAGTTTAAAAAATCCCTTATTTCATCATATAAAGGGTGGGTGTCCTTATTTTTTACAGTAAGTTCAGTTAACTGCCCTTTTTTATCAACTTTTACTAGTGTTTTATTGATTAAGTCTGCATATAAAACATTGGCTGATTGAATAACAGAGAATTTTCTCCTGACATCAGAAGAAATCCTGCTTGCTGTAAGAGAAACTTCAACTGTATCGTTATAATTAACAAACTCTAACCATGCCCTGGCATAATCAATCTTTGAAGTGATAATACTCTGGGTAAAAACTTTTAAATCGGTTAATTTTAAATTCTCTGATTTTTTAAGAATCATCAATACTAAATCAATGTCATGAATCATGAGATCATAAGTAACATCTGTATCAATACCTCTTCCTGAAAAAGGAGAAAGTCTCTCTGCATGAATAAAAAGCGGATTTTCAACATACTCAAGAAGGCTTTTCATTACAGGATTGTATCTTTCTATCAAACCAACCTGCATTATTATATTATGTTTCGTTGCTTCATCAAAAATTTTTTCTGCAAAACCAGGATTCTCAGTCAGTGGTTTTTCTATAAAAATAGATTTTTTCTCTTTTATTAAATCCATTGCTATATCAAAATGCGTAATAGTTGGGGTTACAATAAAAAATATATCCGCAGATTTTAATAAGTTTTCATAAACGGTATAATATCGCAATCCATACTTTTGCCCGATCTCTTGAGCCCTGCTAATATCTGTATCTACGATACCAACAATTTCAACGTCAGGCATCTGAGTAAGCATTTTTATATGTTTCTGGCCAAAATAACCAGCACCTATAACAGCAACTTTAAACTTCATCTATGATTTTTTCAATCTCCTTTTTGGCTTTTTTAAAACCATATTGTCTCAAAATTGACACAATTTTTTCAGACGCTATATTTCTAAAAATTGCCTGTCTTTTTTTGCTGTCAGATATCTGTCCCTGAATCTTTTTTCTGATCTGTTTAAGATATTTCAAATATGAAGCAAATTCTTTGCCATATAATTTTGAGATTTCATTTTTTATAACTCTACTTAATGCAGGAAAATCAGTTGAAACTGCTATAGTTAAATCTCCCTTTCTTAGGATAGCTGGAACCGTATATACGATACCAGAAATATTACGCAGCTTTGAGGTCTCAACAGAGTTGATCAGAAAACTTGAGTCCTTTGCTATCTTAATATTTGTCTGTTTATCGGATGTAGCTGCTACAACTAAAATCGCATCTTCAACATCTTTTTTTATATATTTTCTTTTTATATATTTTATTTTTCCAGTACTAACTTTTTTTTGAATATAATCAGTAATATCAGGACTTATTACTGTAATCTGAGCCCCGTATTTAAGAAGAGTCTTTATCTTCCTTTCAGCAACAGCACCGCCGCCAATGACAACACATTTTTTACCTTTTATATTAATAAAAATAGGTAAAAATTCAGACATTTAGAGAATTCTTTCTGCCTTTTTTGTAAATTGACTATCAGGAAATTTTTGTTTAAGAAGGTTCACATACTGTTTCGTCATATCAATCATGTTCAGATTTTTATAAGAATCTGCAAGTAAGTATAGAGTTTCATCAAGGTCTTTAAAATCAGGATAATTTTTAACTATTCCTTCAAATCTGTCAACAGCAGCTTTATAAGAACCTTTTTTGTAGTAAAATTTGCCGATTATAAGCTCTCCCTCTGCTATAATGTTTCTGCATTTCTGAATTCTTAAAGGTAGAATCTCTTTATACGGATGTCTTGGATACATCTTCTCAAGCTTTAAAAACTCTTCCAATGCTTTCTGAGCTGTTCCTGCTCCTCTTTCAGCCCCATCTATTTGTCTGAAGTAAGCCATTGCAATACTGTACTGAGCATAAGGAGCATAAGTAGATTCTGGATAAATCTCTATAAATTTTCTGTACTCAACAATTGCAAGCTGAGGCTCATTTTCTTTTAAATATGAATCTGCTATCTTGAGCTGTGCTAAAGGAGCATACTCTTTTGCTGATTCTCTATTTTTTATTTCAAGAAGAAGTTTTCTTGCTTCTTCATACTCCTTTTTATTAATCAATTCATCTGCTTTTTGAAGATACGTAACAGGATTGAATTCCTCTTTTTTAACAGGTTCTTTGCCTCCACAACTTAACAACAATGATACCATAAAAACCATGACAAAAAATTTAAAAAACTTTTCAATTGTTGAATTAATAAGCAAAATCACCTTTTCCATAGAATTATTTAACCTGTTAATGGCTCATTTAGTCAAGATGTTCGTCTTATTTCAAAATATTGATATCCTTCAGGTTGTTCCCAAATTACTTCGATATTGTCAACTATTGCAGCTGGTGGACCCTGTTTACAGCGTTGTATTGCAAGGTTTATCTTTTTTTCTTCACCTTCGAAAACTGCTTCAACACGACCATCTGTTAAGTTTCTTACCCAGCCCTTAAGCCCCAGAGAATCAGCCACTTCCTTTGTAAAAGCACGAAAAAAAACTCCCTGAACCTTTCCACTAATAAATAAATGTGCTCTTTTCATGGTTTCTTACTCCTGCTAAATTTTTGTTAAAATGTAAGTACTTTATCAGCCTCAACAATTAATTCATAAAGATCATTCATATAGCCTATAGGACAGACTTCTGATCTCACAAGACCGTGAGTTTTCATGCACACTCCTCAAACGTACATATCTCCCTTAAACTTGTCAATCTCTGACTTAATATCGAACTGTTCGCTGCTGATCTGTTCAAAGCAAACTCCTTTACCAAGCATAAAAATGCTTACCCTATCACCCTTGTTTACAGCAGTATTTGCTAACCTCACAGCATTATAAACTTTTTCAGCATCATCTGTAGTAATAATAAATAAAATGTTCATAATCTTCCTCCTTTTTTTTAGTATCCTCTTAATTGCCTTAATCTTCTTTGAGCGTCTGCTTCCCATCCTCGTTTTCCGTCAGTGAGATTAAGTGCATTGGAGAGATTTTCAATAGCCTTACTTCTATCTCCTATTGACTGATAATCAATCCCAAGATAGTAATACAAATCGGGACTATCACTTATTAAAGATTTTGCTCTTTCCAGAATATTAATACTTTCATGCCATTGTCTCATTTGTAATAAGGCCAGTCCCTTGATAAACATAGGCTTAAAATACAGGTTATCAAGATCTATTGCTTTTTGGGCATCCTGTATGGCTTCAGGATATTTTTTTAAATAAAGATTTACAAGTGCTCTGTATGTATAAGCCATATTACTTCCGTAAACTTGAACTGCTTTATCAAGCAAATTAAGTGCATCATAATAATTTCGAGTTTTTATATATTTTTTAGCTTTTTCAACATAATCATAAGATTCTTTTGTTGTGTTCAGAATTTCTTGAATTTTATGAAATCTTTCACTGTCCTGTTTGAATCTGTATGAATCTGGATACTGTGTAGAAATCATTTTTTGAACATTATTTATTCTTGTATCTGGTAATGGATGAGTACTGAGCCACTCTACAGTTCCGGTTCTTTCCATTGTTTTAAACGTCTGAAACATTCCAAGAAGCCCTTCAGGATCATACCCGGCCTGATAGCTAAATCTCACACCAAGTGCGTCTGCCTCATTTTCCTGCTCTCGACTGAACTTGAGCTGCAGGAGTCCGGTTGAAACCTGAGCCAGACTCATAATTGCTGAAGAATATGAACTATTATGTAAAGCCACCCCAAGAATATTGAGCAGTATATTCATTCCAAACGATTTTTCAAGGAACTTTGCATGATGTCGTGCATTGATATGTCCAAGTTCATGAGCTATAACACCTGCAAGCTCGCTCTCTTTATTTATTTTGAGTAAAATTCCTCTTGTTATAAAAACAGGTCCGCCAGGAAGAGCAAAGGCATTTACCTCAGAAGAGTTTACAACATAAAATTGATAATCTATTCTTCTTGGAGTAATTGCTGCGATGCTCATTCCAATATCTCTTATATACCGTTGAATCTCTCTATCAGGATACAATCCATCGCTTTCATTTATTGCAGATGGAACTACTTTGTGTCCTATCTGAATTTCCTGCTGTGTTGAAAGAAGAGTATATACTCTCTGACCTGACAGTGGATCAATCTCTGAAACGCATGAAAAATTTAGAACTGAAAATATAGTAAGAATAAAAAGGCTAAATAATTTCTTCTTCATGAACTACTTCATTTTTAATTCTTTTTACAAGCTCTTCCAATGCTGGCAGGACCTCAGTACGAAACCTACCTGCTACAAGCACTTTCATTATATCATCTCCTATTTTTAATCTACCTTTATTTATCCAGACTCTGACTTCATAAATTCCTTCTCTTTTTTGTATTTCTTGAACTATATCACCAAGTCTTTGAGCATCATATGAGAGATACATCTCTTTTACAGACCTCCCATTTTTGGAAGTTGCTCTTACAATACCGTTATGAATAAGAATCATTCCAATTTTATCAATTTGTGGATGCTGTTTAATCTCTGTTATCCATTTATCAATCATTATTAATAGTTTAACAAAAATATCTATTTTAGTTAAGATATTTTGAGAACCCTTTTTAAAAGGAGAACCAGATGGAAGAAAAAATAATAAATGGGAAGACTATTAGAATAATGATTGGAGATATCACAGATAGGGATAGTGATGCTATTGTGAATGCAGCTAACAACCATTTAAAGCACAGTGGCGGTGTTGCTGGGGCTATTGTCCGAAAAGGAGGAAAGATTATACAGGAAGAAAGTGATAAAATTGGCTTTGTTCCTACAGGCTCCGCAGCAATTACAACTGCTGGTTCTTTAAAAGCAAAATATGTTATTCATGCAGTTGGTCCAATATGGGGAGAAGGAAATGAGGAAGAGAAGCTTAAAAATGCTGTTTTAAATAGTCTTAAAATTGCCAATGAAAAGCAGTTAAAAAGCATCTCATTTCCGGCAATAAGCTCTGGAATATATGGATGTCCTAAATATATGGTTGCTAGAGTTCTTCTTAACAGCGTTATTGAATATCTGAATAATGCTACATCAATTGAAACAGTAGAATTCTGTCTTTTTGATGAAGAAACTTATCGATACTTTAAGCAAGAGTTTGATAAAATAAAATGAGCCGGGATAGCTCAGCGGTAGAGCAGTCGATTCGTAATCGACCGGTCGTGGGTTCAAATCCCATTCCCGGCTTTTAATTTGTATGACGGTCTGCTACCTTTGTTGCACCAAAAGAATCAGGTTTTGTTACAGCAATGTATCCAGAACCAACAATCATTTTGATAACTTCTTTTACCAAAATCCTGGTTGCTCCATTTTTACCAACATCGATATGAATCTCAACAGGTAATCGTGAAACTCCATTTTCTGATAGTTTTTTCTTCAGAGCCTCTGCAATTTCCAAACTCAATGAGGCTTCAGTAAAAATCCTCAATTTTAAATTATTCATTTTTTCATATTTGATTTTTCTGTAAAAATATCTTCCGCCTGAACCTTTACGATGAATTATTATTGCTGTTACAAAAACTGTTTCCTCTCCTGGAAAAGAGTCACTTCCTACTATTAAGCTATAGTTTTTAGTTGGCTCTTCCTTGACGAATTCTATTATTTTTTCAAAAACTTGCTGAAATGTTATCGAACCAAAGGTTGGACTGACAAAAAAAGTCTTTTTTAACGAATCAATTTCCATTTAATCCCTAAATTCAAAATCTGCGAATTTTTCAATCAACTAACATTAACATATAAAATTACTAAAAAGTCAAGAAGTTTTAATGGTATAATTATATTTAATAGTAAATAATAAAAATTAGAGGTGACTTATGGGTAAGATTATTTCAATAAATATTAGTGATGAAAAAGGTACAACCAAAAAACCGGTAAGTGAAGCCATGGTTTTTGAAAATTATGGAATTGACGGAGATGCTCACGCTGGCTCTCACTGGCATAGACAGATAAGTCTCCTATCTCATGAGAGCATAAAGAAGATGAAAGACAAAGGTCTTAATCTTAATTATGGGGACTTTGCTGAAAACATTACAACAGAAGGGATTGACCTATTAAAAATTCCATTAGGAACAAAACTTCAGATTGGAGAAGTTATATTAGAAATAACACAGCATGGAAAAAGATGCCACAGTAAATGCGAAATTTTTAAAGTTGTTGGAGACTGTATTATGCCAAGAGAAGGGGTTTTTGCCAGAGTTTTAAAAGGTGGAAAAATTAAGATTGGAGATTATATAATTAAGCTATGAAATATAAAGTTGCTATTATTACCGTATCTGACAAAGGGTCTAAAGGAGAAAGAGAGGATCTGAGCGGAAAAGTTATTGAAGAAATGGTTTCTTCATGGGCTCAGGTTGTTTTCTATCAAATTATTCCCGATGAGAAGGATTTAATAAAACAGACTATCCTTGAGGCTACAACTAAAGCAGACTTAATTTTAACAAATGGTGGCACAGGGTTACACCCAAGAGATGTTACACCTGATGCAACAAGCGAGATTATTGAAAAGGAAGTTCACGGTATCACTGAGGCAATGCGATGGGAAGGATATAAAAAAACTAAGACAGCGATTCTTTCAAGGGCAATTGCTGGAATTAGAGGAAAAAGTTTAATAATAAATCTTCCAGGGAGTCCAACAGCTGTTAGGGAATCGCTGGAAGTTATAATTGATGCACTGCCACATGCAATTGATAAACTCAAGGGAGATCCTTCTGAGTGTGGTAGATGAATGAAATTTCGCTAACAGCGTCATTTATTGGTGGAGTTTTAAGTTTTTTTTCTCCATGTATTCTTCCTCTGCTTCCTGTTTATGTTTCATTATTTTCAGGGCTTTCAATTGCTGAAATAAATCAAACTCAAAAAAACTCTTCCGTAATAGAACTTCCAAAAAAATCAACAAAATCAAAGCGTCATATTCTGGGATATACTCTGATATTTATTGCCGGGTTTTCCGTAGTTTACCTTGCTTTAGGTGCAGGAAGTTCCATTATTGGAACTATTTTTTTTGAGTATCAGAATTATCTCAGAATTATTGGAGGAATATTTTTGGTTTTATTTGGATTATTGCTTATAGGACTTATAAAATCTGGTTTTTTTATGAGAGAGTTCAGGTTGAATATAAAACTACAGAGATTTGGTACGCCTGTTGGAGCATTTCTCATAGGAGTTGGCTTTGCTGCTGGATGGTCACCCTGTATTGGTCCAATACTTGGAAGTATTCTTATTTATTCAAGTATGAGCGGAAATGTTCTTGAAGGATTAAAAATGCTTGGAATGTATTCACTTGGTATTGCAATTCCTTTTTTGATTGCATCTTTATTGATTGATTCAGTAATGCGATATCTTAGAAGGTTTATGAAATTTTTTCAATTGATAAATTATATTATCGGATTTTGCCTGATAATTTCAGGCTTGTTAATGATTTCAGGCACTTCAATAGTTTGAATTTTTAGACTTTTTCTCTATATAATTATGCAAATTACAGTTTTGCGGAGGAATAATGGAACAGAATTATGATTTTAAGGAAATAGAAAAAAAATGGCAGAAAATATGGCATAAAAACCGACTTTTTGACGTAAATGAACAATCCACAAAACAAAAGTTTTACTGTCTTGAAATGTTTCCTTATCCATCAGGAAAAATTCACATAGGACATGTACGTAACTATGCTATTGGAGATGTAATTGCAAGATATAAAAGGATGAAGGGCTTCAGTGTCCTTCATCCAATGGGATGGGATGCTTTTGGATTACCTGCAGAAAATGCTGCAATAAAACATGGAGTCCATCCTGCAAAATGGACATATGAAAATATAGATTACATGAAAAAACAGCTTATGCGACTTGGACTGACATATGACTGGAGGCGTGAGGTTACAACATGTTCGCCGGACTACTATAAATGGAATCAGTGGATATTTTTAAAACTTTATGAAAAAGGGCTTGCATATAAAAAATCATCCTCTGTTAATTGGTGTCCATCATGTGGAACTGTACTTGCAAATGAACAGGTTATTGACGGAGCCTGCTGGAGATGTGAAACACAGGTTGAACAAAAGGAACTGGAACAATGGTTTTTGAAAATAACAGAATATGCTGATGAACTTCTTGATTATTGCGATAGACTCACAAGCTGGCCTGAAAGAGTTCTTACAATGCAGCGTAACTGGATAGGAAAGAGTGAGGGAGTTGAGGTTGATTTTCCAATTGAAGGAATGAATGCCAGATTGAGAATATTTACAACTAGACCAGACACAATTTTTGGTGTAACATTCATGTGTATCGCTCCAGATCATCCATTAGCTGAAACTCTCTGTGACGATAAAGAAGCATTAAAAAAAATTAAACTACTTCAACGTGAACCTGAAATTAAAGAAGGTATTTTTACTGGGAAATACGCATTAAATCCCATTAATGGAGAAAAACTTCCTGTATGGATTGCTAACTTTGTATTAATGGAATATGGGACAGGTGCTATAATGAGTGTACCAGCCCATGACCAGAGGGACTTTGAGTTTGCAATTAAATACGGTCTTCCTATAAAGACTGTTATTATTCCACAGAATAAAAAACTCTCAGAACCATTAACAGAGGCTTATGAAGAAGACGGAATAATGATTAATTCCGGAGCATTTTCAGGACTTCCATCAAAGGAAGGAAAAAAGGCAGTTTCAGATTATATTGAAGAAAAAAGACTTGGTAAAAAAACAGTTAATTACAGGCTTCGTGACTGGGGCATATCAAGACAGCGATACTGGGGAACCCCGATTCCTGTAATTTATTGTGATAAATGTGGAATTGTTCCTGTCCCTGAAGAAGATTTACCTGTAATTTTGCCTGAAAATGTCAGCCTTACCGGTAAGGGAGAGTCTCCTCTGAAGTATGTTGATGAGTTTTATAAAGTTAAATGTCCTCGATGTGGTGCAGATGCAAGAAGAGAAACAGACACAATGGATACATTTATTGACTCATCATGGTATTTTGTAAGATACTGCTCTCTTAAGGATGAAGAAGCATTTCACAGAGAAAAAATAAAATACTGGATGCCAGTTGACCAGTATATTGGTGGTATTGAACATGCTGTTTTGCATCTTCTTTATGCAAGATTTTTTGTAAAGGTGCTTCGCGACCTTGGAATTGTTAATTTTGATGAACCATTTGACAGACTTCTTACACAGGGAATGGTATGCATGGAAAGTTACAGATGTCCAGAACATGACTGGTTATTTCCTAAGGAAGTAAAAGATGAAAAATGCATTTACTGTGATAAACCTGTTCACAAAGGTAGAGTTGAGAAGATGTCAAAATCAAAGAAAAATATTGTTGACCCTGATGAGATGATAGAAACTTATGGAACTGATACTGTAAGAGTGTTTACACTTTTTGCAGCACCACCCGAAAAAGACCTCGAATGGAGTTCTCAAGGTGTTGAAGGTGCACACAGGTTTTTAAAAAGAGTTTATGCTGTTGTCTATAAGAATTATAAATGGCTTTGTGAAACTATGCCAGTTACTAAATCTGTTTCTGATTATATAGCCTATGAACTGCTGAGTCTGACACACAGAACAATAAAAAGAGTAACTCTGGATATAGAAAAAGAGTATCAATTCAATACAGCAATTGCAAGACTAATGGAATTTATAAATGAGGTTTATAGTTTTGAGCCTGAAAACGATCAACAACGCAGTGTTTTTAAGTTTGCAATGAAAAACTTTTTAATACTTCTTAGTCCTTTCGCTCCTCATATTGCAGAAGAACTCTGGATAGCTATTGGAGAAAAGGGATTTATTCTAAATGAACCATGGCCTGACTATGATGAAGAACTCGCCAAAGAGCAGATGATAGAACTTGTAGTTCAGGTAAATGGGAAGGTTCGTTCCAAAATTATGATTTCTCAAGGACTTAGTGATGAAGATATTGTGAAAATTGCTCTTAATGATGAAAAAGTTAAGCAATGGATCGATAATAAAGAAATTTTAAAAGTAATACCGGTTAAAGGTAAACTTGTAAATATAGTCGTAAAGAGCTGAACTGAACAGCCTACCAAATGAAGGTAGTCTATTAAAGTTACTATATATGAGCATTCAGAATGCCCAATAATAAAGGGACACAGCCTATTGGAAAGTGGAGACTTACTTTATCCCAATTATCTATATTTTTTGAAAATAGATTTCAAAGAGTATTAAAATTACCAAAAGATACAGGCTGACACAAAACTATGAACACTCCCGAATTTACACATAATTCTTGACACTATCAGGAATGCCGAGAAATTGACTTATTTTAAATGATTTTTATATACTGATTCTGACTGAATCAAGGGAAGAGGGGTGAGATCCCCCCGCTGCCCCGCAGCCGTATAGGGAACGAAAGTCCATTATGCCACTGGAGAAATTTCTCCGGGAAGGCGGGCAAGTAGGTTTGAGCCCTGAGCCGGAAGACCTGTTCAGTTGGGGATGTTTTACATCCTCTATTCCCCGAGGGAGGGATATAAGATGAAAGCTGAACAATTTCAATTCTGTCCATCAAAAACTTATTCAGAAATCTCTGATCTAAAAATTGAACCTTTAAAAAACAGGTTTTTTAAAATTGCATGGCAAAGGCTTGATTCTCTCACAAAACCACGTAAAAGTCTTGGAAGACTTGAGGAAATAGCAGTTCAACTTGTTGCAATCTATGAAAATTCTATGCCAGAGATTAAGAAAAAGGCTGTGCTGGTTTTTGCATCTGATCATGGAGTTACAGAAGAAGGCATTTCTGCATATCCAAAGGAAGTTACCGCACAGATGGTTTTTAATTTTTTACGAGGTGGCGCTGGAATTAATGTTCTATCAAGACATGCAGGAGCGGATGTTGTGGTTATTGATATAGGCACTGATTATGATTTTGAAAAAATTAATGGCTTAATTTCAAAAAAAGTTGTAAGAGGTTCAAGGAATATGACAAAATCTCCAGCTCTTAGTTATGAAGAGGCGGTTAAATGCATTAAAACAGGGATAGAATTAGTAATAGAGTATCATGATAGAGGATATAACCTTTTTGCTACAGGAGAGATGGGCATTGGAAATACAACACCTTCATCTGCTGTAACCGCTGTTCTTACTGGTTCAAATGTGGAAGAAGTAACAGGCAGAGGCACAGGTATTGATGAAAAAATCTTCAAAAGAAAAATTGAAGTGATTAAAAAATCAATTGAAATAAATAAGCCAGACCCTTCTAACCCTGTCGATGTTCTTGCAAAAGTTGGCGGTCCTGAGATAGGAGCATGCGCTGGTGTTGTTCTTGGCTGTGCATCACTTAAAGTCCCTGTTGTCATTGATGGATTCATATCATCAGCAGGTGCATTGATTGCATATTGCTTGAATCCTCTGGTTAAACATTATATCTTTGCAGCACATAATTCTATTGAAGTTGGGCACAAAAGGATTCTTGAGTTTATGGATTTAAAACCATTGTTTGATCTTAATTTAAGACTTGGAGAAGGCACAGGCGCAGCACTTGCAATGACAATCATAGAGGCTGGTGTGAAAATTTATCGTGAAATGGCGACATTTGAAGAAGCAGAAGTCAGTCAGGCTAAAGCAGATTAAGAATAAAGCTCATGTCAAGAATGTTTTTATCCGCATTGTCTTTTTTAACACTTTTACCTTTTAGAGTCAGGGGAATTGATATCCACGAGATTCATAAATCAGTTATTTTTTTTCCATTAATTGGAGCAATGGAGGGAGCGTTATGTGTCGTTTTAGCTTTTGTTTTAATGCCTGTTTTCTCCCCTACCCTTATTTCAATTCTTTGTCTGTTATTTCTCTTCTTAATCAGAGGAATATTTCACATTGATGGACTCTCAGATACAGCTGATGCGCTTTTTTTTAAAGAAACAGGAGATCGAGAAAAAGATATTGAGCAAAAACTTCAAATAATGAAAGACAGTACTGTTGGAGTTGGAGGAGTAACAGTTGTTGTTCTGGACATCCTTATTAAGTTTGCACTTATAAAGGAGCTGTTAGAGAATCAGATGGTTTTGATGCCTCTTATTCTCACATTCTGTCTTTCAAGATGGATATTAATTCCACTGATGTATCATGGAAAACCTGCAAGACAGACAGGACTTGGAGCATTATTTGTAGGAAAAATAACAGTCAAAGAGTTAATTTTATCTACTATGTTACCCGTTTTTCTGACGGTATACTTTGCTATCAAAAATAATTTCATTTTTTTACCATTTTTAATAATTTTTCTTTATATCCTGTCAATAGAATTTAAAAGATTTTTTGAAAAAAAATTTAATGGCTTAACAGGTGATAATCTTGGAGCAACAGTTGAGGTTTCAGAGATTATTTTACTGTTTATATTTACAGTTCTAAAATCGTGTTATCATGGAGGATAAATTGCCCAAAGCCTTGATGATACAGGGAACATCTTCAAATGCAGGGAAAAGCCTGATTGTTACTGCATTATGCAGAATTATGAGAAGAAATGGAATAAATGTAGCTCCATTTAAGGCTCAAAATATGAGTTTGCAAAGTTTTATTACTAAAGATGGAGGAGAAATTGGACTTGCTCAGGCAATTCAGGCATTCGCAGCAAAAGTTGAACCTGATATTTATATGAATCCTGTGCTTCTTAAAGCATCTGGTGAACAGGGTTCACAGGTGATTGTTCATGGTAAAGTTTACAAAACAATGAAGCCAAAGGAGTATTACTCTGAAAGAGAAAAACTATGGAAAGCTGTTACCTATTCTCTGGATTATTTAAAAACCAAACATGAGCTTTTGATTATAGAAGGTGCAGGTAGCCCTGCTGAGATAAATCTAATAGAACATGATATTGTAAACATGGCTGTGGCAGAATATTTGAATGCTCCGGTTATCATTGTAGGAGATATAGACAGAGGCGGAGTATTCGCATCAATATATGGCACTGTAAAACTGCTGAAGTTCCATGAAACCCTTATCAAAGGCTTTATAATTAACAAATTCAGAGGAGATTTTGATATTCTTGTTCCAGGAATTAAAGAGATTGAAAATCTTATAAATAAACCATGCATTGGTATAATACCATATTTGAAAAATGCTGGAATATCTGCTGAAGATGGATTTTCACTAACAAGCTCAATTAACAACCAGATATCTTTGCTTACAGGTACTATAAAAATTGTTGTTCTCAGATTGAGATATATTTCCAATTTCAGTGATTTTGATCCCCTTAAGATTGAACCAGATGTTGAGCTGATTTATTCACTAAGGAAAGAAGATTTACTAAATGCTGATATAATCATCATTCCTGGTTCTAAAAAAACTATAGAGGATTTAAAATTGATTAAAGAACTCGGAGTTGATGAACTTTTAAGAAAACTCTCTAAAAACAGGACTGAAATAATCGGGATATGTGGTGGATTTCAAATGCTTGGCAAAAAACTAATTGACCCTCATAGAGTTGAAAGTTCTTTAAAAGAAATAGATGGTATCGGGTTACTACCAGTGGAAACGATATTTCATCCTTACAAAATCACAACGCAGGTTGAAGGATATGTGAACTCTAAACCTTCAATAACAATCAAGGGATATGAGATTCATATGGGAGAAACATCCGGAGAAATTAACCTTTTCCACATTAAAAGGCTTGCCACAGGAGAATCAATTTTTGATGGCGCAACCAGGGAAAATATATGGGGCACATATATTCATGGAATTTTTGAAAATGACTCATTTAGAAGACTGATTATAAATAAACACAGAGTTAAAAAAGGATTAAAACCCGTTGAATTTATATTTTCATGGCAAAAGATAAAAGAAGATTTTATAGAAAAACTTGCTGATAATATCGCAAGCTCTTTATCGATGGAAAGAATATGGAGACTTATTGGAATATGAAATTTTTATATGTTGAAAGCTGGATAATATCCAGTGCATTCCTGATAGACATTATATTTGGTGATCCTAAAAGATTTCATCCTGTAATATGGATTGGCAATCTTATTGACAGAATAGAAAAATTTTTCAGGAAAAAACTATCTAATGAGAAATTATCCGGTGTTTTACTTTTTTTGACAGTAACAGGCATTGTATTTTTAAGTGCTTCAATTTTCATTCATTTATTAGATAAACTTACAGGGATTTCTGGTTTGTTCTCTGTTATAGCTTATTTCTTGCTTATTTTCACAGGCAGTCTCTTCATAGCATTAAGAGGACTTATTAACGAAGCTCGTAGAATAAATGATCTCCTGATAACTGGTAATTTAAAATCAGCGAGACAATCTCTCTGTGCACTTGTTGGCAGAGATGCTGAAACACTGACTGCGGGGAAAATAAAAACAGCAGTTGTAGAAAGTCTTGCTGAAAATCTATCTGATGCGGTTATTGCACCGCTGTTTTACTTTATTGTGGGAGGATTTCCATTCCTTGTTCTTTATAAAACAGTTAACACTCTTGATTCAATGGTTGGCTATAAAAACAATAAATATATAAAATTTGGATGGTTTTCTGCAAAAATGGATGACCTTTTTAACTATATTCCTGCAAGAATATCAGGTTTGATGATTGTTTTAAGCTCTCTTTTTTTACTAGGCTTTTCAACAGCTAAAAATTCATTCAGGATTATGCTACGCGATGGGAAAAAACATACAAGTCCAAACAGTGGAATTCCTGAAGCAGCAATGGCTGGTGCATTAAAAATAAAGCTTGGTGGTCCTAATTACTATGGAGGCGTTCTTGTTGAAAAGCCTTATATTGGAGAAAATTCAAATATTGTTGAATCCAGCATCAATATAAATAACAATATTATTGTAACAACCATTGATATTGTTATTTTAAGCAGTTTTCTATTCCTTTTTATAGCGCTGATAATCAGGAGCTTGCTATGATTCATGGTGGAGATATTTATACAGCTGCTGAGCTTATAGGCAAAAATTCTGAGGACATCATAGACATGAGTTCTTCTGTTAATCCCCTGCCCTTACCTTTTAAAATAAAGAAAAAACTTATTAAAAATTTTAATTTTCTAAATAGATACCCTGATACAGAAGCAAGAGCATTCAAGAAAATTCTATGTGACATTTATGGAATTCCATCTGAAAGCATTATCTGTGGAAATGGCTCAATTGAGCTTATATATATTGCAGTGAAAGCTCTAAATCCTCAGAATGTATTAATTTTAGAACCTACATTTTTAGAGTATGAAAGAGCCTGCAGAATTAATAATGTTCCTAATATTGACAGGATTTTTAGCCTCGACAGGGATGAAGTTATAAAAATAGCTGAGAAAAAGTTAAAAAATACAAAATACAGTCTTGTATTTATCTGTAATCCAAATAATCCAACTGGCTGGCTAATAAAAAAAGAAAACATTTTAAATCTTGCTGATACCGTAAAAGATACAATTTTCCTTATAGATGAAGCTTTTATTGATTTTACTCCTGAGGAAACCGTTATTCACGAAGTGGGAAAAATTAAAAATCTTCTGGTACTTCGCTCTCTTACAAAATTTTATGGACTTGCAGGATTGAGATTTGGTTATGCTGCAGCTTGTAATGAAATCATTGAACAGCTAAAAAAATTCATACAACCATGGAGTATAAACAGTATTGCTCAATGTGCAGCAGAAGAAATTATCAAAGATGAAAATTTTAAAAATATGAGTTATGAATTTTTTATAAAAGAGAAACAATTTTTTGAAAATTCCTTAAAAAAGTTGACATTAAACTATTTCCCATCAGCTGCGAATTTTTATTTTATTAAACTTCCCAAAAAAGGATTTCCAGAAGAAATTTTAAATAAAGGAATTCTTATCAGAGATTGCTCAAACTTTTATGGAGTTGATGAAAATTTCATAAGAGTTTCCATTAAAACGAGAAAACAGAACGAACTATTTTTCAGGGAGTTAAAAAAATGGTTAAAGGCTTTGTAGTTGCTGGCACCTGCAGTGGATGTGGAAAAACAACTGTTGCTCTCGGAGTATTGAGAGCTCTTAAAAACAGAAAAATTAATGTTCAACCTTTCAAGGCAGGTCCTGACTTTATAGATTCAGGGCTGCACAGAATGGCGTGTGGAAAGGCATCTATTAATCTTGATATGTGGAGTATGAATATTGATTACTGGTTTTTAAAGTATGCAACTGTTGCTGATTTTAATGTTATAGAGGGAGTTATGGGACTTTTTGATGGAGATTTCTCAACTTTCAATCTATCAAAAAAATTAAAACTTCCAATTATTCTTGTTGTTGATACTTACGGAATGGCTGAATCAATCGAAGCTTTGATTCAAGGTTATAAAGCGCTGACCGAGAAAGATGGGTTAAGCATATATATCGTACTTAATCGTGTATCATCGGAAAATCATTTATTACGAATGCTTAGAGCCCTGAAGGGCAAAGCTGAAGTAATTGGTTATCTGATGAAACAAGATTTTCACATTCCATCAAGACATCTTGGTCTTTTTACAGCTGAAGAAAATCCAATAACAGATGAGATATTTGATACCCTTGCATATGAGATAGAAAAAAACTTTGATATGGAGAGAATACTCAAACTCCGCTCTGAATATAAGCTTGAATATAAACAATCTAATTCAATTAACATTTTTAAAGATTGTTCTTCAATTGCAATTGCATATGATAAAGCTTTCTGCTTTTACTATACACACATTATAGATTCATTAAAAGAAGCTGGCTGTAAAATCTCATTTTTCAGCCCTCTGAAAGATAGTAAAATTCCAGATCATACTGACCTTATATGGATAGGAGGAGGCTATCCTGAACTTTATGCAACTGAATTGTCAGAGAATCAATCAATGAAAAATGAGATAAAAAAATGGATCAATGAAAATAAAAAGCTTTATGCTGAATGCGGTGGATTAATTTATTTATGTAAAACTTTAATAATTAATACAAAACAATATGAAATGATTGATATTTTCCCATTTGAAATCAATATGAACAAAATGTGTCTTGGTTATAGAGAAGTACTTCTGAATGAAAATGCAATTATTGGATTGAAGGGAATGCGTTTCAGAGGACATGAGTTTCACTACTCAAAAATACTAAATGATAAGTGGAAAGACAGGCTTTATACTGTTAAAGACAATCAAGCAAGAACATGGCAGGAAGGATACAGATTTCGAAACTGTCTTGCAACTTATGTCCATTTTATCTCAAATATTAACTCATAGTTTTAACACTATCAGGAGGTGAGAATTGGAAAAAATAATTATAGTGGCACATGGAAGTCCCCGAAAAGACGCTAATAATCTTGAAAGTTTTGCAAGAGCAATCGCAATTACCCTTAAAAAACGATCTGAAGATATAAAATATGCGTATCTTCAGTTTGAAAATCCTTCAGTTGAGCAGGCTATTCAGGACTGTATTAATGAAAAAGCAAAAACAATTGTAATTCATCCACTTTTTTTGTCTTCAGGAGCACATGTTGGTTCAGATATTCCCATGATTATTGAAAACTTCAGAAAAAAATATCCTGATTTGCAGATACTTTATACAAAACCTCTCGGGCTTCATGAAAAGCTAATTGATATTGTTAAAGAGAGAATTGATGAACTCAAACCATTTAAAGCAGAGGAAATTGAAGAAAAGAGTATGGAAATAATTGACAATGAGTTAAACCTTAAAAATATTCCTCCAAGCCTGAAACATATAATCAAAAGAGTCATACATGCCACTGCTGATTTTGAGTTTAAAGAAAGTATGAGATTTCATCCTGAAGCAGTTCCCACAGCCATTAAAGCGCTCAAAGCAGGAAAAGATATTCTGGTTGATGTGGAGATGGTCAGAGCTGGAATATCAAAAAAATATATTGGTAAATCAAAAATTGTATGCTACCTTGACAGAATCAATGAGTATGAAACAACGAAAACCGAAAAAGCAATTCAAATGGCTTTGAATCAGGAGAAAAATATCGGAATTGTTGCAGTTGGGAACTCTCCTACAGCATTGATAAAAGCAATTGAGATTTTTAATGAAAAGAAAATAAAAGATAAACTTCTAATTGGAATGCCGGTTGGTTTTGTTAAAGCTCTTGAGGCAAAGATGCTACTGAGCATACAGGACTTTCCATACATAACAAATCTTTCAAGAAAAGGAGGTTCAGCAGCCACTGTAGCTGTGGTAAATTCTCTTTTAAAAATTAAAAAGGAGGTTTAAGATGCATATTGCAGATGGAATTCTTAAAATTGAAGAATGCGTGGCATGGTTTGCCTTATCTTTACCCTTTATTG
Source organism: Thermodesulfovibrio thiophilus DSM 17215 (assembly GCF_000423865.1). Classification (NCBI taxonomy): domain Bacteria; kingdom Pseudomonadati; phylum Nitrospirota; class Thermodesulfovibrionia; order Thermodesulfovibrionales; family Thermodesulfovibrionaceae; genus Thermodesulfovibrio; species Thermodesulfovibrio thiophilus. Next base: position 45,950 of record NZ_AUIU01000012.1, read on the forward strand.
GTTACGGAATTAAAAAAATTAAAGACAGAAGCAAGGTTAATCCCGGATATAAAGCTCTTCTTGCATTTCTTGCAGCAGCTGTTTTTGTTATTTCATGCATTCCAATTCCAGTACCAATTGCTGGAACCTGCTCACATCCAGCAGGAACTGGCATAACAGCAATTCTTGCTGGTCCTTTTATAAGTACGGTTCTGGCAGCATGTGCGCTCTTACTTCAAGCACTATTTCTTGCACATGGAGGAATTTCAACACTGGGAGCAAATATAGTAAGTATGGGTATTATGGGTTCATTTGCAGGATATTTCAGTTTCAAGGTTTTTAAAAAATTAGGATTTAAAATTTCAATAGCTGGCTTTATTGCTGGGATCATGTCTGACTGGGTTACCTATGCTACGACCTCTTTTCAGCTTGCTTTTTCTCTATCAGGAAAAAGTGATTTTATTGAAACATTTTTTAAAATATTGATTGCATTTATTCCCACACAGCTTCCAATTGGAATTATTGAAGGATTTATAACTTCTGCATCTGTTGTTATCTTCATGAAGAAAACGAACATTCTTGACAAAACAGTAGCAAAGGAGATAAAAATATGAAACTTCTAATAATTTTTATCACTATAATCTTATTACTTTCAACAGCCTTTGCTGAAAATAAGTGGCATGGAGTTGATGAGACTGTAATTGAAAAATTTGCATCTGAAAAAGGAAGACAGGTAAAGGAACCTCTGATTCCACTTGAAGGAGATATTGAACTTTTTTGTTTTGCTCTTTTTTCAGCAATTGGAGGTTTTATTGCTGGATATTACTGGAGACAACTTAAAGATTCATTCGCAAAAAAATCTTAAATATGAAACATAATTTTGAAAGTGATGGAAGAGTTAATGTATTGGTTCTTATTGTAATCCTTTCTCTGATTTTAAGCCACAGGGGCTTTATTTTCAACAGTTTAATAATTTTTTTATGTGGATTTACTATTTTACTGCTTGATATAAGTTTTAAAAGCTTTATAAAGAGAGTTACTGAACCTGTTTTTATTGGATGTGTTGTTGTTGCAATCAAATCAGGGCTTCCATTTCATTTTTATATTGATGGTTTCTTTCTCGGTATTCAGATATTTTTAAAGATTATGGCGTCTGTATCAGTTGTTTCACTATTTTTTTACTTTACTTCATTTTATGAAATTTTACATGGCTTAAAATTTCTGAAAATACCTTCAACTTTTATTGAAATACTTTTTCTTACAGCAAGATTCATTTTTATTCTACAAGATGAGGCAGAAAGAATTTACAATGCTCAAAAACAGAGACTTGGATATACAGGATTTTGGAAAATGATTAAAAGTGTCTCAATTCTGTCTGCGTCTTTAATTTCAAATGCCTTAAGACATGCTGAACAAAGTTTTATTGCTATGAGACAAAGAGGATATGAAGGAGAAATGGTTATCAGAAGGCAAAATGGGTTTGCTTTTAAATCTCTCATACCATGCTACCCTACGACACTGATAATAATTTTATGGTTTATATTTTGATATTAATCGTTTTTTTATTCCCTTTTCTGTTATTCCTATGAACTTAAATAATTGAAGAATTACATCAATCCTTTACTGAGTTTAGCAGTTAGATTTTAAAAGTGATGGAAGAAATAATGGGCTCGAAAGGATAACCCTTCCGAGCCCAAAGGAGGATGGGGGTATGAGAGATGGTCAGAGGGGGATCAATATTTCAGGGAAAATACCGGCTATTAAAAGAAAAGCTGCTGAAATAAATCCAATATAATGATTTGCAGAACTGTATTCTTGAATCTCAGATAAACCGTCTTTATACATATAAAAAACTATTCTCAGATAGTAAAAGGCTGATAAAATACTCATCAGAAGCCCGAGAAACACTAATCCTCCATATCCTGCGGCAAAAACATTTTTAAATATATTGAATTTCACTATGAAACCGCCAGTAGGTGGAATACCTGTCAGGGACAATAAAATTACTGTCATACTGAATGCAATTAAAGGACTTTTTCTGCCAATTCCATAATAACTTACAATACTTTCTCCTCCTTTAACACTCATAATGACAGCAAAAGCTCCAATGTTCATAAAAAGATAAACAACTAAATATGGAATAACAGAGTTTAAAAGTGATTGATCAATCAATACAAATGCCATGAAAATATAGCCAGCATGAGCTATGGAAGAATAAGCAAACATTCTTTTTAAATCTGTCTGCCGCATGGCAAGAAAATTCCCCAGCATAATTGACATAGCAGAAACAATTACTACAAATCCTGTAACATCAAGCTGTTCTATGCCTTTTAAAAACATTCTTAACAATGCTGCAAATACAGCTAACTTTGGTGCTGTAGAAAAAAATGCTGTAATAGGTGTTGGAGATCCCTGATAAACATCAGGTGCCCATGCATGAAAAGGAACAAGAGCTAGTTTAAAAGCAAATGCTGAAAGCAAAAATAATACACTTAAAATCCATTTTACATCATTTCCATCAAGTGTTTTAAAAGCATCAATCGATGTGGTTCCACTAATAGCATAAAAGAAAGCTATTGAGGCAAGTAAAAATATCGATGAAATAGTTCCCAGCATGAAATACTTCATTGCAGCTTCCACACTTTTTTTATCATCTCGATAAAAACCTGCAAGAACATAACTGCTCAAGGAAAATGTCTCAAGAGCAAGATATAAAACCAGTAAGTCATTCGATATTACCATCATATTCATACCAAAAACTGCTAAAATAACAAGAAAAACATACTCTGCCTGTCTGCCGGTCTTTATAATATTGTCATTGTAGGACAATACAAGAACCACAATTCCCACTATAAAAATAAGCATCCTGAAAAGACTGCTAATTGGATCAATGCTAATCAATTCAAAAAATGATCTGGTTTGAGAAAATAAAAAGAACAAAATAAATGCACCTGTTACAAAACTTAAAATTCCAAGAAAGTACCCGACTCTGCTTTGCCTTTTAAGTACACCGCAAATAAAACTAAACAGTCCTAACAAAAGAGTAACTAATTCTGGCATTATAACCACATACTGGTTCATCCCTTACCTCCTGCCACACTGACTAAAGGTTCCAGGGCTTCTATAATAAACTTTGGATTTAATCCAAGATAAATGAAAATAAAGAAAAACACAATAAAAATTAAAAAATCTATCCCTTTTAAATCTTTCACTTCCTCGCTCATGCTTCCTCCTGGTTTTCTTAAAAACACTCTGTAAAAAAACCATGCAAGATAGACAACACCTAATGCAACACCAAAAATTGCAAAAAATCCCATAATAGTGTTATTTGCAAAAATACCACTTAAAAGCATCAATTCGCCATTGAAGTAGTTAAGGCCTGGAAATCCTCCCATAGCAAGGATACAGGCAAAGGTAAAAAATACCATAGCAGGAGTTCTTTTTGATAATGCACCAAATTTTTCTCCATCAAAAGATGCTGTATGTCTATTGAGTAAATCAGCGATATAAAATAAAGCAGCAGCAAGGATGCCATGATTAATACTCTGTAAAATTGAGCCCTGAAAACCATATATATTACCTGTAAAAGCACCAGCAGTAATAATTCCAACATGACTTAAACTCATATAAGCAAACATCGCTTTGATATCTCTTTCTGATAGTGCAAGAAATGAAGCATAAACAAATGACAAAATACATAAGAACAAAATCCAAGGCCCTGCAGAGATTAAAATATCTGAAAAAGCAGGAGTAACTCTTAAAAGACCATAAATGCCCATTTTCCCAAGCACAGCCGATAAAAATATTGTTACTGGCATAGGAGATTCATAGTAGGCATCCCTTAGCCAGCCATGAAGTGGCACGACTGGAATCTTTACTGCAAAAGCTAAAAAAAAGCCCAAAAACAGGAGATATTTAGCCTGATAACTTAGTTTCAAAGAGTAAAGCTTATCAAAATCAAAGCCTCCTGCATACACATAAACAGCTATTATTGAAATGAAAAGAAATATACTAAAACCAAAGGTATAAATCAGAAATTTCATAGACGCTGAATAAGAATTCTTTCCACCCCATCTATGAATGAGTAAAACTGCAGGAATTAGCATGGCTTCGTAAAAAAAGAAAAACACAAGAAAATTTGTTGATAAAAAGAAACCAAGCACAGTTGCTTCAAACAGTAAAAACATAGCCATATAAGATGAAACATTTTTTTTAACAGTTTTAACAGACAGTAAAATGGATATTAATGTTATAAATGCTGTAAGAAGCACAAATGGCGAATTTAGATGGTCAAGTCCAAATGAAATATTAACATTCCATGAAGGTATCCATTTATAAGAAGCTTGAAATTGGAAACCTTTAACTAAGGGATCAAGATTAATATGGCCAATAAAAGCTATAACTAAAACCAGGACAACAGATGAAATAGCAATAAAAATGCTCAACTTATCTTTCTTTAAACTCCATATCAGTATAGCTCCAAAAATCGGAACTAAAACAAGAAGAGTTGAAATTTCAATCATCCTTTAGCCTCCACTAAACTTTGAACCATTCAACACTTGTATCAAGGTTTTTAGTTTCTTCACTGAGTTTCTTTGCTATAGTTCTTACTTCTTCTATCATTTTAACCGTGTTTTCAATACTGTCTTTTATTGTTTCCATATTCTGTGCTATCTCTTCAGAAGTTGCAGAAAGTTCCTCAGTAGCAACAGCTATTCTCTGAATCATATCCATAGCTTTTTCTGTAGCAGATACAATCTCATCAAGTGCTCGCATAGCATCCTGAGCAAGAGAAACTCCTCCTTCAGCCTGAGAACTGCTTCTATTCATAGCACTCACTGAGGCTTCAGATTTATCCTGAATATTTTTTATTTTTTCAGCAATTTCTCCTGTTGCTTTTGCCGTACGCTCTGCAAGTTTTCTCACTTCATCAGCCACCACAGCAAAACCCCTTCCCTGTTCTCCTGCTCTGGCTGCTTCTATTGCTGCATTTAAAGCAAGGAGATTTGTTTGATCTGCAATGTCTTTAATTGTCAGAACTATTTCTCCAATTTCCTGTGAACCCTGTCCAAGTTCTTCAATTGTGATAGCAGCAGACTTAATTGAATTAGCTATATCAAGCATTGCATTAACAGCTTTTTTGACAGCAGTCTTTCCTTTTTGAGCTGTTTCATTTGCCTGTTTAGCAGAATCAGATGCGTTGGCTGCATTTTTTGCAACATCAATAATGGTTTGTGATATCTCTGTTGCGGCAGATGCCATGTGGTCAATTCTTGATAGCTGTTCTTTTGAACTCTTTTCTAAATTATCTGTCTCATTTGAAAGTGATACCACCATATTATTAGTATTCTTAACAACATTTCTGATATTTAAAATGATTCCTTTCAAACTTCCAATAATTCTTTTATATATTTCACCGATTAAATCACAGCTTTCTGATGTTTCTTCTCTCAAATCACCTTGTTCCAGTTTTGTAAAACAGGATAAAGCAGATGACATACTTTTTTCGTAAGATTTATAAGAGTAATAAAGCAACGCACTCAACCCTGCCAATGAAATGAAAATTAAGGCTGAATAAATTATTGAATTCCTTTTTCTAACTGCAGAAACATCTTCATTTGTTTTTTCAAATTCTTTTTTATGAGATTCAAGTGCTTTTAAAATAACATCCTTAATTTCTCTCCACAGTTTTGTTTCCTCTATAATTTTCTGAACCGCATCCTCTTTTTTCCCTTGTTCTGCAAGTTGCTGAATTTCCATTTTTTTTGCATGACCCTGCTGCCACAATTGTGCAACCTTTTTTAACTGTTCTTTCATCTCACCAGAAGAAAGTCTGATTGCCTCATCATTTGATTTCATAAAATCTTGATGCGCTTTTTGATAGTTTTTCTTTGCCTGGTCATCTTTTGAATTAATGATAATATTTCTGGTTGCCTGTTCTGTTTGTAGCCCCTGCGCATACATATCATTCAAAGATATAAGTAACATTAGGTGTTGCTTCGTAAGTTTTTCGATTTTATCCTGAAAACCTTTTTCATTAAAATATGACAGCGCAAAAAGCCCTAAAAGAACAACTAAAATCACCAGGTTAATAACTTGCAGCAGTCTTTTTATATTCATCTTTTATCCCTCCAATTAAAATAAATTTATTTAATTATAAAAAACATTAATAAAACTAACAATGCCAGGCCACAGAGCATATAAAACGCATAATCCTGAATCTTTCCTGACTGAAAAATTGAAATTTCATTACTGAATGTCTTAGCTAAGTTACTTAAAAATAATGGTATCCTAGAAACCTTGGCAGTTTCAGCAGTTTTTATCTGATTTCCAGCAGGAATAATAACTCTATCCATAAGCCTTCTCCAGAGTTTATTTATAAATCTATATTCAACAGGAACTACTGTTACATCAAGAGTTTTCATAAAACCCTTTGCACCGATGCGATAAAACCAATCAGTATCAAGATTAATTGATGGTTTGGGCTTAAGCTTTTTAAGAAATATTATAAAAGTCAAACCTGTAAAACTGAATATTGCAATTGTATCAAGTATATGCTGAATTGAATATGGTTCATAACGCATTGGATAAGGTAGATATGTATAAAACTTCTGTGGAAGTATGCCAATAATTATGCACAATGCTGATGTTATCAGCATTGCAATCTTCATATTTGCAGGAAGTTGCTTTACAGTATAATCAGTTTTTTTATCAGAAAAAAAAGTATAATATCCCATCTTGCATATTATGCTTATTACTGTTCCGCAGGTGGCAATATTGAGCAGTATATACGCAAAAGCATTGTGAATATCTCCAGCAGCAGAAATAATCGGAGATTTGCCTATAAAACCATTGGTCAAAGGAAAACCCGCTATTGAAAAAGCACCCACAAAAAAGCTGATTGCAGTTACTGGAGCATATCGAGCAAAATCTCCAAGCTCTGTCATTTTTTCTTTTCCTGTAGCATAAATTACTGAACCTGCTGACATAAAGAGAAGACATTTGTAGAGAATATGGTTGAAGGCATGGGAAGCTGAGCCATTAAGTCCGAGTGTCACGACTCCAAGACCAACTCCTGCCACCATGTATCCAACCTGACTGACAATGTGATACGAAAGAAGCCTTCTTAAATTATTTTCAAGCAATGCATAGATAACACCATAAACTGCCATCACAGAACCAAAATAAATCAAGATTTCCGCACCTGGAAATCCTCTTATTAAAGCATATACAGCAGCTTTGGTGGTAAATGGATTGAGAAAAACACTTCCATAAATTGTTGCAGATGGATAAGCATCCGGTAACCATGCATGGATTGGTGGAACAGCCGCACTTAGCATAAATCCTATTAAAATAAACCACCAGAAAAGTTCTCCAGAATGATTCATAAAAGAAAAGAAATCAAAGCTACCTGTTTGATAGATGTAAATCATCACACCGGCAAAAAGGAATAAGCCTCCAGTTATATGAACCATTATATATCTGAATCCAGCTGAAGTTGCTTCCTTTGTCTGTTGACTCCAGATTAAAAGCACAGCTAGAAAAGATAACATCTCCCAGAACAGATAAAAGCTCAGTATATCAGCTGCAAAACTTACTCCAATTGAAGCTCCTGCATACATTAATCCAGCAAGCTGTTGTACCCAGTCATCAATATGATAACAGTAGATTATTCCAATTAAACCAATAAAACTGAATATATAAGCGAAAAGCAAACTTAATTTATCAACTCTAATTATCGGTGAAATTGTATAACCAAAAAGATTTAATGATCCGTATACTCCGGGATTTGTCATTAAACACAGGATAAATCCTGACATAGCAAGTAAAACTGAATAGAAAGATCTCATATTTTTTGGAAGTACTGGCAATAGCAGAGAACCAAGAATAAGGACAAGACCAGGATGAATGAAATCAATCATAATAATCCTCTTTTCTGGTTATAACTCTACTCAGAGTTTTCGCTACAACTACGATGAATAAACTGCCAAGAAATCCAATTATTGCTCCGAATGCAGGCATTTCCTCAAATGAAAAGTAGGCATGCCCGTAATGAAGAATCTTTAAAAATAAAATTTCAGCAATTACTATCATAATACAGACTAAATAAATCACTTTTTTAGCCATTATCTTATCACCGTCCTTAGTATATTCATTAAAAAGTCAGGATAAAGGCCCCAGACAACTGTAAATAATGCAGTTATAAGAAGAGGTATAGCACAGAAATAATTTTCTTGAACTCCATGCCATCTGAGAGGATTTTCAGGTTTTCTAAAGAAAGACCGATAAACAATTGGCAAAAAATAAGCTGCATTTAAAAAAGAACTTACTATAAAAACACCAACAAGCTCAGGTCTTCCAATCTCAAGAGCACCCATTGCAAGATTAAACTTAGTTACAAATCCTGCGAAAATCGGAATTCCGATCATACTTAATGTAGCCAGGAAAAAGGAAAACATAGTGATTGGCATTACTTTACCTACTCCATCAAGTTCGCTTATTTTTTTAACATGAGTTGATACATAAACAGAGCCCGCAACAAAAAACATGGTTATCTTTGAAAAAGCATGCATGCTAATATGAATAAGTCCACCAAGAATTCCCAGCGGAGAAAACATTGCCACTCCAATTATTATGTATGAAAGATTTGCAACAGTTGAAAAAGCAAGCCTTGCTTTGAAATCATCCCTTGTCAGGGCAATCAAAGAACCAATAATTATCGTAAAAGAGGTAAGAAAAAAGATTAAATCCTGCATTTCAATTGCTTTTACTGTATTTGCACCGTAAACATAAAGAAGTACTCGTGAAACCGTGAACACTCCTGCTTTAACCACTGCTACTGCGTGAAGCAAAGCACTTACTGGAGTTGGTGCAACCATAGCAGCAGGAAGCCAGCTATGAAGTGGCATAATTGCAGATTTATTAAATCCGTAAAGATAAAGAACAAGCATTATCTGAAGAAGTAGCTTATTGTTTTGAACAATTTCTGAAGAAAAAATGCCACCTTTTCTGAAATCAAGAGTTCCAGTAAGTATATAAGTCAAAACTATTGCTGCCAGAAGAAAAATCTTCGCTGTTCCGAGAAGATAAACAATGTACTGTCTACCACCTTCAAGTCCTTCTTTATCTTCATGATGGGAAACAAGAGGATAGGTAACAATTGTTAAAGCTTCATAGAAAATAAACATGGTAAACAGATTCGCTGCAAAGGCAATTCCAATCGCCGAACTCAGTGACAGAGCAAAACAGGCAAAATATCTCGTTTGAGCATGTTCATTGAGGCCTCTCATATATCCAATTGAATAAAAAGTAGTCAGAATCCATAAAAATGATGCTCCGAAAGCGAATAGTAACCCCAGTCCATCAACTCTAAAAGCAAGCTCTATTCCCGGTAAAACTGATACAATCTTTATTGAGATTTCTTCACCTTTAAAAAATGGAGGAATCATCATAATAACAAAGGTAAATTTTAAAATTCCTGCTATGATTGAAACTGATTCTCTTAAATTCGGATTTTTATTTCCAATAAGAACAATTAATATAGCTCCCAAGATAGAGACAGATATAGCCAGAATTGGCAGACAATCAATCATCTTCCGCCTCCTCTTTAAGGTCACTTAACTGAGCTATATCAACAGTTTTTCGCAAATTAAAGTTTGCAATAAGAAGCGAAAGTCCAACCGCTACAGAGCCTGCAGCAACAGCGATGCTAAAGAGAGCAAGCACCTGACCACGAATGTCATTCATATAATGAGCTAAAGAAACAAGGGCAAGATTCACTCCTGCAAGCATAACTTCTAAAGAAATCAGAACAATTATAAGATTTCTATTAACAAGAACACTTATTGCACCCATGCTAAAAATCAATCCTGCCAGAGCCAAATACCACTCAATAGGTATCATTTCCCTGCCCTCCATGCAACAACTGCCACTGCAATCATAGGAATTAAAAGAATCAAACCAACAATAAAAAATGCCATTCCATATTCATTAAAAAGAGATATTCCTACAGCTTTTGTATTACCAACTTTCTCAATGTACTCAATAGTGTAACTCCCTTTCCAGGAAGGAGTTATAGATGAAAAAGCAGCAATAAAAACTACTAGCATTCCTAATCCAACTAAAGCCCTGCCTTCCCATAGCTCAACATATCTTTTGCTTAACTCAAGTTCCTTTGCTCCAATCAAAAAAACTGTAAAAAGAAACATAACAAGTATTGCACCTGCATATACAATTATCTGAACAACTGCTAAAAATTCAGCATTTAAAAATAGATAAATGACCGCTATATGTAAAAAAAGTAACAAAAGCCACAAAACAGAGTGAACTGGATTTTTTCTTGTAAGAGCCATCGATGTTATCCCTAAAGTAGAAATACAAAAATAAGCAAAAATGAAATAAATCATAACCATATCCTCTTTACAATTGCAATTACTATTAAATTAACTATTCCAGCAGGTATCAAAACTTTCCAGCCAATATTCAAAAGCTGGTCGAATCTATATCTTGGAAAAGTTGCTCTTACCCAGATATAAAGAAAGATGAACCCGAATATTTTTATAGCTAGCCATATGAGTCCAGGAACTTTATGAAGAACAGGAAAGAGGTCAGTTATAAATTTCGGGATAGTCCATCCACCTAGAAAACAAAGGGATACAAGTGATGCCATTATATACATGGCAACATATTCAGCAAGAAAGAACAGAGCATATCTAAACGCGCTGTATTCAGTAAGATACCCGGCAACAAGCTCTGTCTCTGCCTCAGGAAGATCAAATGGTGCTCTATTTGTTTCTGCAAAAGCTGCGATAACAAAAACTATAAATCCGATTATCTGAGGGATTGCATACATACCGAAAACAGTTTGATTTTGAGCCTGTACAATATCGCTTAGCTTTAATGACCCCGCCATCAAAACCACTCCTGCCAAGCTTAATCCAAGCGCAATCTCATAACTTAATACCTGTGATGCAGACCTTAAACCTCCGAGAAAGGAATATTTGCTTCCTGATGACCATCCTGCAATTATAATTCCATAAACTGATATCGAGGCAGAAGCAAGAATGAAAAGTATTCCAATATTTAAGTCTGCAATAATGAAGTTGTTATTAAATGGAATCACTGTAAGATTTATCATTGTAAATACAAGAATAACTAATGGTGCGATCTGAAAAAGAAATTTTTCAGCATTTTGAGGAATTATATCCTCTTTAAAAAATATTTTTATGAAGTCAGCTACAGGCTGAAGTAAACCATGAGGTCCCACTTCCATTGGGCCATACCTTGCCTGAGCCCTACCAATAATTTTTCTTTCTGCATAGGTTGTAAGAGCAACAATAGTAAGTACAACTGCAAAAACTATGGCTGTCTTGATAATAATAAAAATTATTTCATTCATTTTTAGTCTCCAGAATTTCCTTAAATCCTCTCCAGAGTTGCTGTCCCTTCAATGGATAGTCTTTTCTTAAAGGATAACCTTCCCAGTCTTCAGGCATAAGTATTCTTCTTAAATCAGGATGTCCTTTAAACTTAATCCCGAACATATCAAAACACTCTCTTTCATGCCAGTTTGCAGTTTCCCATAATTCGGTTATACTGTCAATCTCTGACTCTTCCTCATCAACTCTTGTTTTTATCCTGATGTGAATCTTTTCATAAATGCTATAGAGGTTGTATACAACCTCAAAACGAGGCTTTTCAGGAAAAAAATCAACACCACAGAGGTCTCTTAGATGATTGAATCTACATTCATTTTTAAGAAATTTTAAAATTTCTTTTATTCTTATTTTCCTTACAACCAGAGATAGTTGTCCCCTGAACAGATTTATTTCAAGAACCTCATCTGAAAAAAGTTCCTTAACTTTCTCTGCGATCTTTAATGCTCTTTTAATCTCTATTTTCTGTGCCATGTCAGAGCTCCAATTAATATTTCATATATATAGCCAATCAAAATCAGTCCAATAAAAAAAAGCATTACCCAGAATCCTTCATCTGATATAAAATCAAAAGCAACTGCCCATGGATATAAAAAGATTACCTCTACATCAAAGACAACAAACAAAATAGCAAGTAAAAAAAATCCAATAAAAAATCTCTCCTTCGGTAGTCCACTTGGAAGGTTGCCAGATTCATAGGGAATAAATTTAACAGGATTAAATCTTCTTGGAGCAAAAATTTTATTTAAAATAAGTCCGCCTAAACCAAATAATGTTGCAAGTATCAGAGCAATCAACACAGGCAGATATTTATATGGCATCCAGCTCCCGGGTTCCATCAATGGGGCTCCTTTTTACTGTTATCCTGTACTGATAAAGAATTTAATTGACTTAAATGTTGAGATTCTATATGGCTTTGCTTATCTAAATAACATAATATCGGCTCTGGATTTCTTTTACCCGCAGGCAAAATGTTCCGGTCAACTCCGGGCAGATACCAGAATTTATTCAAATATTCATTTCTGTTGTACTGCTTAACAAACTCATCCCAGTTTTTAAGAAGCACTTCCCTATCAAAATAGTTACTCTGTCTGTTATAAGATGCGTATTCATAAAATTCTGTAAGAACTATTGCATTAACAGGGCATACCTGTTCACAGTATCCACAAAAAATACATCTAAAAGCATCTATTTCATATTTGGTTAAAACTCTTGCTCCTGTTTCACTGTTTATTGAGTAATCTATATAAATACACTGGGATGGACAAACCTGTGCACATTTTGTGCATGCAACACAGCGCTCCTTTCCTGTATCTGGATTACGGACAAAAGCATGTCTTCCCCGAAATCCTGGCTCAGGTTTTCTTTTTTCTTTTGGATACCGAATTGTTACAGGATGAGTAAAGATAGTTTTAAATGTTATTATTAACCCTTTTAACAGATCTAAAAATAATAATTTCTTTACTAAAGTCCTCACCTGTCTGCTTCTCCCATAACAATATCAAGGGTTCCAATAATTGTGATTACATCTGCAAGTAAGTGCCCTTGGCAAAGCTTTGGAATTGCAGAAATGTGAATAAATGAAGGTGCTCTAACTCTCATTCTGTAAGGTCTTCCGGAACCATCACTAACTATGTAAAAGCCAAGTTCACCTTTTGGTGCTTCAATGGCTGAGTAAAATTCTCCTTTCGGCATTATTTCATTTTTTTTATCTGTAAATGAAACAAATCCATTCCAGAGAGATCCATCTGCAAGAATCTCTCGTTTCCCCTGAAAAGGCATATCAATCTGAGGCGACTGTTCAGAAATAACTTGTCCTTCAGGAATTTTTTCAATACACTGCTTTATAATGAAAACAGACTGCCTCATCTCCTGAATTCTGCACAGATATCTATCATAAGTATCACCATTTTCTCCAAGAGGCACTTCAAAATTAACTTCTCCATAGGCATCATAAGGCTCTAGTTTACGAATATCATAATAAACACCGGATCCTCTTAATACAGGGCCTGTAAGCCCTAAAGATAGAGCTTCTTCAGCAGAGATAATTCCAATACCTTTAGTTCTGGCTATCCATATCCTGTTTTCTGTTAAAAGTTCTTCATAATCATCAATTTTTTTAAGCATCGTATCAGTAAAACCATAAATTTCATCTAATACTGCTTGTTCCACATCAACTCTTACTCCTCCAATTCTTGGATAGCTCACAGTAAGTCTGGCACCGCATATTTTCTCAAAAAAAGTAAGTATCTGTTCCCTTTCTCTAAAGGCGTAAAGGAATACTGTCATTGCTCCAATATCAAGAGCATGGGTTGCAAGCCACAATAGATGACTGCTGAGTCTCGTTAATTCTGCTACCATTGTTCTGATAAATTTTGCTCTCCGCGTAGGCTCAATGCCCATCAATCTTTCAATAGCAATACAGTATCCGATGTTATTTGTCATACTTGAAATATAATCAAGTCTGTCAGTAATAGTCATTGCAACTGGATAAGTCTTACTCTCAGCAAGTTTTTCAACACCTCTGTGAAGATATCCAACATCTGGAATAATGCGTAAAACCCTTTCACCTTCAAACTCACAATAAAGCTTGAGCACACCATGAGTTGCAGGATGATGAGGTCCCATCTGTAAAACAAAAGTAGTTTCATTGAGTTTTTCTATTTCCAGCTGCCCCATTTTTCCTGTTCCTTCATAATTTTTTCCTTTAGTTTAATCAAGCCATACATTAAAGCTTCTGGTCTTGGCGGACAACCAGGAATATAAACATCAACAGGTAAAAACTGATCTGCTCCCTGTACTGTGCTGTAAGTATTAAAAATTCCACCTGTGCAGGCACAGCTTCCCATCGCAACTACATATCTGGGTTCTGGCATTTGATCATAAACTCTTTTTACAACTGGAGCCATTTTGTAAGTAACTGTTCCTGCAATTATTATTACATCTGCCTGACGGGGTGAAGCTCTAAATAGAATTCCAAATCTGTCAAGATCAAGATAAGATGCACCTGCTGCCATCATTTCTATAGCACAGCAGGCAAGTCCAAAGGTTAAAGGCCAGAGAGAATTTGATCTTCCCCAATTAACAATCTTATCAAGGTTAGTAATAATTACATTACTACCCTTGATAATCTTAGTGCCATCTTCTACTTCTATAAGATCTTTATTTTCAGTATAAAGAGGCATAGGTTTCCTTTACAAAACTTTCTCTTTTCAGTCTGGAAGCTTCACTGGCAGAGATAAATCTTAATGCCTTTGTGGTACATTTTGTAACACAGGCTGGTTCAAGCCCTCTATCAATTCTGTCTTTACAGTAGTCGCACTTTACAATTTTGCCAATTTCAGGATTCCATTGAGGAACTCCCCATGGACAGGCTGTAATACAGGATTTACAACCAACACAAAGGGAATGTTCTACAAAAACTATCCCGTCCTTTGATCGTTTTTGCATTGCTCCTGTTGGACATGCCTTTACACACCATGGATCTTCACAGTGAAAACATGGCATAAATACAAATCTCTGTCTTGGCAAGCCACCAATCAGCTTTATTTCTGTCTCGATAATTCTGCAAAGTCTTGGACCCACAGGAAGTTCATTTTTAGTTTTACAGTGAATCTCGCAAGCATAACAACCTATGCATCTGTTATGATCCTGATATATATAATAAATACTCATTTATTAACCTCCTATGCCTTACGTACTTTTATAAAATTCTCGAAAAGAACACCAGTATGACTTCCATAAGCCATCTTTTCAAAAGCACCTTTGAGGAATCTTCCCTCATTGACGCCTTTCCCAACAGAACGAGTTTTAAAGGGCACTTCATTTTCAAAACCTCGGTACATAAAAACAGTCTCTGGATGAATAAAAGGTGTAACCTTTGCTCTTATTTTTGCAGAGTAGTCATCTGATGAAATCTCAATAATGTCTCCATCTTTTATGCCAAGCTGCTTAGCTACTTGGTCATTTATCCATAAATCATTCTCAGGTATTATCTCATTGAGATATTTATTGTTGTGAGTTTGAACATGAGTATGAACAGCGATTCTTCCAAAAACTAATTTAAACTCACCTTTTTCAATATCAGGCTTTGGAGGTGACTGAAACTCCAAGAAGTATGGTACTTCCCTCTCAACCATTTTTTCTGATAGAATTTCAATTTTTTGTGACTTTGTTTTAAATCTTAAGTCGTCTCTTGAGTACATTAAGGGATCTTTACAAAGAGCTACCTGACCTGTTTTTTCAAATTCTTCAATTTTAATACCTGTCCCTTCAAGTTGATAGTTCCAGATATCTTCAATACTTTCATAGGGCATATAATCTCCAAAACCACAAGCCTTGGCCAATCCTGTAAATATCTCCCACTTACCTTTTGTATCATATAGTGGATTTATCGCCTTTCTCCGCATTATCAATGTTGGCTTTGCACCTCTCTGCATTCCAATCATATCATCTCTTTCAAGATAGGTTGACTCGGGTAGTACCACATCTGCATACCAGGCAGTACTTGAGTAGTTTGTATCTATGGCAACAAGAAGATCTAAACCATTGAGAAGCTCCTGAATATCCTTATGGGTTATACCTGCAAAAGGATCATATCTCATCACAAAAAGACCTTTTATAGGATATGGTTGTCCTGTTTTTATGGCTCTGAACAGATGAAGTATATGACCTGCTCCATCATAGAGAAAACCTTTCCCTTCCTCTGCCTCTATTCTCTTTTCCTGTGGTGCCGGCACTCTTTCAAGGAGACTATTTAATCCCTTTGCGCCCACTTCCTTCGGTGTCTTAGCAAGAATAAGCCCACCCTTTTGTTCAATGCTTCCTAAAAGTGCATTAAGAATTATGATAGACCTTGCATTATAAAAGTAGTTCATAGTTCTTGCTGCAAACCATCCTGGATACAGTATCACCTTAGGTTTGTCAGCACTGAGCTGTTTAGCTAGCTCTACTATCTCATAAGATGGTATTCCTGTCTCCTTTTCTGCCCAATCTGGAGTGTAAGGTTTTATGAAATTTTCAAGTTCTGGTAGTCCTGTAATAAATCTTTCTACAAATTCCCTATCAAAGAGATTTTCTCTGAGAA
This sequence comes from Thermodesulfovibrio thiophilus DSM 17215, assembly GCF_000423865.1. Taxonomy (NCBI): domain Bacteria; kingdom Pseudomonadati; phylum Nitrospirota; class Thermodesulfovibrionia; order Thermodesulfovibrionales; family Thermodesulfovibrionaceae; genus Thermodesulfovibrio; species Thermodesulfovibrio thiophilus. Next base: position 62,450 of record NZ_AUIU01000012.1, read on the forward strand.
TTACGTGTATTAGAGCAAGATTGAATGCATAGTCTGTTCCAGGTCTTATCTGCAAAAATTTTGTTGCTTTTGTAGCTGTTTTTGATACTCTTACATCTAAATAAGTAAGTCTCGCTCCATTGGATAAAGCTTTAATAATGTTGTTTGCCTCTCTAACACCAAGAGATTCAAGCGCGTTTCTACCATAAAAAACCATATGCTTAGTATTTGAAAAATCATACCCAACCTCAGGTCTGCCATATCCAAGAAGAGTTTGATAGGCAAGATCAACATTTTTTCTACAGAAATCATCATGACTGAAGTAATTTGGTGATCCTATTGATCTAAGAAAAACCCTTTGAATCTCTCCAAATAATCCTGCCCCTCTATCAACAAGAGCTATGGATTTTTTTCCATACTGAGATTGAATATTACCTATAGCTTCAGCTACATATTTAAAAGCTTCTTCCCAGCTGGCTCTTTTAAACTGTCCTGAACCCCTCGGACCAATTCTTATCATGGGATATTGAAGCCTCTCAAAGTCATAAAGCAAAGATATCCCTGAAGACCCCCTGGCACAGAGACTATGCTCTATACCAGGTACATTAGGATTTCCTTCTATCCAATTGATTCGTTCATCTGTAACTTCAACTCTAATCGGACACCTTACCGAACACATTCCACATACACTATATAAAGAACGGTTCATTTATATACCTCCTTCTAAAATACACCGAGTAAACTCAAAGCAAGAATCAAAAGTCCTACAACAGCTACTCGCTTAACCACAATAGGGCTTAATCTTTTAGCAATTCTTGGTCCTATGAAACCACCAAGAATTGCTGCTGGAAACATTATTAAAAAGAACACTAAATCAAAATTTCCAAAACCATAATGCCTGAGTGTGCCAGTTAATGTGTTAAAAAATATAGCAAGAAGTGAGCTTCCAACAACTACATACATTGGGAGTCTCATAAATACCGTCATAAGGGGAACCATAAATGGACCACCACCGAAACCAAACATAGAAGATAAAACTGCAATTAAAAATGCTCCAGGAATTCCTATCCAAAGGTTTGCTTTAAACTCCTGTCCCCAGAATTCTATTTTCATATTTATTTACCTCCTTCAGCTTTTTTCTTAGCTGCTTCTTCAGCTCTTTTCTTAAACTCTTTCAAAATTGCCTGTTCCTTCTTATGCTTTTCAAGATACCCTGGTGTTGTCTGCCAAAACATAAGTGCAGCAAGAATTATAAGTATCCATCCAAATATAAATTTAAACTGTGCAAGTGTTATAAGCTCAGTAAGTTTTGGGCCAATAAAAGCTCCAAGTATCATAGCTAACCCAAGAGCGATACCAAGTTTCCAGTTTATAAATTTTATTTTGGAGTAGTTATAAACTCCACTGGCCTGAGAAAATAATACTGTTGGCATGACTGTTCCAGCAACAACTGTATGTGGCAGTCCGAGGAGTACAAGAATTGGATTAAGAATAAAGCCACCGCCTGCTCCCATAAGCACTCCGAAGGTTGTTACAACTAAAGCCAGAAAAAATGGTCCAAATAAATTCACTGTTCTACCTGCGTTAGACAGATAAACATTGGGAAGAGTAACCTTGTTTTCTACTGTAACAAGACTGCTCTTTAGTTCTTTATCAACTTTTGCCAGAATAAAGTACTTTCCTGGCGCAGTATTAGAAGGTAAATCTAATTCTGCTGTAAATGTTCCATCCTGTGCAATTTTAAGCTTTGATGAAAATATTGTTTCAACACTTCTAAACTTCGCCTTAAGAAGCTGCATTGATCTTCTTTTGTTGTCTTTTTCATCCATGGGTGGAAGCAAAGTTCCTCTTGAGCCAATTATACTTGCCCATAGAGTGGTCTGGTATCTGTCAATTTTTCTCTTTGCAGGCTCTCCATAGACTGCATCAGCACCAGCGTCTTTGATAACCTTTGATACACTCCACTTACCACCTTCCTTTTTAGCCTGATCAAGAATGTCTTTGTATTTTTCTGGAACAATCAAAGTATAGAAAGCTGGCATCTCATCTGTCATGTAGAAGATATAAGGTCTTTTGCCAGTTTTTGGATCAGGGTCTGTATCAAGCCTTGCTGCTCTTACATTTTTTTCAGACCATATTTCAATATAAACATCTTTTCCCTGAGGAGCTTTACCGGTAATTGTAATTTTACCTCCTCCAGAAAGCTCTTTTCTGTCAACCTGTAAAACAATTCCTTCTTTTTGAGTCTCTGCAGATGTGACTGACTGTTGCTCTGCATAAATATTTGTTGAAAAAGCTATTGTAAACATTAAGATAATAGCCAATTTCCAAAAATTTTTCATAAATTGCCTCCTTTTTATAAGTTATCTCACAATCAACACTGACTGCGCAGCATTGGATGCTACTTTCAGTGTTACGCTTCCAAAAAGAGTTCTTTCAGTAGCATCTTTACCCTTTGAGCCAATCACAATAAGATCATAGTTATTGTCCCTGGCATGATCAACAATGACATCCGCTGGTGTTCCTTCTAAAAGTAGAGTTTCTCCTTTCACCCCCTCTTCTTTAAGAATTTTCTTAGCAACATTAAGATTTCCCTCAGTTTCTGCTTTAAAAATGGATTCAACAGTTGCACAGTCAATTCCTATCTCTAAAAAACATACCTGTGGAACAACGGATAAAACAGTAATGTGAGAGTCAAACTTTTTTGATAAGTTAATTGCTTCAGATAATGCTTTTTTGGACCATTCTGATCCATCATAGCAAACTAATATTTTCTTCATTTCATACCTCCAATTTTCTATTTTCTCATTACAAGGATTTAAAGCACCTCTTAATGACACGAAGAGAATATTTCATATGTCTCATCATCAGAAAATCGATAGTGCAATTACTTTGCCAATATGAAAGTTATTGATAAAACAGAGAATTTTTAAAGATTTGATGTGCCTGATGGAACAGAAGAAAAGTTAGCTGTCCCAAATGGGACAGCTAAGAAAAATTAGTCTAAAACTTTTTTTCTCACATAGGGAAGAAGTCCTCCCTGCAGAATGAGTTCTTTTTCTCTTGAGTTTAAGTTTGAGCAAACCTCAAAAGAGAGATTCTTCGATAAATTAATAACTCTATATTTTTGTTCTTTCTTCAAAGATTCAATAATATTTTCAATTTTTAGTACATTGCCCTGCTCGATTTTTTCATAGTCTTCAGCATTTGAAAACATTAACGGAAGAATGCCAAAATTTATCAAATTTGCACGATGAATTCTTGCAAAGGATTTTGAAATCACAGCTTTTATTCCAAGATACATTGGAGCAATAGCAGCATGCTCACGAGATGAGCCCTGTCCATAATTTTCTCCACCAACAATTATACCTCCACCATTCTGCTTTGCCAGCATTGCTCTATGATAAAAAGTTTCATCAATGTTTTTGAATATAAAAGTAGAAATCATAGGAATATTTGACCTGTATGGCAAAACCTGTGTACCTGCAGGCAGAATATCATCTGTTGTTATATTATCTGAAAGCTTAAGCAAAACCTCAGCAAATATAGTATCCTCAAGAGGCTCTTTTACAGGCACTTCTTTTATATTTGGACCTTTGATTATTTTTATATCTTTATGTTTTCTAGATAGAATTATCATATTATCATTTATCACAAAACTTTCAGGCTCTGGTATATCTTCAAGATCAATATCAGTCTCAAATGGATTAACAATTTGACCGTGCACTGATGCAAGAGCACAGACAACAGGAGATGCAAGATAAACCAGAGCATCCTTTGTTCCAGAACGTCCTTTAAAATTACGATTATATGAACGAAGAGAAATCTGTCCACTTCCAGGTGCAGCTCCCATTCCAATACAGGGTCCACAAGCTGATTCAAGAAGTCTTGCACCAGCTTGAATCATAGTCTTTACAGAGCCATCACTGGCAAGCATCTCATAAACCTGCCTTGAACCCGGATTTATAAAAAGTGTTACCTCTTCATGGACGGTTTTATCTCTGAGTATTGAGGCTACTGTTTTCATTATTTTGTAGGAAGAATTTGTGCAGGAGCCAATGCAGATTTGATCAACTTTCATTCCTTGAAGCTCTTTGACTGAAATAACATTATCTGGACTGTGTGGCTGAGCAATCATTGGTTCTATCTCGGATAAATCAAGCTCTATAATTTCTGAATACTCTGCATCTTCATCAGCTTGAAGCTCCATCCATTGATGCTCTCTACCCTGAGCTTTTAAAAACTTCAATGTGTTTTCATCACTAGGAAAGATAGATGTTGTTGCACCAAGTTCTGCACCCATATTGGTTATTGTTGCTCTTTCAGTAACCGAAAGGTCATTTACTCCGGGACCTCCATATTCAAATATTTTTCCAACTCCTCCTTTAACAGTAAGCATTTTTAAAAATGTAAGAATTATATCCATTGCTGTTACATAAGGTCTGCGAAGCTTTCCAGTTAGATAGACTTTTACAATCTTTGGCATTGTAAATTCAAAAGGCATTCCAGCCATAACAGAAGCTGCTTCCAAGCCACCAACACCAATAGCAATCATTCCTGTTCCACCACCTGTTGGTGTATGACTGTCTGTACCAAGTGCAATTCTTCCCGGTGCGGCAAATCTTTCAAGATGAACCTGATGACATATTCCATTGCCAGGTCTTGAAAAATAAGCACCAAACCTTGCTGCAGCAGTCCTTAAAAAAAGATGATCATCCGCATTCATAAAGTTACTCTGAAGCATATTGTGGTCAACATAAGACACAGCAGTAGGAACTTTTACATGGTCAAGTCCTATTGCTTCAAACTCAAGCCAGGTCATTGTACCTGTTGCATCCTGAGTATAAACCTGATCTACTCTTACGCTAAGCAACTCTCCAGTTTTTAAACTTCCGGCTGCAAGATGTGCATCAAAAATTTTTTCAACAATATTCTTACCCATCAAATCCTCCTGATTACTTTCAAATTTATTGGTCTATGTTGTAATAATGACTCTTCTTAACCTCTACAACTACATCTTTTTTCTTTATAAAAAACTCTAAAAATCTTAAAACTCTGAATTTATCAGGTTTGCCTGCAAATTAATATTTTAAGTATAATTATTATATTCAAAAAATTTCAAAAAGGAGGATTTTGTGCATTTCTTTACCTATAAAAATAACAAACTTTATGCAGAAGATATTGCTGTGTCTGAACTTGTAAGAGAATTTGGAACACCACTTTATATTTATAGTTATGCAACATTGATAAGACATATCAGAGCTTATGAGGAAGCTTTCTGTGAAGTACCGCATATAATATGCTATGCTGTAAAAGCCAATTCAAATCTTGCAATTTTAAGTCTATGTGCAGAGTTGGGTATCGGTGCAGATATTGTTTCTGGCGGAGAACTTTTCAGAGCTTTAAAAGCTGGAATTAAGCCTTTTAGAATTGTTTTTGCTGGCGTTGGCAAAACAGAGCAGGAAATTGAATATGCTTTAAAAAATAATATTTTAATGTTCAATGTTGAATCAGAAGCCGAGCTTTATAAAATAAATGAAGTTGCAAAAAAACTTAAAAAACATGCTTGCGTTGCCTTAAGGGTTAATCCAGATATTGATCCAAAGACACATAAATACATCGCAACAGGCCTTAGAACAAGCAAATTCGGAATTCCCATTGAAAAGGCACTTGAATATTATAAACTTGCCAAATCTCTTAAAAATATTAAAATTATAGGGATACACAAACACATTGGCTCTCAGATTACTGATACATCGGCCTATGTGGAAGCATTATCAAAAATTTTATCTCTTTATGATAAACTCGCAAAATACGATGTTGATATTGAATACATTGATATAGGCGGAGGTCTTGGAATTACATATAAAGATGAAGAACCTCCGCTTCCAAAGGATCTTGCAAATGCACTAATTCCTCTTATTAAATCCAAGAAGGGTAAAATAATAGTTGAACCTGGAAGGTCTATTGTCGGGAATGCAGGAATTCTTGTAACAAAAGTTTTATATACAAAAGAAACAGGATCAAAAAACTTTATAATAGTTGACGCTGGTATGAATGACCTGATAAGACCAAGTCTTTATGGTTCTTATCATGAAATTCTACCCGTAACTCCTGATAAAAGACAAAAAATAGTCACCGACATTGTCGGACCAATATGTGAATCAGGAGATTTTCTTGCAAAGGACAGAGAAATTGAAAAAATAACTCCAGGAGAACATCTTGCTGTAATGAGCGCAGGTGCGTACGGATTCAGTATGTCATCTAATTATAACAGTCGCCCGAGAGCTGCTGAAGTGCTCGTCAAAGGAGAAAACTATGCTTTAATAAGAAAAAGAGAAACATATAAAGACTTAATAAAAAATGAAATCATACCGGAGGATATACTCTAATGAATAAAATTAACTTTGTTAAAATGCACGGACTTGGCAATGATTTTATTTTGATTGATTGTCTAAAACAGGATTTGCCAGATCCTCAGGCTTTTGCAATCAAATACTGTAATCGAAGATTTGGAATAGGTGCAGACCAGCTTTTATTAATCTATCCTTCCGAAATTGCAGATTTCAGCATGAGAATTTTCAATGCTGATGGCTCAGAAGTTGAAATGTGTGGAAATGGAATAAGGTGCTTTGCAAAATATGTCTGGGATAGAGGGCTATCTCAAAAAGAAATACTGGATGTAGAAACTCTTGCAGGAATTATAAAACCAAAAAAAGTTGGAGAGCTTGTTCAGGTTGATATGGGAAATCCTGAATTTAGACCAGAAAAAATCCCTGTTGATGCAGAGGGTGATATAGCCTTTGATATTGCACTTGAAGTGTATGGCTGGCATGCAAGACTTAACTGTGTAAGTATGGGGAATCCTCATGCTGTAATATTTCTTGAAGAAGATCCTAAAAATTTTGCAGTTTTAAAATATGGACCTGCAATTGAAACTCATCCTATTTTCCCAAAAAGAACGAATGTTGAGTTTGCCTTTGTAAAAAACAGTAAAGAAATAATTATGCGTGTCTGGGAAAGAGGAGCCGGAGAAACTCTTGCATGTGGTACTGGTGCATGTGCCACAGCTGTTGCTGCAATGAAAAAAAAGCTCGTTGAAAACAAAGTAACTGTTCATCTTCTAGGTGGAGATTTATTAATTGAATGGCAAGAAAATGGACATGTTTATATGACAGGACCCGCTGAAGAGGTCTATGAAGGAACAGTAAAAGTTCCACAAATTGCTTGATAATCACAGAATTTACAATTTTTCTTGAAATCATATGTCGGTTGAAAGGGTATTTCTAAATTTTTAATTTCAGCTAAAAGACTCTTCATTATCTCAGAAATAATTGACAATCCCTGTCCTTTTTCAATTTCGTTCAATGGATTAAAAAAAGCATCATTGTCGATTACATTTCGACCAAGTAAAAAATAATAACCTTCAAGATTTTGTGGATTAATTTTATATTTTTGGGAGTAAAGAAAGACATACAGAGGAATTTGAAAACTTCCAATATATTTTGCCCATGATTGCCTGTCTTCAGTACTCAGCCTGTCGAACTTAATTTTAAGATGATCCTGTTTGCCGGTAATTTTATAATCAACAATAAAAATTTTTTCATTCACCTTTTCAACTTTATCTAATCTGCATGTAAATCTAGAGTCAAAGAAAGTTTCCTCAAAAAATTCTTCAACTGAAATTATTTCGATTTTATGTATCTTTGAAATTTCTTGATAGTAATTTATAATTTCATGTAATCTGTCCAGTGTTTGAAGCTTTAATAAATAAACTCTGCCTCGTATTTTATTTCCATATTGTTTCAAAAATATATTATCCAAAATTTTTTCTATTTCATTTATTAAATTCTTTTCATTCAAAACTCTACCTATTCTGAGTTTGAAATATTCCTTTAATGCTTCATGAACTATTATTCCGATATCACAACGATCTAAATCTGATGAAATATCTTTTTCTTTTTTGATCCCAAGAACATAGGAGTAATAAAATTTCAATCCGCATTTCAAATATTCATCGATTGCTGTTGCTGAAAATGAAAAATTTTTTAATATATCCATCATTTCATGATTTTTAACAATGTTATCAGGCATTTTTCCTGCAAGATTAACTTTATAAATAACCGAATGTATCAAATCAGATTGATTATCCTCTAATATAGCTCCTTCTTTTTTTTCTATAATCCAGATTAATTTTTCGATGAATCTTGATCTTTCATATCTATCATTTTTTATATAAGCAATGTGAACCTCTTCTGCTCCTCTAATTAATGTAGAAAAATAGTAATAAATCAGTTTTTCCCTGTCATGATACGTTGGTAATCCAAGAATTTTTCTAATTCTATATGGTAATAGATAGTCTTCAGAAAGATTTGGAAAAACTCCTTCATTTAGATCAAGAAAAATAACTTTTTTGAACTTAATATTTCTTGTTTCAAGAAAACCAAGAATTTGTAATCCATTCAAAGGAATACCTTCAAAAGGAATATTCTGAGAAGCTATATAATTTTTAAAAAAGTTAAAGTAAGACTGCTTGAACTCGAACTTTATTTTATTTATTAAAGAGTTAGAGAGTTTTTCAAACTCAGTTAAAAAAGCTTCAACGTAAGGATAAAAAAGAGGATGATATTTTGCCGTGCTTTTGTCATAAATAAATATCAGCAATTCCCGACATGCATTTATAAACTCTTTAATATTACTAAAAGAAAGAAATTTTTTTATAGCATTTTCATGAATAAATTTAATATGTTCGCTAATTTCTTCTGCTGATAAAAAAGACTCACCTATGTTTTGAATAATCTTTGATGGAACTTCCTTTTCTATCCATTCAAGTTCAATAAATAACAGAGGTTTTTCGAATTTAAAAAATTCTTCCATCTCATGGAAAACTATCCTGCTTAATTCAGCACTATTTTTAAAAAAAATATTCTTTGTATACGGATGAAGCATAAATTTTAAGTAAAAAGGAACATAAACCATATCATTTTCAATAGAGCTCAAAAGTTCAAATAAAGTTATGAAAAAGCCGTAAATTGGCGTTCTTGAAAGAGGATACCCCATAGAAATGTTATAACTTCTTTCATCTAAATATGAAATCCCCTGTCTCACAAGAGGAAAAAGATTCTCAGCATCTGGAAGAACAATCACTGTTCTTTCATCCAGGCTATCAAATTCTTTAATTATTTTACCTGCAACTTTAATTTCTCCATGTGTATCAGGACAGCTGTAAAATTTTATTTTGGTGTTTAAAGCTTCGTCATCATCCTGAAACACTAAGAAAAAATTTTCTATTTTGCTTAATTTCTCAAGAATTATTTTTTCAGTCTTTGTAAAAGCAAAAAAACCTGCAAAAATTATTTTCTGAAAACTTAAATATGAATTCAAATCTGCTTCTGCAACTGTTCTGTACCGTAAAGATCTTGTAGATAGATTTCTGTTGATTAATAACTCATAAAATTCTTTATATGTCTGTGAAAGAAATCTTAAGCTATTTCGGGAATTTACAGGTATCTCAACAAGTGTTTCCACTTCTTTCAGCTTATCAACTGAAATACCTTCGATATAAAGTTCCTCGAAAAGATTAAAGAGTTTTAAACCAATAGAGAAAAAATTATCAAATTTTTGAAAAAATGTGGTTAAAGAATTATTTTTTATGCATATTTCATAAATAATTCCGGCAGCATCTATTGATTCAATTGAATTTGTATCATTTAATTTTTTAAAAATAAAGTTTATGAATTCATCTATTGAAAAAATACGAGGTGGAATAAAGGAAGTATTTATCTTTTCTGCCAGCGTTTTTCTTAAATAATGAGATGGTCTTTTACCTGGAAACACGACTACATTTTGGGAATAATTCAAGTTTTCTGAATCAATAACTGATACTATACTTTCAATTAAATCCTGGTCTGAGGTTAGTATGATTTTTTGTCTTTCAGAAAGAAAATCTAATTTATCAATTAATTCTTTACTCTGATTCATATCCATTTTATCTCTTCCATATCAAGATAATAAAGACATCCAGTAATAGTAAAATTTTTATAAATGTCTGAAGCCAGGTTTAAATATTTTTTTATTTGTCCAAAATGTTCTTCTGATGGATAACCTGTTTTATATTCAATAACTGTAACTTTATCTTTATCAATAACCACTCTATCAATCCTGTGAATTAATCCTTTATGGTCTGAAATTTCAAATTCATTAAAAAAAATTCTGTCAGGCTTCTTAATAAATAATTCCCTCATTTGAGGATGATCAAGCATCTTCAGAATTGGCTTTTTGATTTCAGCAATGTCAAAATTTTTTCTTAAATCTCTGTTGATTTTTTCTATATTAGAATCAATTATATCTGTAAATTCTTCATTCCAGAAATCTATTGAAGAAAGAACTCTGTGTATAAAATCTCCCCTGTCCTTTTCTTTTAAATGAATCATCTCTTGTGAAACAGGAAATTCAACAGGCAGTGAATGATGTTCAATTTTCATTATTTTTCTTTCAATATTAAGAGAATAAATTTTAGATAGTTTTGACCCCAATGGTTTGTCCGTAAAATTACAAAGAATATCAAAAGGGAAATTGCTTTCTTTTTTCATTTTTCCTATTACATATAGTTCATCCTGTGCTCTTGTAAAAGCCACATATAGCGTATTTAAAGAATCTGCCATCTTTGAAACTTTTACAGAATCCTTGATCTCTTTCAACCTGTCACATTTATTTGCAAGTTTATCATTTATTTTCATTATACAAAGTGTTTCTTCATCAATTTCATTCACTATATATTCATCTGTTTTTTCTCTGGAGTCCTCCAGAAATAAAATTACAACTGGAAAACCAAGTCCTTTTGCCTTATGAACTGTCATAATGTTGATAGCATCTATATCAGCTCCCAATGTTATATCCCAGATTTTTTCATCCTCACTTGGATTTGAAAAAAACTCTATAAAATCTTTGATACTACTTAATCCTCGGCCTTCAAAACTTTTTACAAGTTCAAGAATTTTTAAAAAAGTAGCTTCTTCATCTGGCATAATCTCAAAAACTTTAAAATTGCTTAATGCTACAGACAAAAGATCATAAATAGGTAAATATCCTGTAAGTTTAAACATATTTTGAAAATGATTCTCCCATAATGAAGGAAATGCTACCTGATAGTATTTGTATAACGGGGAGTTTTGCCTGTTTTTTATAATAAACTCCTGAATAGGTTGTAATGTTTTTATACTGTAACACTTTGATAAAAATTCTTTATAAAGATCTCCAAGAATAAAAATTGAAAAAGAAAAATCATCTACAGGGCTGTCAAGAAATTTAAGAAGATTTAAAATTTCAAAAGTAACCTTTCTTCTTCTTACATCAAGACTGCTATAGGAAATAAACGGCAGAGTTAAATCATTTAACCATGAACTGATAGTAACCACATGGTCATTTTTTAATGCAAGAACTGCAATATCTTTAAAACTATATCCTCTTGCTCTGGTATCATTAATGATATCTATAAAATCTTTTTTTATTTTTGCTTCATTTTCTTCATCGTCTGAATAAAAAGTTTTAACCTCAACATAACCTTCTTGTTCATATTCTTTTTTTGAAAACTGTTCGTAACGGTCAAGCCCGGTAAGCTTAGCAGGATTGCAATAATCAGAATGATTAACTATATTTTCTTTGAAAAATTTTTCTACGAATTTTAAAATCATTCCTTTACTTCTATAATTAACACTGAGTTCTTCAACTATTTTATGAGCTGAAGGGAAAATATCTATTTTTTCAAGTTCATTCATTATTCTGTAATCAGCACCACGAAAACTATAAATTGCCTGTTTGGTATCACCAACCACGAAAAGACTACCATTTTCTGATAGAGCATTCTCTATTAACAGTTTCAGATTTGACCATTGAATAGGCGATGTGTCTTGAAACTCGTCAATAAGAAAATGATGTATTTTTTCTCCGAGCCTGAAATATATCTCTGGAACTTTGAATTCGTTAATATATTGAGAAAGCAATTTATTTATGTCTTCTATAAATATTTTACTCTCTGTCTGCTTTACTACATTTAATTTTCGTTGGAAATTTTTAAAAATATGAAGATAAGGTAAATAAAAAGTTTTAGAATATAAAAAAGCATACTCATCAACAACTTCTTTAAATTCATCCCATAGAAGAATTATATCTTCATATTTTTGGGTTAAATTTTTATTTTTTGGTTTATTTACAGGGGGTGTTGATATCCCTCTATCAAGAATCTCCTTAAAATTCCTTGTTTTAATGATTGATTCAAAAGAGTCATAAATCTGATTTTTTTTATTTCTTTCAAGCCCTGAAGATTTAAGCTCCTCAATAATCTTCTGCATCAGTTCTATTATTTTTTCTTCAGCTTCAAGTCTACGTTGCTCATCCAGTTCAGGATTAAAAAATTCTTTATTGTTAGCTGTGCTAATAGAATATAACGCTTTAATTTTTAAAAAAATTTCTTCCGCAGGATCCCAGAGAAAGTTATCCTTATTTTTTTTGATTTTTTCAATAATATTTCTAAACAACCTGATTTCAGGAGACTGTTCTTCAATATCTTTTAAAAATAAATCATAGGTATAATTCATCATTGCATCATTGTTCATGAGAATTTCAAAGTCTGGATTATAATCAAAATCCAGAGCTGAGGCTTTAAATATAGAAGTGACAAAACTATCTATTGTTTTTATTTGAAAATCGGAATAATTACTGAGTATATTTTCAAGTGCTTTTTCTGCCATAAATGACAAATCATCATCTTCTATAGATAAAATCTTTAAAAATTCCTGCATTGTCTGCTGATTTTTAAAATACAAATCCTTGATCCATCCAAGAATTCTGCTTTTCATTTCATAAGCAGCATTATTGGAAAATGTAATGGCAAGAATATGTTTCAAACTACTGTAAGGCACTTCATCTGAAAGTAAAAAAGAGACATATCTCTGTGTAAGAACCCTTGTTTTTCCGGAACCAGCAGATGCCTTAAGAATTACATAATGAGGTAATGGAAGCCTAAAAATTTCATTCATTAATTAAGTAATTGTAACATAGCAGTTATTACTTAATCTATTTGTTTAAACGGTTGACTTTATAACTTCTGCTCCTTTTCCCTTTAAATTTGCATGCGCTGCTGCTAATTTAGCTATTGGAACTCTGTAAGGAGAACAACTTACATAGTTAAGATTTATTTTGTGGCAGAACTCAATTGATTTCGGATCTCCACCATGTTCACCACATATTCCGACTTTGAGATTCTTGTTTGTCTTCCTTCCTTTTTTCACACCAATCTCCATAATCTGACCAACTCCTTCTGTGTCTATTGTAATGAATGGGTCATCTTCTATTATTTTATTATCAATATAGAAAGGTAAAAATTTTCCCGCATCATCTCTTGAAAGTCCAAACACAGACTGCGTTAAATCATTTGTTCCAAAGGAGAAAAATTCTGCTTCAGTAGCAATCTGATCTGCTGTTATTGCAGCACGAGCAAGTTCTATCATTGTTCCAACCTTATACTCAACTTTTATTCTGTATTGTTTCATAACATCTTCTGATGTTTTCACGGTCAACTCTTTCATTAACTTCAATTCATTAACATGTGCCACAAGCGGAATCATTATCTCGGGTATAACTTTGATTTTCTTCTTGGCAAGCTCACAGGCTGCTTCCATTATAGCTCTTACCTGCATCTCATATATTTCTGGATATGTAACTCCAAGACGGCATCCTCTATGACCAAGCATTGGATTAAACTCTTCAAGAGCTTTAATTTTAGATTTAATTCTTCTGATGGAAACACCCATTTCATTAGAAAGAATCTCTATTTCTTCATCTGTTTTGGGTAAAAACTCATGAAGTGGTGGGTCAAGAAGTCTTATTGTTACAGGTAATCCTTTCATTTCTTTGAAAATACCAATGAAGTCTTTTTTCTGATAAGGTTTTATTTTATCTAGTGCTTTCTTTCGCTGATCAATATTATCTGAAAGAATCATTTCTCTGAATGCCCTGATCCTGTCTGGATCAAAAAACATATGTTCTGTTCGGCAAAGTCCAATTCCTGAAGCACCAAAATCTCTAGCTACCCTTGCATCTTTTGGAGTATCAGCATTTGCCCTGACTTTAAGCTTACTAAGCTCATCAGTCCATTGCATAATAGTATAAAATTCTTTTGAAAGTTTAGGCATAACAAGTGGTGCCTGTCCAAGAATAACCTCACCAGTAGTTCCATTTAATGTAATATAATCCCCCTCTTTAACAGTAATTTCTCCAGCTGTAAAACATTTTTCTTCTTCACGAATGGTTATCTCTCCGCAGCCAACAACACAACATTTGCCCATTCCTCTGCCAACAACAGCGGCATGAGAAGTCATGCCTCCTCGTGCTGTTAATATTCCCTGAGCAACTGCCATTCCGCCAATGTCCTCAGGTGATGTTTCATTTCTTACAAGAATAACCCTTTCTCCCTTTTCTACCCATTCTTCTGCATCCTGAGCTGAAAAAACAACCCTGCCAACCGCTGCTCCAGGGCTTGCAGGCAATCCTTTTGCTATAACTTTAACCTCTGCCTTTAGATCAATTGTAGGATGAAGAAGTTGATTGAGTTGTTCAGGTTCTATTCTTAAAAGAGCTATTTTTTTATCAATAAGTTTTTCATTTACCATATCAACAGCTATTTTTATTGCAGCTGCAGCTGTTCTTTTTCCAACTCTTGTCTGAAGCATATAGAGTTTGCCTTCCTGAATTGTAAACTCTATATCAAGCATGTCCTTGTAATGCTTCTCAAGTTTATTGCATATTTTTTCAAGTTGAGAATATATTTTTGGCATTCTTCTTTTAAGTTCTTCAATTTTTAAAGGAGTTCTGATACCTGAAACAACATCTTCTCCCTGTGCATTTACCAGAAATTCAGCAAAAAATTTTTTTTCTCCTGTAGATGGATCTCTTGTAAAACCAACTCCTGTACCTGAATTTTCTCCCATATTACCAAAAACCATTGCAACAATATTACATGCTGTGCCAAGATCATCTGGTATTCCGTGAAGCCTTCTATAGGTTGCTGCTCTATCTCCATACCATGAATCAAAAACAGCTTTTATTGCCATCCTAAGCTGTTCATAAGGGTCTGAAGGAAAATTAGTACCCGTCTCTTTTTTATAAAGTTCTTTATATTTTTTAACAAGAGTTTTAAAATCTTTTGCATCAAGTTCTGTATCTAATTGAACATCTTTTGCCTTTTTAGCTTCTTCAAGTAAATCTTCAAATTTTTTCCTGTCTATATTAGTAACAATACTTCCAAACATTGTAATAAATCTTCTATAGGTATCATATGCAAATTTTTCATTTTTTGTTTTCTTTATTAAACCTTTAAGGGTTTCATCATTTAATCCAAGATTTAATACTGTATCCATCATTCCTGGCATGGAAAACTTCGCACCTGATCTAACAGAAATAAGAAGCGGATTTTCAGGATTACCAAATTCAGAATTCATTGATTTTTCAACATTTTTCAGATTATTTAAAACTTCCTCCCACATTCTGTCAGGAAATTTTTTGCCAAGACTAAAATATTCTCTACAGGCTTCTGTGGTAATTGTAAATCCTGATGGAACCGGAATTCCAAGATTGGTCATCTCAGCAAGTCCAGCTCCTTTCCCGCCGAGAAGATCCTTCATTTGAGCTGTTCCTTCTGCTTTCCCATCTCCAAAATAGTAAACATATTTTTTCCCTGACGTTAATTTTTTTGATGTTGATGCTTTTTTGAGAGGCTTTTTTTGTTTTTTAGATGTCAAGGCCATCTGAAAACTCCTCCTAAAGGTTTATTTAAATAGCTATTCATATTACAATGATAAAGAAAGTTTTTTCAAGAAAATATTGACTTTTTAAAAAAACTATTTCAAACTAAGCTTCATGGAAGAAATTTTTATTAAACCTTTAAAAAAATACGGAAGTCTCTGGATTTATAAAAATGAAATTCTATCAGACATCACGCATTTAACTCCCGGTAGTCTCCTAAGAGTTTATGAATCAAGATCAAATAAAATTATTGGAACAGGATATATAAACCCAAAATCAACAATTTCTATAAGACTTCTCAGTTTTAAAAAAGAAAATATAGATGCTGAATTTTTTCATCAAAAATTTCAACAGGCAATAAAATACAGAGAAGAATTTTTAGGACTTAAACATAGCTATCGAATGATATATAGTGAATCTGACGGGCTTCCGGGCTTGATAGTGGATAAATACAATAATTGCCTTGTAATTCAGATTCTGACCGCTGGAATGGAGACTTTTAAGGATTTAATAATCGAACTTTTAGATAAAATTACTAATCCAGAGATTATCGTTCTTAAAAATGACTCTTCATCAAGATTGAAAGAGGGTCTTGTAACAGAGAAAAAAATAGTGAAAGGAGAACTCAGCGAACTTCCAGTGATTTATGAAGATGATGTTAAATTTTTAGTTAACCCAGTTCATGGACAAAAAACAGGCTTTTTTCTGGATCAGAGAGAAAATAGGCTATTTCTTAAACAATTCATTACTGCTGGAGAAGGACTTGACCTTTTTTGCTATATTGGTTCATGGAGTATTCATCTCGCAAAAAAGGGAGCAAGTGTTACAGGAATTGACAGTTCAGAGCATGCAATAAATTCAGCGAGAGATAATGCAAAAATTAATAATTTGAATGAAAAATGTAAATTTATAAAAGCTGATGTATTTAACTATCTTAAATGGGAGATAAAAAAGAACAAACGCTATGACTTCATGGTGGTTGATCCGCCTGCTTTTGTAAAATCAAAAAATCAGAAAGACGATGCTATCGAAGGATATTTAACTTTAAATAGTTTAGCGTTAAAACTTTTGAAAAAAGATGGGATCCTTACCACATCATCATGTTCACAGCACATATCAGACTTTGAATTCTCAGAAATAATTAAGGAAGCTCTTTCACGAAATAAAAGAACAGGAAAGGTATTATATAAAGGAATCCAGAGCAAGGATCATCCAATACTTTTAACTATGCCAGAAACAGCTTATCTGAAATGTTTAATAGTTAAACTATTTGACTAAAAAACCATATTTTAATTAAACTTTTAAATTATGCGAATGAAATTTTTCATGGCAAACTGGAAGATGCACAAGACTGTTCAAGAAGCGCTTGAGTTTTTAAAAGATTTCATTCCATCTGTTCAGGGTATATCTGACAGAGAAATTGGTATAGCTCCTGCATTTGTATGCATTGACAGTATGTCAAAAGCTTTAAGGGATACAGATATAAAAGTTGGGGCTCAAAATGTTTTTTATGAAAATAAAGGAGCATATACCGGAGAAGTATCTCCAGTAATGCTTAAAGACTTAAATATTGATTATGTAATAATTGGCCATTCAGAAAGACGAAAATATTTTCATGAGACAGATGAAATAATTAATCTTAAAATAAAGGCAACTATGAGTGAAAACCTAAATGTGATTTTCTGTATTGGCGAAACACTTGAAGAAAGAGAATCAGAGAAAACATTTGATGTTTTAAAAAAACAAATTGAAAAAGGACTTGAAAATATAGAAAAATATGACTCTTTAGTATTGGCTTATGAACCTGTATGGGCAATTGGAACAGGAAAAGTGGCATCTGAATTGCAAATTGAAGAAGCTCATGCATTTATAAAAAATAGATTAAAAGATATTTATTCAGATAAAGCTGACAGAATAAGAATACTTTACGGTGGAAGTGTTAGTCCTGAAAATATTCATTCAATAATGAATATTGCCAATGTTGACGGAGTCCTTGTCGGCGGTGCCAGTCTTGACCCTGAAAAGTTTTTAAAAATTATAAAATATGAAGAACGAAAATAAATAGGGAGGAAATTTTATGAAAACATTGCTTTTAACTTTTCACATAATACTCTGTTTGGTTATGATTGCTGTAGTTCTTCTTCACAGAGGTAAAGGAGCTGAACTTGGACCTGCCTTTGGAGGAGGCTCTTCACAGACTCTTTTTGGTCCAAGAGGTGCTGCTACTTTTCTTAACAAAGTAGCAACCATTGTGGCTGTGTTATTTATGCTTTCTTCTTTCTTTCTGACCTATATTACTACAAGAAATAAATCTGTTGTCTCAGATGTCAATATTCCTCAACAAACTCAACCAGTTCAGCCAGCCCAGCAACCAACAGGAGAACAACCTCAACAAAAGTAGATGTTAAAAAAATATGGCAGATTTATTCTTTTTTTAACTTTATTTATTTTTTCCTGCCAGAGAGCCCCTGATATAAAAGAACCATTCTCTTTAACCGGAGCTTCTTCTGCTGATGCTAAAAGACTTCTACCTCTCTTTGCTTCAGACTCAGCAAGTGCCGATATAAGCGGAAGAGTTTTTAATGGACTTACAAAATATGACAAAAATCTTAATATTGTTGGAGACCTCGCTGAGAAATGGATTATATCAAAAAATGGTAAAGAAATTATTTTTTATCTCAGAAAAGGAGTTAAATGGCATGATGGTATAGAATTTACTGCAGAGGATGTTGTATTCACATATAAAGCAATTACTGATCCTCGTAATCCAACACCTTATAGCAGTACCTACGGCCCGGTGAAAGAAGTGAAAGCCATTGATAAATACACTGTGAAAATTTTATATGAAAAACCTTTTGCACCTTCGCTTGAATCATGGGGAATGGGAATTCTTCCAAAACATTTGCTCGAGGGTAAAGAACTGTTTAACTCTCCACTTAACAGAGCTCCTGTTGGCACAGGCCCTTACAAAATGAAAGAATGGGTAACAGGACAGAGAATTATCCTTGAACGAAATCAAAACTACTTTGAAGGTTTACCTTTTTTCGAAAAATTTATTTCAAGAATTATACCCGATGCATCCACAATGTTTCTTGAACTGAGATTTGGTGGAATAGATTATATGGGACTTAATCCTGCGCAATATAAATATTATGGTACAAAAGATTTTTTTAAAACATACTTCAATGTTTACCGCTATCCATCTTTTGGATATACCTATATTGGATATAATCTTGAAAATGTTTTATTTTCGGATAAAAAAGTTCGTCAGGCGATTGCTCATTC
The DNA here is from genome assembly GCF_000423865.1 of Thermodesulfovibrio thiophilus DSM 17215. NCBI lineage: Bacteria > Pseudomonadati > Nitrospirota > Thermodesulfovibrionia > Thermodesulfovibrionales > Thermodesulfovibrionaceae > Thermodesulfovibrio > Thermodesulfovibrio thiophilus. The sequence continues at coordinate 81,515 of NZ_AUIU01000012.1, forward strand.
CATAAACAAAAAAGAAGTCATTGAAGGAGTTCTTCTTGGATATGGAAGCCCTTGTACAGGACCATTTCCACCTTCTTCATGGGCATTCAATCCTGATGTAACAGATTTTGAGTATTCACCTGAGAAAGCAAAAAATATTCTTTATGAACTTGGATGGAGAACTGGTAATGACGGTATTCTGGTAAAAGATGGGAAAAGATTTTCATTTATTCTGCTTGTTAATCAGGGCAATGAAGGCAGACTTAAAACAGCACAAATTATAAAAGAGCAACTAAAAAACGTTGGAATTGACCTGAATATAAGAGTTCTTGAATGGCAAAGTTTTCTAGAACTTGTTACAAAAAGGCAATTTCAGGCAGTATTACTTGGCTGGTCACTTTCTCATGACCCTGATTTATATGATATATTCCATTCTTCTAAAACTAAACCTGGAGAGTTCAATTTTGTCAGTTACAGCAATCCATATGTTGATAGATTAATTGAGCAGGCACGAGGAATCCTCAACAGAGATGAAAGGAAAAAGCTTTATTTTAAAATTCATAAACTTATCACAGAAGATCAACCTTATACATTTCTTTATGTTCCTGACACAATTATTGCTGTAAATAAGAGGATTAAAGGCATTGAACCTGCTCCTGCAGGAATATGGCATAACTATATTTTCTGGTATGTGCCAAAAAATACCATGGACTGGTATAATTAAAACTATGAGGCTTTTATATCAAAAACATAGACTGTTATTTAAAACCTTGACAATTAATTTATTATGTATTTTTTTATTGTTAACACTCTCCTATGCTCAGAATACCACTTTATCCAAAATTGAAACCGCATATAAAAATATAGATGATGCAAGTGGGAATTTTATTCAGATAAGTTATATAAAAGAACTTGGAAAAACTCAAAAATTTAATGGAAAATTTTTTATAAAGGGCGACAAAATAAGATGGCAGTATTCTGGAAATTTTTCCCAGGTAGTTTATCTCAATAGAAAAATGCTCACTGTTTATGACAAAACAAATAAACAGGCAATACAGAGCAGTTTTACAGAAGATAAATACGGACAGCTGCCTATTGCACTTCTTTCAAGAATGGCTGATATTAAAAAGGATTTTGAAGTTGCAGAAAATAAAGAAAACACTTTGATTCTGGTTCCTAAAACTAAAATGGGCAACATTAAAAGAATCGAACTGGTTATTAATGAAAACGAATTTCCAATTAAATCTCTTAAGATTACTGATACTATGGCAAATATAATAACAATTGAATTTAACAATGTAAAAATAAATACAACTCTCAGAGATTCATTATTTAATTTCATTCCCAGGAAAGATGACACAGTATTACAGTATTAAAGTTTTTCTCATTTAATTTAAAGAAACCAGAGTATAATTGGAGGTGAGGATGAGTAAAAGAAAAATTGCCATAACAATGGGAGATCCTGCTGGAATAGGTGCAGAAATTATCGTCAAAGCCTTTGCTCAGGAAGATATCTATAAAATATGCAATCCTGTTGTCATAGGAGACAGAGCGGTTATAAAAGAAGTTATCAAAACAATAAATATAGATTTTGACCCTGATAATATAGAAATATTAAATCTCAATGAAGTGAAAAACCCTTCAAAACTTCACAAAGGAAAGCCTTCTGAAGAATCTGGAAGAGCCTCATTTTCCTATATCAGGAAAGCTGTAGAACTTTACAGACTTGGAATAGTTGAAGCAATTGTTACAGCACCAATTACAAAAATTGCTTTGAAAATGGCTGGACTTCCATGGATTGGACATACAGATATGCTTGCGAGTCTAACCAATGTTGAAGATTATGCAATGGCTTTTTACAGTGAACCATTAAAATTAATACTTGCAACCATTCATGTGCCTCTTAAAGATGTTCCATATCTTATAAAAAAAGAAAAAGTTATCAAATCCATATTTTTTGGACAAAAAGCCTGCGAAATGCTTCAGATTGAAAATCCTCGAATTGCAATATCAGGTCTTAATCCACACGCAGGAGAAGATGGAATTATGGGAAGAGAGGAAATCGATGAAATTATGCCCGCTGTTAAAGAAGCAAGATCTCTTGGTATAAATGTGTCAGGTCCTTATCCAGCTGATTCTATTTTCTGGCGTGCGTCAAAAGGTGAATTTGATATGATTGTTGCCATGTATCATGATCAAGGGCTTGCACCATTTAAACTGTTAGCCTTTGATAAAGGTGTAAACTTTACTGTAGGGCTTCCATTTATTAGAACTTCTCCTGACCATGGAACAGCTTATGATATAGCATGGCAGGGGAAAGCTAATCCTGCAAGCCTCATCGAGGCAATAAAACTTGCTGCAAGGATGGTACTATGAAACTTTTTACACCCTTTGAAATTAAAACAATTAAGATGCAAAACAGAATAGTACGTTCTGCAACATTTGAAAAAATGGCTGATGAAGACGGTTTTGTCACAGAGGAGCTTATAAATTTTTATGTAACTCTTGCAAGAGGTGGAGCTGGATTAATAATCACAGGTAATGCTCTGGTTCACGTATCAGGCAGAAGTGCTCCTAAAATGATATGTATTCATAATGATTTTTATGTTGAGGGCCTTAAAAAACTCACAAATGCTGTTCATAAAGCTGGTGGGAAAATAGTGATTCAACTTAGTCACGGAGGAAGACAGTGTGCATCAATTTTTCTTGGTGGTTCACAGCCCGTAGCGCCTTCATCTATTTATGAACCTGTTTATAAAGTAATGCCCAGAGAATTAAAGCAGGAAGAAATCTGGGAAATAATAGAATCTTTTGGCAGTGCAGCCAGACGAGCAAAAGAAGCAGGATTTGACGGAGTTCAGCTCCATGGTGCTCATGGATATTTAATAAATCAGTTTCTATCTCCTTATACAAACAGAAGAAATGACTACTGGGGAGGAGACGAAGAGCGAAGATTTCACTTTCTTGAAGAAGTTTACGAAAGCATAAGATACAATGTTGGCTTTGACTATCCTGTAATGATAAAACTCAATGCCTGTGATTTTATTGAAGGAGGATTAAAACTTGAAGATAGCTTAAAAATTGCCAAAAGACTTAAAAATTTAGGAATTGATGCCATTGAGGTAAGTGGGGGCATAGTGGAATCTAAACCAGAAGAAAGACCTGTCAGAATAAAGATAGATTCTCCAGAAAAGGAAGCATACTTCAGAGAATTTTCAAAAGAATTCAAAAAAAATCTGAAAATTCCAGTTATGCTTGTTGGTGGAATTCGCTCTCGCTCTGTAGCAGAAGAAATCTTGCAAAAAAATGAAGCAGATCTTATTTCTCTTTCACGACCATTAATCCGAGAACCTGATTTACCGCTAAAATGGATGAAAGATAAAGAAAGGTCTGACTGCATATCCTGTAATGGATGCATGAGATTTATAAAATTACCTCATGTAAAGTGTATCCAACTTGAAAAAAAGCGATAAATTGCTTTAATTTAATTGATAAATTTTTAAGGAGGCTTGATTTGGGACTGAATAATCTAACACTTGTGGAATTAGGAAAAATGATTCACAAAGGAGAAGTAAGACCTCATGAAATTTTAATAGATATATTTAATAGAATACAGGAGGTAGAAGGTAAAGTAAAGTCTTTTATAACTTTAACAATTGAAAAAGCCTATGAAATGGCTAAAGATGCTGAAAATACAATTTTTACAGGTAAAAAAAATATTGCTACAGGGATTCCTATTGCTATAAAAGATAATATCTGCACAAAAGGTATCCTCACTACATGTGCTTCAAAAATTCTTTACAATTTTTATCCTCCATATGAAAGCACTGTCACAGAAAAACTTTTAAAAGAAAAATATGTTCTCGTAGGCAAAACAAATATGGATGAATTTGCAATGGGTTCTTCAACTGAAAACTCAGGATTTCATATTACCAGAAATCCATGGAATCTCGAAAGAGTTCCAGGTGGAAGTTCAGGTGGAAGTGCTGCAGCTGTTGCTGCTGATGAATGTATTGCTGCACTTGGTTCTGATACAGGAGGTTCTATCAGACAACCTGCTTCTTTCTGTGGTGTTGTCGGATTAAAACCAACCTACGGAAGAGTTTCCCGTTTCGGTTTAGTTGCTTTTGCATCGTCCCTTGACCAGATAGGTCCATTAACAAAATGTGTTGCTGATTCTGCCCTGTTAATGAATGTTATCGCTGGATACACTCATATGGATTCAACTTCCGTTCCCATAAAACCAGCTGATTTTACCGAAAAATTGGGAAAGGAAATAAAAAATTTTAAAATTGGTATTCCTAAAGAATATTTCATTAAAGGAATGGACAAAGAAGTCGAAGAACGAGTTAATGAAGCGATAAAACATCTTGAGTCTCTTGGCTGTATTCCGATTGAAATATCTCTACCCCATACTGAGTATGCTGTTGCCACTTACTATATTATAGCCACATCAGAGGCGTCTTCTAATCTTGCAAGATATGATGGAGTAAAATACGGGCTCAGGGTTGAAGGAAAAGACCTATTGGACATGTATATGAAAACCCGTAGCAAAGGCTTTGGTGCAGAAGTCAAGAGAAGAATTATGCTCGGTACATACTGCCTTTCAGCAGGATATTATGATGCTTACTATAAAAAAGCACAACAGGTTAGAACTTTAATTAAAAACGATTTTGAAAAAGCGTTTAAAGAAGTTAATTTTATTGTAACACCGACTGTTCCTTCCACTGCATTTAAAATTGGTGAAAAAATAGATGATCCATTACAGATGTATCTATCTGACATCTTTACAATTTCTGTAAATCTCGGAGGACTGCCTGCCATATCAATTCCATGCGGATTCAATAAGGACGGACTTCCAGTTGGGCTTCAAATAATTGGTAAACCTTTTAATGAATCTGAAATTCTTCAACTTGCTTTTGCCTATGAACAGTCAACTCCATGGCATACAAAGAAACCATTATTATAAAGGAGTGAAAATGCAATACGAAGCAGTAATTGGACTTGAAGTACATGCTCAGCTTTTAACACAAAGTAAAATATTCTGTAGCTGTTCCACTCAATTTGGATCAGAACCAAATACTCAAGTATGCCCTGTGTGTCTTGGTATGCCAGGTGTACTTCCAGTATTAAATAAAAAAGCTGTTGAATATACTATTAAAACAGGCCTTGCAATGAATTGCAAGATTGCTTCTTACAGTAGATTTGCAAGAAAAAACTATTTCTATCCTGATCTTCCAAAGGGATATCAAATAAGTCAGTATGAGCTTCCATTGTGTGAGGAAGGATATCTTGAGATAACAGTTAATAACGAAAGAAGAAAAATCCGTATAAAAAGAATTCATCTTGAAGAAGATGCGGGTAAAAACATACATGACCCATCTGGTTACAGTTTTGTTGATTTTAACAGAACCGGCGTTCCTTTAATGGAAATAGTATCTGAGCCTGATATAAAAACACCTGCTGAAGCAGCTTCATATATGAAAAAATTAAGAACTATTCTGAGATATCTTGGAGTTTGTGATGGCAATCTTGAACAGGGTTCCCTGAGATGTGATGCAAACATTTCTATTAGACCTGTGGGAAGCAAAGAATTTGGTGTTAAAACCGAGATAAAAAATATCAACTCTTTTCGCTTCGTTGAAAAAGCTCTGGAATACGAAATTAAAAGACAAATACGAATTCTCACTGATGGTGGTAAAATTACTCAGGAAACAAGGCTCTGGGATTCACAGACAGGCACTACTCAATCAATGCGTTCAAAAGAAGAAGCACATGATTACAGATATTTTCCTGAACCTGACCTTGTACCTGTGGTTGTTTCAAAAGATTTCATTGAAAGAATAAAAAAGGACATGCCTGAACTGCCTGACAACAAAATTGAAAAATTTATTAAACAATATAATCTACCTAACTATGACGCTGAAATTCTAACAGAAGAAAAGTCTATTGCAGAGTGGTTTGAAGAAGCAGTAAAACTGGGCGGTAAACCAAAAGAAGTATCAAATTGGATAATGGGTGAGCTTCTGAGATTACTTAATGAAGAAAACAAAGATATAACACAATGTTCTGTAAAGCCATCTCAACTTGTTGAGTTAATAGGATTAATTGAAAAGGGAACAATAAACAGAAATACTGCAAAAGAAGTGTTTGAAGAAATGTACAAAACTGGCAAAACTGCTGAAAATATTGTAAAAGAAAAAGGACTTACCCAGATTTCTGATGATGCTATTTTAATAGAAGCAATAAAGGAGGTAATATCCAAAAATCCTAAAGAAGTTGAAAGATTTAAAAATGGAGAAGAAAAACTTATAGGATTTTTTGTTGGACAGGTTATGAAAAATACAAAGGGTAAAGCCAATCCAAAACTAGTTAATGAACTTATTTTAAAGCTTTTAAAGGACTCATAAATGCCGTTTATAGGTATAATTTTTTTAATAATTATTTTTATATCAGCTAATGCTTTTGCTTTAAAATGCGATAAATGTCATAAAAATGATAATTCTATTACGCAAATATCTCAAGAAAAAGGGATAAAAACCAAACAAGACCTGGTTAATAAATTAAGAAAAGGTTCAAAGGCAAAACTTCATCAACATTTAAGTGACAATGATATTAATGAGGCAGCAAAGCAGATAAATTTGAAATAAATTATACAAAATCAAGCCAGTGTTTATATTTAGGAGATTTACCTTTTACTATATCAAAAAATAAATTCTGTATTTTCCCTGTAACCAAACCACAACTTCCTGATCCTATAATCCGTCCATCAATTTCTCTTATAGGAGTTATTTCAGCAGCTGTTCCAGTAAAAAAGACCTCATCAGATATATATAATTCATCGCGTGTAAATCTTTCTTCTCGTACTTCAATTCCTAAATCTTTAGCAATATTAATAACAGTATCCCTTGTAACTCCTTCAAGAATCGAAGTTAAAGGAGTGGTTTTTAGAATACCTTTGCGTACCATAAAAATATTTTCTCCGCTTCCTTCAGAGACATAGCCTTCTGTATCAAGTAAAATAGCCTCATCAAAGCCACACGAAACTGCTTCAATCTTTGCAAGCTGTCCATTGACATAATAACCTGCTACTTTACCCCTTGACATACTAGAATTAACATGATTACGAATAAATGAAGATGTCTTAACCTTTATTCCATTTTGAATAGCATCCTTTCCAAGATAAGCTCCCCAACTCCAGGCAGCTATTGCAACTTGAATAGGATTATTTTTAGGATAAACACCCATGCTGCCATATCCAATAAAAACTATAGGTCTTATATAGCAAGAATTGATTTTGTTAATTCTTATTGTCTCTTTTATTGCATCATAAATTTCAGTTTCAGTAAAAGGAATTTTTAGCGTAAAAATATGGGCTGATTTAAAAAGCCTTTCTACATGTTCTTTTAACCTGAAAACAGCAGGACCTTCCTCTGTCTCATAACATCTAATTCCTTCAAAGAGAGCAAGACCATAATGAAGAGAATGAGTTAGAACATGAATTTTTGCATCATCCCAGTTAACAAATTTTCCATCCATCCATATTTTTTCTGTTTTCGGAATCACGAAAAATATTAAACCATATTTTTCAAGATTAAGTCAAATATTTTACTCTACCACTCTATTGCATTTCATATTAAATAACAAAACTATCATCCCTACAGTATTATAAAAAGCTTATAAGGCTGACAAAACAAATAATGTTATAATATTTTTGATATGTCAATTACAAACAAAGCTGCTGTGTATCTCAACATGATCAAGATTGAACACAGTATTTTTGCCCTTCCATTTGCTTTTGCCGGAGCATTACTTGCTCAAGGTGGTATTCCAACATTCGAAAAAATATTCTGGATTACTGTTGCAATGGTTACTGCACGAGCATCTGCCTTCGGATTTAACAGAATTATTGACAGAAAGATTGATGCGATGAATCCAAGAACAGCAAATAGAGAAATACCTTCTGGTAAAATCAAACTCTGGGAAGCGTTTTTATTCACAGTTATATGCCTTGTAGTGTTTGTTTATTCTGCATGGATGCTTAACTCCTTATGCTTTAAACTTTCACCTCTGGCAATAGCCATTCTATTCATTTATTCATATACAAAGAGATTCACATGGGCATGTCACTTTGTTTTAGGTATAGCATTAGCACTTGCACCTCTGGGAGCATGGATTGCTATAAGAGGAAATTTTGACTGGGATATCATTCCTATGGTGTTTACTGTAATTTTCTGGCTTGCGGGATTTGATACCCTTTATGCTTTGTGGGATATTGAGTTTGATAAAAAATACGGAATATATTCAATTCCGAGAATCTACGGAGTTAAAAAGGCGATAAATTTTGCAAGATTCTTTCATTTTATTGCATGGAGCTTTTTAGTTTTAACTGGTATTGTTTTTAAACTCAATATATTTTACTGGATAGGTATGTTTATAGTTGCATATCTATTTATTCACGAACATAGAGTTGTCAGACCTGATGACCTTTCAAAACTGAATATAGCCTTTTTCAACATGAACGGTTATATAAGCGTTGCAGTGTTTATTTTTACTGCAATGAGTATTTTGATAAAGGTTTAGTTCCATCAGAATTTTGAGTTTTTATATGTTATTCTGCAATTCCGAAAAACAGATCGGAGTTTATGATGAACATTTTAGCTACATTAAGAATGACAAGATAATTTTAATAGGATCTTGAAGTTATTTATTATTTTAAATGTAACATTTAAAGCCTCATAAAGGAGAACGATTATGAACTCAATCTTTATTATTCGTGGCCAATATATTATTACCATGAACGAACATGACGAAGTTCTTAACAACTCTGGTGTTGTTGTGAAGGACGATAAAATCATTGATATTGGCGACTTTTCTGAACTTTTAAAAAAATATAAAGATTATCCTGTTCAGATATATGGCAATTCTCATTCTGTTTTAATGCCAGGCTTTATAAACACGCATACACATGCTGCAATGGTTTTATTTCGCGGAATTGCAGATGATTTACCTCTAAAACAATGGCTTAATGAACATATATGGCCAAGAGAGGCAAAATTTTTAAGCCCTGAATTTGTTTATGATGGGAGCTGCCTTGCATGCCTTGAGATGTTAAAAAGTGGCACAACAACCTTCAATGATATGTATTTTTTCCCGGAATCGATTGCAAAGGCAGCAAAAAAACTTAATATAAGAGCAGTTATAGGACAGGGAGTTTTTGATTTCTCAACTCCATTTGGTAAAAATGCTGAAGATTACTTAAATAGAGCTTTAGAATTTATCGAGAAATCTAAAACCAATGAATTAATAATTCCAGCTGTTGCTCCACATGCTATTTACACCTGTTGCAAAGAAACATTGATTAAATCCAGAGATCTGGCATTGAAGCATGATCTATTGATTCATATTCATCTTAGTGAAACATTCCAGGAAGTTGAAGAATGTATAAGAAATTATGGCAAAAGACCTGTTAAATATCTTAAAAATATAGGTTTTCTTGAAGGAAAAATTATAGCTGCCCATTCAGTATGGTTAAATGATGAAGAAATTGAAATCATGGGAAACCACAATGTTGGAGTTTCGCACTGCATTGAAAGTAATCTCAAACTTGCAAGCGGAATAGCACCTGTAGCAAAGATGCTTAAAAGGGGTATAAAAGTTAGTATGGGAACAGATGGAGCTGCAAGTAATAATAATCTAGATCTTCTTGAAGAGAGTTCTATTGCTGCAAAAGTTCAAAAAGGTATCACTGGTAATCCTACAGTGCTTGATGTAAAAACATGTATGAAAATACTGACAATATGGGCAGCAGAGGCATTAGGAATTGAAAAAGAAGTTGGCAGTATAGAAACTGGCAAAAAAGCTGACCTTGTGCTAATGAATCTTAATAAACCTCATTTACAGCCAGTTTATGATATATATTCAACAATAATATATTCTGCAAAAGCTTCAGATATTGAAGATGTCTTTGTAAATGGAGTTCCTGTCATAACGAGCGGTAAACATCAATTTGTGGATGAGGACACATTAATTGAAAAAGCAGTATGGTGGAGCAGGCAGGTTCAAAAATTATAAAATAATCTAATTTTTTAACAACTCATAAACAAGCATCTCAAGACTACATGCCCGTGCCTGTCGCAATGAAATATTTGTTTTGTAGAGAAGTCCATAAATACGACTATCAGCACTTGTTCTGTTTGTGTAATACCAGTTCAAAGCACCCAGAATCATATCTGACTCTATATCCTTTAATTTTTCAAGGATTTTAAAGGCTTTTTCTTTGTCTTTTTTTTGTATTGCATCTACAAGATCAAATGCCGTGGCATCACTCATTTCAGAAAGAATATCCTTTATATCAAAAAGCCCAACAGTCGATTTATCTGTAAGAAGTGCTATTTTTTCAATCTCTGATGAGATCAATCCTGGTTGACCACCTGTAACATCAATTAAGTAATAAATAGCATCTGATTTTAGATTAAGCTTATTTTCAGTAGCTTTGTAGGTTACCCATAACGAAAGCTCTCTTTCGTATATATCCAGATTGTAAATTTTACATTGTTTATTTTTTTTTAAAAAATCTATTTCTTTTAAAATTTCTTTGCTTGAAGTATTACAAACAATAATCAACGTAACTGAAAAAGAAGCAGTTGATAATATTTTTTCAAGCCATTCAATTCTTTTTTCACTTTTTTTAATTTTTTCAAAGTTATAAACAATTAAAATTCTTTTTTCAGAAAATAAAGATGCGGCAGTCATTAAAGAAGTTACATCAACCTCCTCCGGAGATTCATAGGTTTCAATAGCAATTGAATCAAAGTATTTTCTTACAAGCCTCAGTGCTTCAAATAAAAAATACGATTCTGTTGCATAACAGAAATATATTGTATTTAAAAGTCCTTTTTTTATCTCAACTTCAAATTTTTCAATTTCAAGCATGATTTACTCACTGAAAGTTAATTATATTAATTTTTTAAATATTAAATTTTTTTATCAGTTCTAATGATTTTACTCATCTGATGAATCTTTTTGTTGCTCATTTTTGGGTTCGACTTCAAAAATAAGCCTCCGCATCATATCATCGCATATATCCTGTATCAAGCTTTCAATTGCAAGGCTTTTATCCGCAATTATACTTTGCAAATCTCTTGTAGTTCTAAAAAAGGTTATAAATGGAGATCCAGGGTTAAACTCTTTAAGTTTATTACCTTTTGCATCATAAACCGTTGTTTTAACATTAATAACAACCTGATACTCCACAGTATTATATCCTATTTCTGACATGGTAAGAAGCTGATAATTTGTAATCTGAATATCAATCACTCTGTTTGCTGAGGATGTAATAGTAAAACCGTTATCAATAAGTTTCTGATAAGCAATGCTTCTCATTTTATCCTGGAGCCCGGGTTCAAGTGTAAGATTCTCAACATTTCTCAAATAAACTTCCTGAAATGGTAGATCAGCTTTTGTATAAATTTTATATCCGCAACTATTAATAATGAACCCAGAGATTAATAATATTAATATTAAAATTTTTTCTTTACTCATACGTTCTCCTTATCCAGAGCTTTTACAAATTTTAATAATAATTATTTAAATCAAAAAATTTTAACATGTATTATGATACCATAAATAAAATTACACTTAAAATCTAATCAGCTATTGAAAAATACGCTTTATATTGAAACCTAATTATTGAAGTTTGATTTTTAAAAAATTGGAAAATCAAAATATTTTACATTTATACAATTGTGATAAAATATTTAATGCGACATTTGATTATAATTATTTTCCTGTTGATTATTCCAGGTTTGCTTTTTGCAGAAGAATCAGCGTATGTATTTGTTGTCGATGGAAACTTATATCCTCTTTATGGATATAAAATAGTTCCAACTCACAAAGATAATCTATATATCACAAAAATAGCTCCAATAAAAAAATGGATTGCATCAGTTAAGTCACAATTAATAGTTGCACGGGATGGATATGTATATCCTGTAAAGGATTCAATTATTGTTGATAAAGCAAAAGGAATTGCTGTTTTACTGGTTGATTTTTATGGCAGAAAGTCTCTTTATTTTAATCCTGAAGAAAATTTAACAGATAGAGATATATCAGTGCTTATTGAAAATAAACAATCAGTTATTGCAAAAGTTAACAAAATATTCTCATCCGAACTTAAAAAATTTGGAATTAATCAGGGGAGAAAAATATACAGCTCATCTGACTATAATGCATTAGCAGAGTATTATGAAAACAGTGGACAATGGGATAAAGCTATATCAGTTTACGAAAAGTTACTTAAAGAAGACCCAAAAAATCAGAAAATTATAAAGAAAATTGGAATACTTTACTACCAGATAAGTGATTTTAAAAAAGCTAGAGAATACTTGTTAATGTTACCCGCAAATGAAGAAGTCATTGCAAAAGTTGCAGGAATTTATATAATTGAAAAAAATTTTGAAGGTGCTTTAAAAGTAATTAATAATTCTGGATTAAATTCTCCATATCTGCATTATCTAAAAGGTATAATCTACTATCTTTCAGATAAAAAAAATGATGCTTACAAAGAAGTCTCAATCCTGCTTAATATGGATAACCGTCTTGCACAAAATCTGAGAGATCTATTGAAATAGAAATAGCCTAATTTACAACTTTTACATCCAGAATTTTTTCTACATTAAAATGTCTTTCCTGCTTTCTAAGCATGCAGAAAGCCTTTAAACCAAGAAACTTTTTATCTCCATACTCCATATATCCAATATAACTTGGTTTTAATACCCTCTTTGATTTTATATCTGTAGATTTTAAATAAAGAATCTCAATTTCTTTTCCCTCATTGATTGCATTTTCAATTATTGAAATTTTTTCTTCAAGTGGAAGAGTTTTTTCTGCATATTTGTACTGAAATTGAGTTAGAAATCTCACAATCCTTCTATCAAGCAGAATATGTTTTTTGGAAACAGGTTTTTTAAGAATAAGACCATCAATAGAACGACACCGTGAAAGCGCAACATAAAGCTGCCCATGAGAAAATGTCCCTTTTCCTATATCCAAAATCATTTTATCAAATGTGAGTCCCTGACTTTTATGGATTGTAATAGCCCATGCAAGCTTTAAAGGATACTGAGTAAACTGCCCAACCACATCTGTTAATATTTTTTTCTTAGCTCTATCATAGTAAAATTCATACATTTCCCAAGTAAATGGAGTAACTTCAACAACTTCTCCATTGGTAAGTTCAACTACGATTATATCTGATTCTGTTTTTCGCGTTTGAATATCAACAATTTTCCCTATATCACCATTTATCCATCTACCTTTTGAATCGTTATTAAGAAGCATCACCTGTGCATCAACTTTCAATATAAGTTCCTGTGATGTGGGAAGATCTGATTCAGTGAATTCTCCATCAATATATCCATAGTATTTAACTTCTTTATTTTTTATTTTTGAAATTTTATCCGAGTTTATTTCCTCTGCTGTTTTATTGGTTGGAGTAAGATAAATATAGAAAGCATCTTCATCTAGATTAAAATCGGGCTTAACTCTTGTATTTAATTTTTCAATAATTTCATCTGTAATTGTGTTATTTCTTATTGAATTGAGAATTTCAAGAAATTCTATCTCAGACTGTCTGTAAACTTTCTCAAGTTCAACGAATTCAAACTCACATTCTTTAAAAACACTCGCATCAAAAAAATATGGCGTTTTATAAAAATCTTTAAAAATCCATCGTTCTCGTGATGTAACAACAGGAGGAAGCTGATATAAATCCCCAATAAATATCATCTGAATGTCGCCAAAAGGTTTCTTTTTAATTTTTCCGTGTATTCGTAAAAAACAATCAATACAATCAAGAATATCAGCCCTTACCATTGATATTTCATCAATAACAATACAGTCCAGTTTTTTATAGAGATGCGGATTTTTCGGTCTTATTTCTCTTATCTTGTGCATGGTTACATCAGGCTTGAAACCAAAAAATGAATGAACTGTCTGGCCTTTTACATTTACAGCTGCTACTCCTGTTGGTGCAAGTACTGCAACTTCTTTTTTCGTGTTTGCTCTGAAGTAATTTAAAAATGTTGACTTCCCTGTTCCAGCTCTTCCTGTTATAAATAAATTCCTATCTGTCTCTTCTGCAAGATGCAATGCTTTAAGGAATGCTTCATTCAAATCAATCTCTTTAAAATCATTCATGGCAAAATTTCTATTGGTGTACCGTTAGGAACAAGCTTCCATATTTCATCCATTTCTTCGTTGGTTACAGCAATGCATCCTTCTGTCCAGTCTTCAATTATATGATATTTGCCAAGATATTCAACTTTTTTTGAAAGTCCATGAATCATAATTTCACCACCTGGATTGATATGAAATCTTATTGCGTGGTCATAATCCTGTCCATTTGGATATGATATCTTCAGGGATTTATAAAAATTGCTGTTAGGATTTCTTCCAATTATATAGTACCTTCCTTCAGGAGTTTTTCCATCGCCCTGAGAAACCTTTTTACCTGTAGGATTCTTACCGAGTGCTATCCTGTATGATTTAATGATTTTACCTTCTTTCATTAAAAACATAACTCTCTTGGATTTAATAACAACAATCAGATCAGCAAATTCATTCGCTAATACAGTGTTAACAAAAAAAATAACAATTAAAACACTAAAAAGAACTATTCTTAAGAACATCTTTGCAATAACAATTCCTTTCCCTGGGTAAAATTTTTATAGATTCTTTTACGAGCAACCCAACTGTTTGCAATGCATTATGCATTGTGTCAACAACTTCTTTCACAGTGAGAGGATTTTTTGATATTCCTGCAGCATAGTTTGCAATAACAGCTACAGCAGCATAACATATCTGAGCTTCCCTTGCCAGTGAAGCCTCAGGCATAAGAGTCATTCCAATAATGTCTGCACCAATTTTTTTAAAAAATTTTATTTCAGCAGATGTTTCAAGTCTTGGTCCATTAACACATATATACGTTCCGTGTCGTATAACATTAACACCAATTTTTTTAGCTGTCTCTAACAAACATCGCCTCATTTCACTACAGAACGGTTCTGTAAAATCTATATGAACTACCCTGTCAGTATCATAAAATGTATTGTTTCTAACACCCTGCGTAAAATCTATAATCTGGTCAGGTATGACTATAGTACCAGGAACTATATTTTCCTTGAGTGAACCAGTGGCAAAGATAGCAAATAATCTTTCTATCCCAATTTGTTTGAATCCATATATATTAGCCCTATAATTAACCTTATGTGGAGCAATAGAGTGCTTCTGACCATGCCTTTTAAGAAAGCAAACTGTAGTTTTTTCAAGTTTTTGAATCTCATAAGGAGCTGATGGATCACCATATGGAGTTTTTATGGTGATTGTTTCGTTTTCTAGCTCTGATTCACTTAATCCACTTCCGCCTATTATTCCTATTTTCACGGATTATCTGCTCTTTAGTTTTTATTCTTACGCGCCCAGGAGGATTTGAACCCCCGACCTACGGATTCGTAGTCCGCCGCTCTATCCTACTGAGCTATGGGCGCTAAAAATATTATAACACAGTTTATTTGCTCTCAGATGACAGTTTTATAACGGTTTTCACGTTACCCCGTGGATTAAAATCTCCGATTATTTCTAATACTCTTGGTTTAAGAAGACTATAAAGGTCATCATAGATTTTATTTACTGCTGCTTCATGAGAAATATGCTCATCCCTGTAAGAGTTAAGATACAGCTTTAAAGCTTTTAACTCAACAATTTTTTTATCGGGTATATAGTTGATTTGTATTGTTGCAAAATCAGGGTATCCTGATCTTGGACAGAGACAAGTAAATTCAGGAAAACTGATTTCAATTCTGTAATCCCTGTCAGGATATGGATTATCCCATGACTCAAGCTGAGCTTCTTTAATGGCTTTTTCACCATACAACATCGTTTTTAAACCTCCCTATAAAGAGTCTAATACCAGATTTTTTAGAACCTCAATAAATTCGGGCAACGTATTCAATGAAGGAACTCTATATAAATCAAGCCCGAGAATGTTTGCTTTTTCTTTATAAACAATATCTATTTCATATAATGTTTCAATATGGTCAGAAACAAAGCTAACAGGAACAACTAATGTTTTTTTTATACCATTTTTAGCCAATGCTTCAATTGTTTCTTCAGTTGATGGCTTAACCCATTGAACTGGTCCTGTTCTGCTTTGATAACATATTTTCCACTGCTTTAATCTCATTTTGCTGACAATTGCTCTTACTGTTCTTTCAACTTCTGAGATATACGGATCACCTTTTTTATAAAGTGAATATGGAATTCCATGAGCACTGAAAAGAACAAAAGCATCACTTCCATATTTTTCAAATGATTTTTCAATCTGTTGTATCCACACATCAATAAAAAGAGAATAATCACACCAGGAATCTATAATTTTAAATTCAAAAATTCCATTCGCTAATTTTTTGAATCTTTCAACTGCAGATAATGTTGTAGCAGTGCAAAACTGTGGATAAAGAGAAAGTACAACAACTTTTTTTATATGAGAGTTCTTAAATTCATCCACACCATCTTCAATAAATGGATACCAATAGCTCATTCCAGCAAGAACTTTAAAACCTGATCCAAGGGCATTTTCAAGGCAGACTGCCTGGTCAATTGTAATTTCTTTGAGTGGAGATTTTCCTCCAATCCTTTCATATGCTTTTTTTACTTTGTCTGCTCTCAAAAAAGATATTAACCATGCCATAGGTTTTTGCATAATCCCAAAGCTTGCTATGTAGGGATCACTGAAAAGATTATAAAGAAAAGGTTTAACAGCCTCAAGACTGTCAGGACCTCCCATATTAAGCAATAACACACCGACTTTACTCATTCCATCTCCTGTAAAGATTATTTTTAATCCCCATACTATCAAGAAGTTTGCCAGCAACAAAATTCACAATATCATCAATACGTTCAGGTTTATGATAGAAAGCCGGTACAGGAGGTGCTATAGTAACTCCAATTCTGGCAAGCTTAAGCATATTTTCAAGATGAATCACACTGAATGGCATCTCTCTTGGTGCAATAACAAGCTTCCTATTTTCCTTAATTGTTACATCAGCAACTCTTGTTATTAAATTATCCGCATAACCATTAGCAATAGCAGAGAGTGTTTTCATGGAACATGGAACAATAAACATTCCGGCTGTTTTATAAGAGCCACTTGCAGGTGAGGCATCAATTTGAGTTTCATCGTAAATATTCATGCTGTAGTTAGTGAATCTCTTTTTAAATTCATCCAAACTTTTATATTCTGTTTCAAGTTTCATTACATGTACAGCGGAGTGAGATAAAATTAAAGATACTTCAAAATTATTAAGAAGTTCCTCAAAAAGTTTGATTCCGTAGATTATACCTGAAGCTCCGGTTATTGCTAAAACAAGTTTTCTCATTTTTATATAGTAACATTTAAATTTCTTAATAAAGAAATCATCATCAACCTGAAAATTTAATAATGTGTAAATTACTCATTTTGTTATAATAGTTTCATTAAATGAATATCTTTAGATTGAGAAAAACATATCGTTCAGCCAAGAGACTTCAGGAAATAATCAATGTTTTCATTAAACACGGATTTGGCCAGATAATTGATCAGATTCATCTTGGAAGATTTATCACTTTAAAAAAGAGACTCCGAAGTTTTGGAACATGGACTTACTATAAAGTACCCACTGTTGCTGAGAGGTTAAGAATAGCATTTGAAGAATTGGGTCCAACATTTATAAAGCTCGGGCAACTTCTTTCTTCACGTCCGGATCTTGTCACTATGAGTTATGCGAAGGAATTTAAAAAATTACAGGACAGAGTGCCAACATTTCCTATCGAACAGGTTTATCAAACAATAGAAGAAGAACTCGGAATGCCTGTTGCAAAAATCTTTCAGGATTTTAATCCAGAACCAATTGGTTCTGCATCCATTGCACAGGTTCACAACGCTATATTAATGAATGGGACAAAAGTAATTGTCAAAGTAAGACGACCAGGGATCGAAGAACAGATAATGCTTGACCTTAATATACTTCAAGGCCTAGCTAAACTTATTGAAAAATATGTGCCTGAAAGCAAATTATTTGATCCAGTTGGAATTGTTGATGAGTTTGCAAAGTCTATTACAAAAGAACTTGATTTCAGAAGAGAAGCAAGAAATGCACTAATCTTTAGAGAAAATTTTAAAGATTATAAAAAAGTTTATATTCCTTATGTTTTTAAGGAGTTTACAACTAAAAAAATTCTCGTTATGGAGAAAGTTGAAGGTGTAAGAATTGATGATATCAACTCAATCAAAGAAAAAGGTCTTGATATTGAAGGTATTTTAAATATAGTTATTGATATGTATTTTAAACAAATTTTTGATCATGGTTTTTTCCATGGTGATCCTCATCCAGGAAATATCCTTGTCACAGATGATGCGCGCGTAGCTCTTGTGGATTTTGGAATAACAGGTAAAATTGACGAAGAGTTTAAAGAATCCTATGCCAATATAGCAATCGCCATAATAAATCAGAATATTGATAAACTTATCACAGAGTATCTTAAACTCGGAATCATTCCAGATGATATTGATAGAGAAAAACTTGAAAAGGAGCTCAAAGACGATATAGAAGATATTCTGTATCCTATTTATGCTTATAGAATTGAAGAAATTCAGATATCTGAACTCATTGAGTCAATCATGAAGGTAGCTTTAAAACACAGACTTAGGTTTTTACCAGAGCTTTTATTGATTGACAAAGTTCTTATTATGCTTGAGGGTTTGACAAAAGAACTTTGCCCTGATAAATCAATTATTGAACTCATAAAACCCTATGCCAGAGAAATAATTTCAAAAAGAATTCATCCTGATTTTTATCTTAATAAAACTTTTAAAATAATACGTGAATTAAGGGATGCTGTTGAAAATATTCCATTTCAGATTAAAAAGCTCTTAAAAAAAGCCGTCAAGGATGAAATAACTGTCAGAATGTATCATGTTAATCTTCCAGAGTTTATTAAAGATATTGACAGAGCAAGTAATAAAATATCATTCAGCCTGATTGTAAGTGCTATGATACTTAGTTCTTCTATAATGCATGCAAGTCAGGTAAAGCCTTTAATATATGGAGTTTCACTTTTTGGACTCATAATAGGTGTGGTTGCTTTTTTTCTTGGTTTATGGTTGCTTATATCAATAATCAGATCGGGTAAACTGTGAATTAAATAGGCTACTGTTTTGCTTTTATTTAAAATACCATTTCAAAATTCTCTCACCAAAGAAGAGACATATTATCGCGCCTAGAGAAAGAAAAGGCCCAAAAGGAATTTTTCTATTTTTAGTTTTTTTCAAAATAACAACGCCTGCTATTGAACCAATCAGACTTCCAATAAAAACAGTAAGCAAAGCAAATTTCCAACCCAAAAAAGCTCCTACTGCTCCATTAAGCTTTATATCACCTCCTCCCATTCCACCTCTACTAATGATTGAAACCAGCAGAAGACTGCCACCGCCTACAACTATGCCAATTAGAGATTCCACAATGTTTGATGCAATATTTGAAGAGCAAGAAGGTAAAAACGATATCATCATTCCAAGAACAATTAAAGGAATTGAAATAGCATCCGGAATAATCTGAAACTCGATATCAATAAATGACAGGACTAAAAGTGCTGATATAAAAATCAAAATAAAAGGTAGCTGTAAAATTAATCCAAACTTTAAATATGAAAGAAGATAAAAAATTCCATTTAATATCTCAACAACAGGATATCTGGCAGGAATCCTGGCTTTACAGTAAGCACATTTTCCTTGAAGTAATAAAAAACTTAAGACAGGGATATTATGCCAGGGTTTGATTGGTTTGCCACAGAAAGGACAGAATGAATATGGGCTAACTATTGAAATTTTTCTTGGTAGTCTGTAAATACAAACATTAAGAAATGAACCGATCACAAGACCAAGGACAAGAAATATCAGAGATTCCACCTGCTCATGTCCTTAAGTTCGTCCATTTTCTTTTTTTTATTTTCTATGTCAGTCTCCAGTTCTTTTATCTCTCTCATCAGATTTGATAATTTTTCATGATCTTTAATGTTTAAATCACTTCCCCATAAACTATATATTTCTTTGCCGATCTCTTTAAGTAATTCATCTCTTTTACTGGCAATTTTGTTCATCTCTCCAATAAGCCTTAAAACGTTTATCTCTACCTTTAACCTTTCCGAAATAACAGAAGCCCAGAATTTAAACGTTTTAAGGCCTTGTGAAAAATCCTTTTTAATAATCTCAATCATTTTTTACCCCACCTGATCAAGATGTCTCACTTTAAAATTAACATTGAGAGAGTTAGCAATCTCTTCACATTTTTTAAGGTCAACTCTCTCCATATCAACAACAGTTACCTGAACATAAGGAACATATTTTTTAGCATCTTTTATAAATTCTATAACTTCATCATATGCGTTCGGATTTGATGGATTGCAAATTTGATTATATGTCTCTTTATCTTGAGCATTAAGACTGATTGATATTGAATCAATCAAACCTTCAAGTTCAGGTAAAATTCTCCTTCCATGAATTAGATTGCCATGTCCATTTGTATTAATTCTAACCCTGCCACCATTTTCTTTTATCCACTTTGCAATATCTTTAATCAAATCCAGTCTTAAAAAAGGCTCGCCATAACCACAAAAAACAACTTCTCTATATAATTTAGGATCTCCTATAGCTTCAATCAAATCTTTGAGTGAGGGTTCTTTCTCTAATCTTAAATTATGCCCCTTTACATAATCTGTGTGAAATCGCACACAGAATCGGCAAATATTTGTACATCTATTGGTAACATTCAAATACAGAGAGTCTCGAATTTTGTAGGCTATTTCACCTCTGGGCAGGTCTCCTATACGAAAAAGTCTGTTTACATTTACCGTTGTTATTCTATCAATATCCTCAACTGTTACTCCTTTTATTTCTGCCAGAGCCTTAGCTATGAAAAACAAATAGGACGGTTCATTTTTTCTGCCACGCATGGGTTCAGGTGCAAGATATGGAGCATCTGTTTCAATCATCAAGTATTCATCAGGAATATACTTTACAACTTCTTTAATTTTTTGAGCATTTTTAAATGTAATCACTCCAGAGATTGAAATAAAAAAACCAAGTTCTATAGCTTCTTTTGCCTGTTTTATATTACCACCAAAACAATGCATAACTCCTTTATTAACACCAGATTCTTTTAAAATTTTTATGGTATCTTCAAATGCTTCTCTTGAGTGAACAACAACAGGAAGTCCAACATCTCTGGCAAGCTCAAGCTGTCTAGCAAATGCTGATTGTTGAATATGTCTTGGTGAATAATCATAGTGATAGTCAAGCCCGATTTCACCTATGGCAATTACTTTAGGATGTCTGCTTAATTCAAAAATTCTTTTTAATATCTCATTATTCAGCTTATCTGCATCATGTGGATGAAGCCCAACAGTTGCATAAACCATTGGATAATCATCAGCAATTTTTACAGCTTGTTCGATACTTTCAGGATCAGAACTAACTGTAATAATAGTGTTTACTCCAGCATCAAAAGAACGTCTTATTACGTCAGGAAGCTCTTTTTTAAACATCTCAAGATGGCAGTGACTGTCAATCATGCTCCAAATTTCCTGAGTCTTAATGAATTTGCCAAAACAAGTGGCATAATTGATATAGCTGGAATTATCCCAAGTTCTCCTTTAAGACATTCTCTTTCAGTAAAAGAATTAACTAAACCACCAAGAACATATGGAGATTTTATGAGCACTGGAACAGGATGCCAGCTATGTGCCTTAAGTAAACTTGGAGTGCTGTGATCTCCTGTAATTACTAAAACATCAGGATTCAATGATAAAATTTCAGGTAAATAGCCATCAAACTCTTCTATTTTCTTTACCTTAGCTTCAAAGTTTCCATCTTCGCCAAATGAGTCAACCTTTTTAATATGAAGAAATAAAAAATCATAGTTTTGATAAACTTTTTTCAATAATCCTATCTCCTCTTTTATATCACCTTCAACACTAAGCGTCTCCATCCCAAGCAGTCTTGTAATCCCCCTATACATTGGATATACAGCAATTGAACATGCTTTAAGTCCATATTTTTTATCAAATGATGGAATATGCGGAATAACAGAGAATCCTCTTAACAAAATATAGTTGGCTTTTTCTTCATTTTTCAGGAGTTCTTCTGCCATTTTGATAAACTGTCTGGCTATCTCTGCAACTTCTCTGGATTCTTCGTTTAAAGGAACAGGTTCTTGAGGTGGTTGTCCCTCTTTCTGCGGGTCTGTATCTATAACCATTGCCTGTTTATCTGTTATGGTTTTTGGAAATCGCATTACAAGACAAAATCTATGCTCTTTACCTGATTTAAGAATAATTTTTACTCCATTAATCTCCTTTATCTTTTCTGAAAGTTTTTTTGTAAGTTCAATATTTTTCTCTGTTGGAATTCGTCCTGCTCTTCTGTCAACAATTATTCCATCTTTTATTGTTGCATAGTTACACCTGAGGGCAACATCTGATCTTTCAAGCTCTATTCCAAGACCAAGCGCCTCAAGAACACCTCTTCCAATCTCATACTGAAGCGGGTCATATCCAAAAACTCCAAAATGACCAGGTCCACTTCCAGGAGTAATTCCATAAGCTACAGGAATATGAAGTCCACATGCAGAGACTTTTGCGAGATTATCAATATTTGGTTTATTTGCTGCTTCAAGCTCGGTTTTTTTATTTATTGGAAGTCCCCCTACTCCATCAAGAATAATAAAAACAATTTTAGTATCATTTTTTTGAATTAAAGAAGAAATATCCATAAGTCCTCCTGTTGTCAGGCTTGAAAATATGTTATTAATATAACAAAAAATTAGTTTAAAATTAAAACATGCATTAGATTACTGAAGAAAATTCCAACCAATTTAAAAACTAAAATTGATGCTATAATAACAAAAATGTATTTTACCTGTATAAAAACTCCTATCGGTTTATTGAAAATAGAATTTGACTCCTTCTTTTCAGTTCAAAAAATTTATAAAGTTAATAAATATGAAAACACCAGCATTCCTGATACTGCCTTAAAGTTCGTTGAACAGATAGATTTGTATTTCAAAGGTAAATTAATTAATTTTAATTATCCTTTAAATATAAAACATCTTTCAGAGTTTGATAAAAAAGTAATGGAATTAATTAATCAAATTCCTTATGGTTATACTACCACATATAAATGGATTGCAAAACAACTTAACACATCACCAAGAGCTGTTGGACAGGCTTTAAAAAGAAATCCTTTGCCAATTATTATTCCATGTCATCGAGTAATAAACTCCGATGGCACATCAGGGGGATACAGCCTTGGAATAGAAGAAAAAAAATGGCTTATTAAGCATGAACAAACTATCTTATATAAGCCTCTGTCACATAAAGTCTGATCATTCTATGAGTATTGAAATAGTATGCATTCATGGCTATGGCACTTTTCATTATATTTATCCAATTGGAACGATTTTCATAGAACAACGGTAAAATTTCATTGGAAAGTTTATAGTAAATATCCTCCACATCTCGTCTAGTATCAGAAGTTTCATCCATCCCCCCAATTGCCCAACCAGTATAACCCTCTATCCATCCCTCTATCCACCATCCATCAAGAACACTTAAATTGGGAACTCCATTGTGAGCTGCTTTCATTCCAGATGTGCCTGATGCTTCATAAGGTTTCAATGGATTATTAAGCCATATATCAACCCCTGCTACAAGTTTCATTGCCATTTCCATATCATAGTTTGGAATATAAACAATTTTTAGTCTGTCCTTCATCCTTTCTTTAACTTCAAAAATTTTTTGAATGATCTTTTTACCACCTTCATCCTGTGGATGAGCCTTGCCAGCATAGATAATCTGAATTCTGCCTTCTCCAATCATTGCAAGTCTATCAGGATCCAAAAAGAGCAAATCTGCTCTTTTATAAGGAGTTACTCTTCTTGCAAATCCGATTGTAAAAGTATCATAATTAAGATTTGCAGCTGTAATTCTATTTACGTAATCTATTAAATGTTTTTTGGCTTCCACATGAGCATTCCATACTTCCTCAGAAGGGATTCTCCATGCTCTTACAAATATTTCAGGCTCATTTGCCCAACCGAAATGATACTTACTATAAAGTTTCTTAAAAGATTCTGAAACCCATGTATAAGTGTGTACTCCATTTGTTATTGCATGGATTTCATAACCGGGAAACATTTTTTCAGAGACTTCCTCATGTTTTTTGGAAACTCCATTTATAAACTCACTTAAATTAAACCCAAGAAGAGTCATATTAAGCATACCATCACCAGCAAGTTTTTTTATCAGCCACAAAGGAACAGGTTCTCCGAGCATTTTTTGTACCAATTCATATGGGAATCTATCATGTCCTGCTTCAACAGGTGTATGAGTCGTAAATACACATACATCTTTAACTTTATCTATGTCCCATACAAGGTCCTCAGACCATACTTCCTCAATTGGTTTTTTGAATTTGTTGAGTAATTCTAAAGTAAGGAAACTTGAGTGTCCTTCATTCATATGATACTTGTTTATCTGAAACCCGAGATTATCCAGAATTCTCACTCCTCCGATTCCAAGAATAATTTCTTGTTTTAAACGATATTGCAAGTCTCCTCCATACAGAAAATGAGTAATTGTTCTGTCTTCAGATGTATTTTCTGGAATATCTGTATCAAGAAATAAGACCGGAACCTTTCCGCCTGTGATGCTTTCTATAACATAAAGCCATGCAGTTACATAAACAGGTTTGCCTTCTATCATTACCTCAACTTTTACATCAAGTTTGCTCAGATATTTTTCAATATCCCATGGATCAGGATGTTCAATCTGTCTTCCAAAAGGATCAAGTTCTTGTTTAAAATATCCCATCCTGTGAATTAGAGTAATTCCCACCATTGGAATTCTTAAATCAGCCGCTGATTTAAGCGTATCTCCTGCTAAAATACCGAGACCTCCGCTATATGTATGCATCTCAGGTCTTATTCCTATTTCCATTGAAAAATAAGCAATTCTTCCTTCTTTTAAAAATTCCTCTACAACCATATTCCCTTCCTCTGTATTTTTTTTATTAGCTCATCTATTGCATGGAATCCTATAGGCTCCATATCAAAGGTAAATTTATTAACATAGCAGTCTATATGTGATTTTATAACATTTTCATCGAGCTCCTGAGCGTACTTTTTAGCAAACTTTATTGCTTCATCAAAATGAGAATAAGCATAATTTAAGCTCTCTCTGATAGTTTTTTCAAGTGTTTTGTTTATGTTTAATGATTTTTTAGCAACAATACAACCAAGAGGAATGGGCAAAGAAGTCTCATTCATCCAGAACTGCCCAAGATCAACAACTAATTTGAGTCCTTTTGATGCGTAGATAAAACGTCCCTCATGAATTAAAACACCCATGTCAACCTTTTCTTCAACAATACTATCAATAATCTGATGAAATTGCATGATGTCAAGTATATATTTTTTATCATGGAATTTTTTCTGCCAGTAAAACCACATAAGCGCTGAAGCAGTTGTCAACTTTCCAGGCAAAGCAATTTTTATAGTGGAAAGATTTTTGAGTTTATCTGGATACTTGGTAACTACTAAAGGACCATATTCTGACAGAGCCCCACCTGAAGACAGCAGGTCATAGTTTGGTTTGACATGATAAAATGCATGAGCTGAAATTTTTGAAATATCAAGAGCATTTTTTATACATAAATCATTTAAAGTTTCAACATCCTCTATAACAAAATCAAAGTTTAAGCCTTCCGTGTTTATCTTTTGCTCAATAATTCCGAAAAAAATAAAAATATCATTTGGGCATGGAGATATTCCAAATTTTAACATTTAATAATTTTAGCAGATATTGAAACATTTGTGTAATCTATGATAACTTAAAAATTAATAAATTTTAATCAGGAGGGAATAAATTTGGCAACTACAACTAAAAGATCAACAGTAAAGAAAAGAAGTAGATCAGTATTAAAAAGGATAAGACAGAATGAGACAAGAAGGCTAAGAAATCAAGCATGGAGGACTCAAATCAAAACATGTGTAAAGAAGGTTGAAGAAACCATCGAAAAAAATGACAGAGATTCAATTCAAGCTGTTTTAAATGAAACAATAAAAACAATAAGTAAAGCTGCTTCAAAAGGTGTTATTCATAAAAATACCGCTTCAAGAAAGATATCTAGATTAGTTAAAAAAGTTAATAATGCTTTACAACTATCCATGTCATCTAATTAAATTACTATCTTATACAAGGCAGTATACCATGGTGAGTCTTTGAAAAATTCGGATGATGTGTTTTTTAATACTTCAACCCTGTTCTTTTAAATAAAAGGAGGAAATCAGAATGCAAGCCCTTAAAGGAAAGGTTGCGTTTATTACAGGCGCATCTAAAGGAATTGGATTAGCAACGGCCGAAAGATTTGCTAAAGAAGGTTGTAACCTTGTCCTGTCAGCAAGATCTGAAATCCTGCTTGAAGAGATTTCCAATAAAATTGAAAATTTATATAAAGTAAAAGCTATATCAATAGCTGGAGATCTTACTAATTCTGACAATATTGAAAAAGCCTTTAAAATTCTCAAAGAAAATTTTAACAAAATTGACATTCTCATAAATAATGCTGGAAGAGGAATTTTTAACTATATTGAAAATGGCTCACTAAAAGAATGGAAAGATGTTATAGATTTGAATCTCACAGCATTAATTCACTGCACTCATCTTGCCGTAAACATGATGATTCCAGCCAGAAGTGGACATATTATTAATATTTCTTCAGTGGCTGGAAGAATTGGAATCTCTGGATGGTCAGTTTATTGTGCTACAAAATGGGCAGTTGTTGGTTTCAGCGACTCAATCCGCAAAGAATTAACAAAGTACAATATTCGTGTTACTGTAATTGAACCTGGAGTGGTTACAACAGAATGGGGAGAGAATATGCCTGAAGAATGGATAAAAGGTAGACAGGAAATGAAAGCTCCTCTTAAACCAGAAAATATTGCTGAGGCAATCTACTATGTTGTAACTCAACCTGAACATGTATCAGTGAATGAACTTTTAATAAGACCAACGGAACAGGAAAGATGAGTCTCACACATTTTGATGAAAAAGGACAGGCAAGAATGGTTGATATTACAGGCAAACCTATAACTGAAAGAGTGGCGGTTATCGAAGGATTTGTAAAAATGAAACCTGAAACTCTTGAGCTGATTTTAAATAAAGAAATTGCAAAAGGTGATGTTTTTCAGGTTGCTCGTCTAGCAGGAATTATGGCTGCAAAGATGACTCCTCATTTAATCCCCTTGTGCCATCCTTTGCCTATCACATCTGTTGAGATTGATTTTGAGCCAGATATAAAAAACTCACAGGTAAAAATAAAAACCACTGTAAAGACATCAGGACAAACTGGAGTTGAAATGGAAGGCATGGTTGCAACTTCTATAGCAGCTTTAACAGTTTATGATATGTGCAAAGCTGTTGATAAAGAAATGATTATTGGTGAGATAAAACTTATTTATAAATCTGGCGGTAAAAGTGGTGAGTTTATAAGAAAGACCTAATCGTGATCTGACCCCCCGCCACCATAAAGTTGTTTTTCAACTCGTGGGTTAAGATTTGTAAAAATAGTTATTATACTGTCTTTCTTTTTGTAAACCGTCTCTACAGGTTCTAAAATTCCAAATACCCATGGAAAATATACTGGTTTCAGCTCATAACCAAATGCATTTTCTTCATCTTTTATTGTTGAACATTTAATAGTACTTACAAAAGACGGATTTTTTAAAATTTCATTCACTATTTTCAAAGCTTCCTTATCATTTAAATTTTTAAATATTCTATATTTAAACTCTGGAGCATAGGGGCTGATAATAACTTTATCGTCAACTTTATCAAGAACTATAAATGTCTCTGGATCATTAATGAAAGCATTGGCATAAATAATTAAATCAAAATTGCCCTTTATATTTTGATCATTACATTGTTCCAGTGTAAGGGAATGTAGGGTTAAGGGTAAAATCAAAACTACTAAAACAGCTGCTATTATTCCAATTAATTTCATACATTAATTATACTAAAATTTATGGCAGCAGTACAAGGAAAAAATTTAGTCAAATATTACAAAAAATTTAAAGCTTTAAATTCTGTAACTTTTGAAATAAAAGAAGGTGAATGCTTTGGTTTTCTTGGTCCCAATGGAGCAGGAAAAACAACCCTTATGGGAATGATTTATGGATTTATAACGCCTTCAGAAGGAGAAATAGAAATCTTTAATCAAAAATTTAATAAACATACTTTATCAGAAATAAAAAAAAGAATAGGCGTCATCCCGCAGGACAACAACCTCGATCCTGATCTAAACGTTCTAGAAAATCTCATAGTCTATGCAAGATATTTTGACATTAACAGAAAAAAAGCAACCCAAAAAGCCATAGAGCTTCTTGAATTTGTAAAACTGGATGATTGGATCAGCATAAATGTAAGAAAACTTTCAGGAGGAATGCAGAGAAAGCTCATCTTTGCTAGAGGACTTATAAATGACCCTGATCTTATAATTCTTGATGAGCCTACAACAGGCCTTGACCCACGCAGCAGAAGACAGATATGGGAAAAAATTGAGGTGCTTAAACATTCTGGTAAAACTCTCATTCTTACAACACATTATATGGAAGAAGCTGAAAAACTATGCGATAGAATCGCAATGATGGATAAAGGTAAAATTTTAGTTATTGACACTCCTGAGAATTTATCTATTAAATTTGGTGGAAATCTTGAACATGTTTATTTAAATATGACAGAGGGATAGAAATGAACTTTAAAAGAGCCATTAGAGTATGGCAGAGAAATGCAACAGTTTATAAAAAACTATATCGTTCAAGTCTGACACTTAATTTTTTCGAACCAATGTTTTATCTGCTCGCACTTGGTTATGGGCTTGGAGGATTCATAAGAGAAATCAATGGCATGTCATATATTGATTTCATTGCTCCTGGTATTGTTATGTCATCAGGCATGTTTGCTGCATGCTATGAATGTACCTATGGAACATATGTAAGAATGTTTTATCAGAAAACTTTTGATGCAATTTTAGCAACACCGATAAATTTCAATGAACTTGTTCTTGGTGAGTTGCTATGGGGAGCAACAAAGAGCTTGATTTATGGAACAATTATAGTTTTTGTAATATCTTTTTTCGGAGTTGTTCAGTCTTTTTATATTGCCTTTATTTTACCGATAATTGCAATCTGCGGATTAATATTTGCAAGCCTGTCCTTGATTGCAACAGCTATAGTTCCAGGAATTGATTCCTTTAACTACTTTTACACTCTTATTCTAACTCCTCTGTTTTTATTTTCAGGAATATTTTTTCCACTTGATGGAATGCCTGAGATTGTAGTGAAAATCTCAAATATTAATCCGTTACTGCATCTTGTAAACATTTCAAGGGCATTCTGCTATGGACAAGTTTCACACATTCTTATTTATGATCTTGCAATAATTTTATTGTACGGGATTATTTTCGTTCCTTTACCTTTTATTCTGTTAAAAAAACGTTATGTTTTATAAAAAATGTTCAACATAAAAAATAAATGCGAGAGGAGGGATTTGAACCCTCACGGGCTTCCCCACTGGATCCTAAGTCCAGCGCGTCTGCCATTCCGCCACTCTCGCTTATTTTCATTTTAAATAATTCTCAGACAGTTAATCCAATGTCTTTTCTATACTGCATTCCATCAAAATGAATTAGTTCAATAGCACTGTATACTTTATTTCTTGCATCTTTTAAATCTTGCCCAAGTGCAGTAATTCCTAAAACTCTTCCACCATTTGTAACAATCTTTCCTTCTTCATCAAATCCAGTTCCTGAATGAAAAACCATTACATCCTTTAACCTTTTAACCATTTCAAGTCCGGAAATTGGTATTCCCTTTTTATAAGTCCCAGGATATCCATGAGAGGCTAAAATTACACATAAAGAGGCTTCATCTTTCCACTTAACATTCACTTTTGAAAGTCTCTGTTCTGAAATTGACATAAAAATATCAATTATGTCTGTTTCAAGTCTTGGAAGTATTACCTGAGTTTCAGGATCACCAAATCTACAGTTAAATTCAAGCACATAAGGTTTACCATTGACAATCATTAAACCTGCATAAAGAATTCCTTTATAGATAATACCTTCTGCCCTCAACCCCATAATAGTAGGTTGTATCACTGTTTCAAGAATTTCTTTTTCAAGTTCAGGAGTAATTATGGGATTTGGACTAAATGTTCCCATACCTCCTGTGTTTGGACCTTCATCATTGTCAAGAAGTCTTTTATGGTCCTTTGATGTAACCATTGGAATAATGGTTTTACCATCTGTAAATACCAAATATGAAACTTCCTGCCCCTGTAAGCATTCCTCAATTACAACTCTATCTCCAGCAGGTCCAAATACTTTTTCCTTCATTATCAATTTTAAAGCATCCATGGCCTCATCATGAGTTTTAGCTATAAAAACTCCTTTACCAGCCGCGAGTCCATCAGCTTTTATAACTATCGGAGCACCTTTAAGTCGTATGTATTCTTCAGCATATGTGTAGGAGTTAAAAACTTGATAGTTTGCAGTGGGAATTTTATATCGCTTCATGAACTCTTTTGCGAATACCTTACTGCCTTCAATCTGAGCTCCTGCTTTTGTTGGTCCAATAATTTTTCTCCCTTCCTTCAAAAATAAATCAACAATTCCCTTTGCAAGAGGTTCTTCAGGTCCAACAACTGTAAGGTCAATCCATTCGTATTTAACAAAATCTACAAAAGTTGATAAATTTTTGCTTTCAACTTCTATACATTCAGATATTTCTGATATGCCTGCATTTCCAGGAGCACAGTAAATCCTATCCACAACTCTTGATTGACTTAGCTTCCATATAATGGCATGTTCCCTTCCTCCAGAGCCTATAACAAGAACTTTCATTTTCGTTCCTCCTCGGTCTTCTTAACTAACCAGTAAATAATTCCGATAACAAGAACTGAAGCTACAAGAGTTGCAATAAAGTCAATAGAATCGTGTTTTAATGTTGATATCATTACTTCTCTTATATTCGTAACCAATGCAACACCGACAAAAACACTAATTTTAAATTTACCACCTCTAAGATGTGCAATTTCTGTATTTATAAGTTCAAGCATAACCCACAGTATAAGGACCGAACCCAGAGCTGTTACAATTGTCTGGTCCAGTTTGCCTGTGAAAATTTCATATATATCTCTTCCGCATAGATATATTACCGCTCCTGTAAGAAACATCAAACCCAATATAAGCACCACACTTGTAATGTTTGCAAAAGTTTCACCAAATTTTACCACTCTGCTTTTTGCTCTATAAGCTAAAGAATACCCTTTTATTTCTTCTTCTAAATAAGCAGATGTGATGATGTCAAGATTCATGTCGAGAATTTTATTTAAAGAAATAATGTATTTTTGTCTTTCTTTATCAGATTCTATTTCTTCACAAAGAATATCCACACATATATTTCTAACAATATCTATAGATCGATTAGTAAAATGCGGGTCAACTCCAACTTTTTCATGCTTCTGTCCTATTTTTATTATAGAATCATAAAAAAAGTTATCGTACTTACCTGAAAAAAGATTGATAAACCATAAACGCACCAGCTTCATCACATGTTTAATTAAAGAATCACTCTTAAAAACTTTTTTAGCCGAATCAGTAGCATTTACCCATTGATATAACGCATCGACAACTCTGTCAACTCTCTGTTCCATAATAGACCTGAGTTGTACAAGTCTGAGTTCATCTTCTGTTGTGAAATAATAATTGGCTTTGATTTCTCTAAATGTTCTCATCAGTGTCTGAAATGTCTTATTCCTGTAAATATCATTGCCATATTATACTGATCTGCAGCATCAATAACTTCCTGATCTCTTAAAGAACCACCTGGCTGAATTACTGCTGTAACACCATTCTGAGCTAATACATCAATATTATCTCTGAATGGAAAAAATCCATCTGAAGCAACAACTGTATCTTTTAGTGTGCTTAATGCATGCATTGCTCCAATTTTTGCTGAAAATACTCTGCTTGTCTGTCCAATCCCCAATCCAACTGTTTTATCTTCTTTTGCATAAACAATGGCATTTGATTTTACATGTTTGCATACCTTCCATGCAAAAAGTAAAGCTTTCAATTCATCATCTGTTGGTTTTCTCTTTGTTACCACTCTTATGTTTGTAAATTCATCACTGACCTTATCCCATTCCTGCACTATAAATCCTCCAAGAATTCTCTTTAAATCAAAACCAGATGGATTAATTCCCTGTGAAAGATTTTTAAATCTAAGAAGTCTTAGATTTTTCTTTGACGCAAAAATCTTAAGGGCATCGATATCAAACTCTGGGGCTACTATAACTTCATAAAAACTCTGAATTACTTCTTGTGCTGTTTTACTGTCAACGGTTCTGTTAAAAACAATTATCCCTCCAAAAGCACTTATAGGGTCACATTCAAACGCTTTTTTATAAGCAGTGTGAATACTCTCTCCAATTGCCACTCCACATGGATTGTTATGTTTTACAATGGCACATACTGGCTCATTAAATTCGGAAGCAAGAAACACCGCTGAGTGTGTATCAAGATAGTTATTGAATGACATCTCTTTACCCTGAAGAACCTCTGCGTCTATTAAAGATGGAGTTTCATTTATGCTATAAAGAGCTGCTTTTTGATGTGGATTTTCTCCATAGCGTAAAACCCTTATCATTTTAAGTGGCATTGTCCATTCTTCTTTAAAATCTTTAAAACTGGTTGTTTTATCAAAATAATCTGATATCAAAGCATCATATCTTGCTGTGTGAGAAAAAACTTTTTTTGCAAGCTCGAATCTTCTTTCAGTAGATATTTCACCTTTTTTAATTTCTTCAATTACTGAAGAATAATCATCAGGATCAACCAGAACAATTACATGTTTATAATTTTTTGCAGCTGCTCTTAAAAGTGTGGGTCCACCAATATCAATATTTTCTATTACCTCATCCAGACTAACACTTTCTTTTTTTATCGTTGCTTCGAATGGATATAAATTAACAACAACCATATCTATTGGTTTTATGCCAAGTCGTTGCATTGTTTCTATATCTTCAGAGGTATCTCTTCTTGCAAGAATGCCTCCATGAACAAGTGGATGAAGTGTTTTAACTCTTCCATCCATTATTTCAGGAAATCCGGTATAATCTGAAACATCAGTTACATCTATTCCAGCATCCCTGAGTAATTTTGCTGTTCCACCTGTAGAAAGGATATCAATACCAGCACTGGTAAGTTCTTTTGCAAAATCAACAATACCCTTTTTGTCGGAAACACTGATTAATGCCCTTTTAATCACCCCTGCACCTCCCTGTGATACTCCTGTAACGATTTTATACTGATAGGTTTTTCTTTTAGTCTTTTTATGGCTTTAATTATTGCATTTGCTGCAGAAACTGTTGTTGCATATGGAATTTTATACTGTAAAGCACCTCGTCTAAGATACATTGAATCTTTCTGAGCCTGTTTACCAAACACTGTATTTACTATAAAATTAAGTTGTCTGTTTTTTATAAGGTCAAGTACATTTGGACGCCCTTCCTGCAGTTTGTTGACAATTTCCACAGTTAATCCATTTTCTTTTAAATATTTAGCTGTTCCACGAGTTGCTATAACTGTAAAACCAAGATTAATAAATTCTTTGGTAATCGGAATAATATGTGGCTTATCTTTATCCTTGACACTGATAAAAACACTGCCACTTAATGGAATCTTACCCATTGCACTCATCTGTGCTTTAGCATATGCAAGTCCAAAGTCTTCATCTATCCCCATTACTTCTCCTGTAGATTTCATCTCAGGACCTAAAATCACATCTACCTCAGGAAATTTATCAAAAGGAAAAATAGCTTCCTTAACTGTAACATATGGAATCTTTATTTGATCTCTTAATCCGAGTTCTTTAAGAGTTTTGCCTATCATAATCTTTGACGCCATTGCTGCAAGTGGCACTCCTATACTTTTACTTACATACGGGATTGTTCTGGATGCTCTTGGATTAACTTCAAGAACATAAATTTCAGAATCTTTCACAGCATATTGAACATTCATTAAACCTTTGACATTAAGCTTTTTAGCTATGGCAATCGTCTCTTCTTTAATTTGTTCAATTATTTCATATGGGAGTGAATATGGAGGAAGTGAGCAGGCTGAATCACCTGAATGAATTCCTGCTTCCTCAATATGCTGCATAATTCCACCAATCACAACATCCACTCCATCAGAGATTGCGTCAACATCAACTTCTATTGCATCCTCAAGATATCTATCAATAAGTACAGGATGGTCTTCAGATGCCTTAACAGCTTCTTGCATATATCTTTTTAAAGAATCCTCATCATAAACAATTTCCATAGCTCTTCCACCAAGAACATATGAAGGCCTTACAAGAATGGGATAATCAAGCTGTTTTGCAATCTTCAAAGCTTCGCCGGTTGAGGTTGCAATACCACTTGGAGGCTGTTTCAGATTAAGTCTGTCAATAAGCTCCTTGAAACGCTTTCTATCTTCTGCTCTATCAATTGCATCAGCATCTGTTCCGAGTATCTTAACTCCATAGGACTCAAGAGCTTTAGCAAGCTTTAAAGGAGTTTGCCCACCAAATTGAAGAATAACGCCAATAGGTTTTTCTCTCTCAATTATATGTAAAACATCTTCAAGTGTAAGAGGTTCAAAATATAACCTATCTGATGTATCATAATCTGTGCTTACTGTCTCCGGGTTACAGTTAATCATTATGGTTTCATATCCTGATTCCCTTAAGCCAATCACCGAGTGAACACAACAGTAATCAAACTCTATCCCCTGCCCGATTCTGTTTGGACCTGAACCAAGAATAATAACTTTATCTATATTCGATGTTGGTGGCGCATCTGAGTCATTGAGATACAATATTTTTTCCGTACTGTCTCTGTTATCAGAATTAGAATTACATAAATAATACTCTCTTTCATAACAAGAATACATGTAAGGAGTATAAGCCTCAAATTCTGCTGCACATGTATCAACAAGCTTGTAGACGGGCTTGATACCTGTTTGCTTTCTTATTAATCGTATTTCTTCTTCTTTATTCCCTGTTAAAGATGCTATTCTTTTGTCTGAAAGTCCATTTTGTTTTGCAATAAACAGTATTTCTTTTAATTCATCCTGATGCATACTAAAAATATCTATCTGTTTAAGTTTATTTTCTATTTCAACAACTTCTTTAATATTATTCAAAAACCATGGATCAATTCTGCTAAATTCATAAATCTCTCCTATGCTAAAGCCTCTTCTTATTGCCTCTGCAATGTACCATATTCTTTCTGCAGTTGGATTTTTAAGCCTCCATATTATCTCTTCATATGACGATTCTATCTCTTCAAGTCCATAAGAACCTATCTCTAAAGAACGAATAGCCTTACCAAGAGCCTCTTTAAATGTTCTTCCAATTGCCATTACCTCTCCAACTGATTTCATCTGAGTAGTAAGCACCCTGTTTGCTTCGGGAAACTTTTCAAAAGTAAAACGAGGAATCTTGACAACAACATAGTCAAGAACAGGTTCAAAGCTTGCTGGAGTAACTTTAGTTATATCATTTGGAATCTCTTCAAGAGTATATCCAACAGCAAGCTTAGCAGCAATTTTTGCTATTGGAAAACCTGTTGCTTTAGAAGCCAATGCTGAACTACGCGATACTCTTGGGTTCATCTCAATTATGACCATACGTCCATTTTCAGGATTAACAGCAAACTGAATATTACTTCCACCTGTATCCACTCCAATCTCTCTAATTGCATTTATGGCCGCATCTCTCATTAGTTGATATTCTCTGTCTGTGAGTGTCTGAACAGGTGCAACTGTAATTGAATCACCTGTATGAATCCCCATTGGATCAAAATTTTCTATTGAGCAGATTATAACAACATTATCTGCTTTATCTCGCATAACCTCAAGTTCAAACTCTTTCCATCCAAGAAGACTTTCTTCAATTAAAACCTGGTTAACAGGACTTAATTTTAGTCCTCTTTCAAGAAAGATTTTGTATTCTTCAATATTATATGCTATTCCACCACCAGTGCCTCCTAATGTAAAAGCCGGTCTTAATATAGCAGGAAAACCAATATAGTCAATCGCATCAAGTCCTTCCTCCAGTGAATTTACTGCTGCTGAACGTGCAACTTCAAGTCCTATCTTTGTCATGGCATTCTTAAAAAGCTCTCTGTCCTCAGCTTTCTTTATCGCGTGAAGACTTGCTCCAATAAGCTCAACAGAGTATTTATCCAGAACACCTGCCTCACCAAGCTCAACAGCAAGATTCAGAGCTGTCTGGCCCCCAAGGGTGGGAAGCAAAGCATCAGGCGTTTCTCTTTTTATAATGAGCTCTAGAATCTCTGAAGTTAAAGGTTCAATGTAAGTTCTATCAGCCATTGATGGATCTGTCATGATGGTTGCCGGATTTGAATTGACAAGAATAACTTCATAACCTTCCTGTCGCAATGCTTTACATGCCTGCACACCTGAGTAGTCAAACTCACAAGCCTGTCCGATTATTATTGGGCCAGAGCCAATTATCAAAATCTTTTTAATATCTCTTCTCTTTGGCATACTATTTAAGTAAATCCTCCAGTCCTTTGAGTCTTTTTTTCGTTCTTTCAAGCGCTAAAAATTTATCATATAATTTTTTAATTTTTTTGTTTTTGAGCATTTCTTCATTGATTTCGGAAACTTTTATACCTAGCTTTTCTTCCAGAGTTTTTATTTCTTTTTCATAAGATTTTATATAGTCTTTGCAAATATTAATTTCACGCATTGTAGAAATCCATAATTCATCATATGTTATAGGCATAAAACCTCCATTTATCCAACAAGTTGTCTGAATCTCTCAAAAACATCAAGTGCATCATTTGGTCCAGGACCTGCCTCTGGATGATGCTGCACTGAGAAAATAGGATATTCAACGTGCTCCATCCCTTCCTCTGTTCCGTCATATAGATTTTTATGAGTAAGCCTTACCTGACCTTTAAGACTTGATATATCAACACAGTAGTTATGATTTTGTGCTGTAATAGCGATTTTACCAGTTTTTAAGTTTTTCACAGGATGATTCCCACCATGATGCCCGAATTTAAGTTTATAAATTCGTCCACCAAGAGCAAGTCCTATCAATTGATGTCCAAGACATATTCCAAAAAGAGGTTTTTTATTAATGAGTTTTTTAATATTCTCCACAGCATATCTTAGAATCCTGGGATCTCCAGGTCCATTGCCAAGTAAGATACAGTCTGGATTCAATTCTAATGCTGCCTCTGCAGAGGTTTTAGCCGGAACAAGATACACTGAAAATCCGACTCTTTTTAAATTTTTCAGTATGCTCAACTTTACTCCAAAATCATAGACAACACAGAGAGGACTTCCATCCTGAAAGTGATGCATCTCAGGATGTCTGGATGAAACTGTGCTTACATGGTCTATATCTGATATATCAGGATGAGCAAGAATTTTTTTGTGCAAACTCACAGGATCAAGATCAGTTGTTGATATGATTCCCATTTGAGCACCTCTGTCTCTTATATGCTTTGTAAGAGCACGGGTATCAATTCCATGAATTCCAACAACCCCATATTTTTTAAGATATTCTCCTAATCCTTCTTTTGAACGCCAGTTACTAGGATAATCTTTATACTCTCTCACAACAAACCCTTCAACTTTTAGTCCTCCTGAAGATTCAATATCTTCTTCATTTACTCCATAATTTCCTATCTGGGTATACGTCATAACGACTATCTGTCCTTTGTATGAAGGATCTGTAATAATTTCTTGATATCCTGTAATTGAAGTATTAAAAACTACCTCTCCAATATTTTCTTCCTCTGCTCCAAAGCTAAGACCTTCAAATACAGTTCCATCTTTCAAAACAAGCATTGCTTTTTTCATTATTCATTCCTCATATCAAAAACTTTTTTGCCTTTGAATGCCATTAAAATCTTGCCTTTAAGTTGCCACCCATTAAAGGGTGTATTCTGACCCAGTGAGACAAATTTTTCTTTCTCTACAGTCCAATCTCTATTTATATCAACAACTATTAAATCTGCATCCATCCCTTCTTTTATTCCTGATTTATATATATTCAATATCTTAGCTGGATTAACTGTAAACTTTTCAATAAGTTCTGTAATAGTTAATACACCTGCATGAACGAGTTTAAGGCTTAATGAAAATGCTGTTTCAAGTCCTGATATTCCATTTACTGCTTCCTGAAATGGAACTTTCTTTTCATCTATATGATGTGGCGCGTGGTCTGTCGCGATTACATCAATTACGCCGCTTTTCAGAGCTTCCTTTATTGCCTCTCTATCTTCTTCAGTTTTTAAGGGTGGATTTACCTTTGCATTTGTATTATAACCTGAGACTGCATCCTCAGTAAGAGTAAAGTAGTGTGGACAGGTTTCAGCGGTTATAGGAACTCCTTCCTCTTTTGCCCTTTTAATTAAATCTATTGAACCTTTACTTGAAACATGGGCAATATGTAAAGGTGCTTTAAAATGCTTACTTAAGATTATATCTCTTGCAACCATGACTTCTTCTGAAGCCTTCGGAATTCCTTTAAGTCCAAGATAAAAAGATATCTTCCCTTCATTCATTACTCCATCTTCACTTAATAATATATTCTCGCAATGGGAAATTATTGGTGCACCAATAGCCTTTGAATACTCAAGCGCTCTTCTCATAATAAGAGAGTTCATGACAGGCATTCCATCATCTGAAAAAGCTACACATCCAGCCTCTTTGAGTATAGCCATCTCAGAAAGTTCTTGTCCTTTAAGTCCTTTTGTTATAGCTCCTACTGGATAAACATCACAGCTACCCTCTTCTTTTGCCTTTGCAAGAATATAATAAGTGACTTCAGGAGTATCATTCACAGGAAAGGTGTTTGCCATACAACATACAGAACTAAAACCCCCTCTGATAGCAGCAAGTGTTCCTGTGCGAATTGTTTCTTTATATTCATATCCAGGCTCTCTTAAATGTGTATGCATATCTATTAAACCCGGGAATATATAAAGTCCTGTGGCGTCTATCTCTATAGAGTTAGCTTTTTCTTTAGATTTAGTTTTTTTTAGACTTCTATCAGAATGAGGAATGTCCTTTTCTTTAAAAACCAGAGTTTTAATAATACCATTATCAATAATTAAATCAGCAATTCCATTTTTGCCTGTAAAAGGATCAATAATGTAAGCATTATAAATTTTTATTAACACTACTACTCCTTTGGAGTTAAAAGATATATAACAGCCATTCTTGTAGCAATTCCATTTGTAACCTGTCTTAAAATTATTGAACGTGGACTGTCAGCAACTTCTGTTGAAATCTCTACACCTCTATTCATTGGCCCAGGATGCATAATAATTGCATCCTGTTTTAGATATCTGAATACCTCCTTTTTAACTCCCCATACATGAAAATATTCTTTAAGAGACGGAATAAAAGCGCCCTTTTGTCTTTCAAGTTGTATCCTTAAAAGCATGACAACATCAACATTTTTTAATCCTTCTTTAAGATCATAAAAAAATTTTACATTCTCAGGAATTTCAGTTGGAAGTAAAGTTGAAGGACCTATAAATCGTATTTCTGTATCAAACTTACTTAAAAGATATAGATTTGATCTTGCAACTCTACTATGTATTACATCTCCAACAATTGCTATTTTTAGATTATCCAGTCTTCCCTTAACCTCAAGAATACTGAAAGCATCAAGCAAGGCTTGAGTTGGATGCTCATTTGTTCCGTCTCCTGCATTTATGACAGATGCAGGTGTATGATTTGCTACAAACTCAGCTGCTCCAGAGGCAGAATGTCTGATGATGACATAATCAACACTATAAGACTCGATGGTTTTTAAAGTGTCATAAAGTGTTTCTCCTTTTACAACACTGCTTGTACTAACAGAAAAATTTAAAACATCAAGGCTCAATCGTTTTTCAGCAAGCTCAAAGGATGTGCGAGTTCTTGTTGAAGGTTCAAAAAAAAGATTAATTGCGGTTTTTCCCCTCAGAGTAGGAACTTTTTTAATATCTCTTCCAAGAACTTCCTTAAAAGCCTTTGTTGTATTGAGAATTTCCTCAATATCCCGTCTAGAAAGCTCTTTTATTGAAACAAGGTCTTTCATTGTGTAATCAATAAAACTGAATCCTTTCCTGAATTTTCTTTCAGATGCAACTTTATCTTTTCCTTGCGTGATGTTGGAATGTATTTTCCAGTATAGTTAGGCATAATTGGAAGTTCCCTGTGCCCTCTATCTATCAAAACAGCAAGCTGTATCTCAGCAGGCCTGCCAAAATCCATTAAAGCATCCATTGCTGCTCTTACAGATCTTCCAGTAAAAAGCACATCATCAACAAGGATAACCTTTTTCCCATCTATGCTAAATGGGATGTTAGTTGGCTTTATTTCTTTTCGTTTTTTTGAAATACTTATATCATCTCTGTAAAATGATATATCAAGACTGCCTACAGGCACATCAATTCCTTCTATTTCTTTTATTTTATTTTTAATCCTCTTAGCAAGATAAACTCCACCAGTAACAATCCCTATAATGCAGATATTGTCAGCTCCTTTGTTCTTTTCCAATATTTCATGGGTAATCCTCATGAGGATTCTTTCTATTTCTTTTTCATTAAGAAGTTCTTTTTCCATAATGAGAGATAAACCTGAAATCAATAAATTATACATGATTTAAAAAATTTTTTCTATAAAACTTCTATTCTCAATTCATACATACAAAAATTCAAATTCCCAGATATGAAATTTTACACTCATTTTTGCTGATAGTGATCTTGTAAATTTTAGAAGTATTTGATAATACAGACATGAGTTTATAACATTCTATAGTGTTATGCCCTTACAACTTGCTGACTTAAAAAAACAATTTTAAGTGATAATTGAAGCTTGCAAATTTAATTTACTTTAAGGTATAAAAATGGTTATGAAAAAATTTGCTATTTTATTTTTTTTTGTTATTTTAAATTTTTCAATTCCATGTTACTCTGAAGATATTACTCCAACTATAAAACAAGATGAAAAAAAAGAAGCAATAATTGCAAAGGATGAAGAATTTCAACTTTTGCCTGATACAAAGCAAAGTTTTATTGAAAAAGTTGAAAAAAATATCAGTCTATTCTCAGAGAATTTAAAAGAAAGATTTTCTATCTGGCTGTCTCGTTCAACAAAATATATAGAAAAGATGAAAGAGATTCTAACTGAAAAGGGCTTACCAGAAGACCTGGTTTATCTACCTTTAATAGAGAGTGGATTCAATGTAAATGCTCGCTCAAGAGCAAAAGCTGTTGGACCATGGCAGTTTATTGAAAGTACTGCTAAAAGATATGGATTAGTAATTGACTGGTGGCGGGATGAAAGAAAAGATCCGATAAAATCTACTGTTGCTGCTGCAGAGTATTTAAAATATCTATATAAAATGTTTGGTGACTGGTCACTTGCTCTTGCAGCTTATAATGCTGGTGAGGGCAGAGTGTATCGGGCTGTTAATAGATTTGGAGAGAATGATTACTGGAATCTTCTTAATACAACATATTTGCCAAATGAAACCAAAAACTATGTACCCAAATATATTGCTGCTATAACAATTGCAAAACAACCTGAAAACTATGGTTTTGATTCTATTAAAGAACATGAAAGTATGAGTTATGCAGAGATTAATATACCTTCTCCAACAGACCTTGCTGTAATTGCAAAATGTGCTCAGGTGGATGTAAATATTATAAAAGAGCTTAATCCAGAACTTAAAAGATGGTCTACTCCAATGAATGTTCAAAACTATACAATAAGAATTCCTGAAGAGAAAAAAGATATTTTTATGTCTAATTTCGAACAAATACCCTCTAAAAAAAGATTCAGTCATGACACATATATTGTAAAAAAAGGTGATACTGTTTATAAGATTGCTAAGAAAACAGGCCTTTCTACTACTGTGCTTTATGAAATGAATGAAACTGAAATATTCAAACAACTAAAACCAGGAACGCAGATAATGATTCCACCACATGACAAATTCACACCTTCTAATGAAGATAAATTTTATGAAAAAAAGAGTGTAAAAAAGACAAAAGTCGCAAAGAAAAAATCTTCTAGTACCAAAAATCGTAAAAAAATTCGTCGATAAAAAAGTATATTATATATCTAACAAACACACAAACTAAATTAAAAATCAATTAACCACAGATTGAACAATTATCTAAATAACTCCTAAAGCCTTACCAACTTTTTTGAATGCTTCAAGAACCCTATCAAGATGCTCATCTGTATGAGTTGCCATGTAGCTTGTTCTGATTAAAGCTTTCCCAGGAGGAACTGCTGGAGACACTGCAACATTGGCAAAAATTCCCTCTTCTTGAAGCATCATAACAAATTTGAAAGCAAGTTCATCCTCTCCAACAATTACAGGAATTATGGGAGTTTCAGCAACACCAATATCAAATTCAAGCTCTCTGAAGCTTTTTAGCATCTTATTTGTATTCCTCCATAGTTGTTCTCTGCGCTCTGGTTCATTTTCAATTATATCTATCGCTGCCGAGACTGCTGCTACTGACGCAGGCGGAGGACTCGCACTGA
The DNA here is from genome assembly GCF_000423865.1 of Thermodesulfovibrio thiophilus DSM 17215. NCBI lineage: Bacteria > Pseudomonadati > Nitrospirota > Thermodesulfovibrionia > Thermodesulfovibrionales > Thermodesulfovibrionaceae > Thermodesulfovibrio > Thermodesulfovibrio thiophilus. Next base: position 124,284 of record NZ_AUIU01000012.1, read on the forward strand.
ATATAAAAGCACGACCAAAGTGTTTGATATAATTGATAACATCTCTTGCTCCTGCAATAAATCCTCCAATTGACGCAAGGGATTTACTGTATGTTCCCATTACAAGATCAATATCTTCCTCAACACCAAAATGTTCGGATGTTCCACGACCTGTTTGACCAAGAACACCTATTCCATGAGCATCATCAACCATAAGTCTCGCACCATATTTTTTACATAGTTTCACAACTTCCGGTAGTTTGGCAATATCACCTTCCATACTGAAAACTCCATCCACAATAACAAGCTTTGGTTTCCCATTGCATTCCTTTAAAACTCTTTCTAAATCTTCAATATCATTGTGTTTATATCTTTTAACTTCTCCAAAAGAAAGACGACAACCATCAACTATACTTGCATGATCCATTTTATCAATAATCACGACATCATCTTTGCCAATCAATGACGAAATAACACCAAGGTTTACCTGAAAACCTGTTGAAAATATCAGCGCTGATTCTTTTCTCATAAATTTTGCAAGTTTTTCTTCAAGTTCTATATGAATATCGAGAGTTCCGTTCAAAAATCTTGAACCAGCACATCCTGTTCCATATTTTTTAATAGCATTAATTGCAGCTTCTTTTACTTTAGGATGATTAGTCAGCCCGAGATAATTATTTGAACCAATCATTATCAGCTTTTTTCCATTCATTATTACTTCAGGCCCCTGAGCGGACTCAATCACTCTGAAATACGGATAAACTCCCTTCTTTTGAAGTTCGTATGCTGTCGTAAATTTAAAACATTTTTCAAACACATCTTTCCTCATATCCATTTGTTTATTCTGTACCACTTTGCTGTCCATTGCATCCCTTCCTTTAGATTAGTTTTTGTTTTAAAGCCAAGCAACTGCTCCGATTTCTCTGTAGAACAAACCCAGCAGGGCTGACTGAGTTCTTTTAATTTATCGGTATTTATTATACTTTTTTTATCGAATTTTTGAAAGAGTTCAATAAAAATTTTACCAATTATCTCAGGAATCTTAATTCTAACAGGCTTTTTCCCTATTGCTTCTGATATAGCATCAACTATTTGATTTGTTCTATATGGTTCTGAGTCAGCTATAAAAAAGGTTTCACCAATTGCTCTGGCACTTTTAGAAGCATTGATAATGCCTTCTACAAGGTCATTTGCATAAACCATAGAATAATGTCCTTCTTTGAAATATAAAACCATGCCTATTTTTACCATTTTAAAAAATGTAAGAAAATCACTATCTCTTGGACCATATACAGCAGGAGGTCTTACAATTGTAACAGGAACTTTATCTATGTAAAACTGCACAGCTTTCTCACCAAGAAGTTTACTCCTTCCATACTCAGAAACAGGTTTTGGTTCAGTATTTTCATCCACTGGTTTTCCATTAATGCATGGTCCCACTGCTGCAAGACTGCTTACATGCACAAATCTTTTAATCTCTTGATTAAGTTCAGCGACAAGTTCTATAAGATTTTTTGTTCCAGTATAATTTGACTGAAAAAATTCTTCAGGATGCGATGCTTTTGTAATTCCTGAAAGATTATAAACATAATCAAAATTCCATTCAATTTTTTTTAAGCTCTCCTTTTGAGAACAGTCTCCCTGGATTATCTTTACATTTAATCCCTTAAGAAAACGAAGTTTTAAAGGATTTCTTACAAGACAATATACTTCAACGCTGTCTTTTAAAAGTGCTTCTACAAGATGGCTTCCTATAAAACCTGTTCCACCTGTAACAAGAGCTTTCAATAGGCTTTCCTCACTTTCAGAGTAAGCCCTCTCACTTCTTCAACGATAATTTCTTCATCTTTTTTGATTGCATCATCTGAAATAGCCTGCCATAACTCACCATGAACCATTACCATGCCATAGCGTTTATCAATATCTGTTTTTGCAATCCCTCTTAACCCTATAAGCCCCTCAACGCCTGTAATGGGCTTTCTTTTATGAGCTTTATATGCAAGCCTTAACAAAACTCCAAAAAATAATGCGGTAATAATGCTAACAGGAATAATCACTGAAAGAGACAGTTTGAAAAGAGGGTTTGCTGTGTCAAATAACATTATTGAACCAAGTATAAAGCATATTATACCTCCAAGTGTAAGAACTCCATGAGATGGGAACTTAAGTTCAAGGATAAATAGAATAACACCCAGAAGAATCAATCCTCCTGCAGCATAATTTATTGGAAGAGTCTGTAAACTGTAAAATGCAAGAATCAGGGATATAGCACCAATTACACCCGGAAGAATTGCACCTGGATTGCTTAATTCAAATATAATTCCATATATCCCTATCATTAAAAGAATATAAGCAATGTTTGGATCACTTATAAAATTAAGAAGTCTTTCTCTAAAATTCATCTCAATTCTATTTATATTTGCTGACTTTGTATTTAAAATAACTTCACCACGAACAGTTTTAACTTTCATACCATTTACATTTTTTATTAAAGAATTCAGATCATCAGCTATCAAATCTATAACCCCAAGTTTCAATGCTTCAGTTTCAGTAGAGGATATACTTTTTATTACAGCCTGCTCCGCCCATTCAATATTTCTGCCTTTTTGTCTTGCTATTGATTTAATATAGGCCACAGCATCATTTGTGATCTTTTCAACCATTGTCTTATCCATTTTTTCTCCAATAGCAACAGGATGTGCTGCACCAATATTCGTTCCAGGAGCCATCGCAGCTATGTGTGATGCTAAAGTAATAAACGCACCTGCACTGGCTGCTCGAGCTCCCTTTGGGGAAACATATACAATGACAGGTACCTGAGAGTTCAATATCTCTTTAATTATAATTCTCATTGAAGTGTCAAGTCCTCCTGGAGTGTCAAGCTGAATTATAACAGCCTCTGCATTTTTTTCATGCGCCTTGTGGATTCCCTTTACTGTATATTCTGCGTGTGGAGGATTGATAACTCCATTTACAGTAAGAACTATAATTTCTTTAGCAGAAGCTTCTGAAGAAATAAAAAGACACAGGAAAATTAAACAAATAAAGATATTTTTTACCATGCAGAATTATAACAAACTTTTAATCTTTTCTTTTAGTAGCGCAATTGCTCTATCTGTAAAATCTTTATTTATCAAACCAATACTTGATGGAATTTCAAACACTCTTTTTGGTAAATTCACATTTTCAAGATTAAAACCGCAATTTACTTTAAATTTATATTTATTTGCATAAATTTCTCTACCAATTCTTAAAAGATCTTTGTCATTTAACTCATATCCTGAAAGTTTTAAGCATTTTAATATCATTTTCTGTGTATAAACCTCTCTTCCAAAAAAACATATTACAAGACTTGAAATTATCTGTCGCCATTGTTCTTCTTCGAGAATATTTTCAACTAATTGTTCAGCAGTTATTGATTTTGTCATGGATTTTGTGTCAATGGAATATCCAGCACTATCAAGATGACTATGTCTTGCACCAAAAAGATATCCAATATGTGCTGCTGGTCCTGTGTGATATCCTGGCATTTCATTTTTGCCATATATTAACGCAAAGTCTTTACCACCATATTTTTCAGAAACATAATCAACTCCTTTACCAAGATCCTTATAGAATTCGCCTTCACTATAAACAATTTTTTTGACTATTTCAATATAACCTTCTGCATTCCCCCATTGTGGAGATATTTCCTCAGTATGTTTTTCCGTTATAATGCCTTTCTGGAAAGCCTCTGTCATCCAAGCAAGAGCAACTCCTGTAGACATCGCATCAACTCCCATATCCTCAACAATTTCAATTAATTTTAAAATATCAACAGAATCAGAAATTCCAAGCATTGAGCCAAGAGCATAAATGAGTTCATAATCATAGGAAAGATAAATGGTTCTATAAAAATAGGGCTCATCCTCATAAGGTTTACGCAGAGCTGCAAGATGCACACATGCCACAGGACAGTGAGCACATGCAACTCTTCTGCCAAGATGTTTCGCTGCAAATAATTCTCCAGAGATATTTTCTACTCCCTGCATTTCATTTGTTAAAAGATTTTTTACTGGAAGTCCTTTTGAAAAACTAAGTGGAAGAATATTAGCAGGAGTTCCAAGTTCATGATATTTTTTCATCTTTTCAGACTCTCTAAGCTGTTTAACAAGCTCTATATATATTTGCTTGTACTCTTTAAAGTCAGTAACAGGCAGGTTTCTTTTACCAGCTATAAGAACTGCTTTTAGATTTTTACTTCCAAATACAGCACCAAGACCAAGCCTTCCAAAATGCCGGTATGTTTCAAGAGTAGCACAGGCATAGCTGATAAGCTTTTCTCCTGCAGGTCCAATCCTTATGATTGTTCTTAATCCTGCACCTGGCTCTCTTTCTCTTATCAATCTTGCTGCTGATAACCCTTCATCAAGTCCCCAGAGAGTTGTAGCATCCCTGAAAAAGACTTTATCTGAATAAATCGATATATAGCATGGTCTTTCACTTTTGCCTTTTATTATAACTGCACCATATCCAGCCATTCTAATTGACAGAGCACTTCTACCTCCGGCATGAGACTCACCAAGATTTCCTGTATGAGGAGATTTAAACATGGCAACTGTTTTTGATGCTATAGGGAAAACTCCATTCAATGGCCCTATTGCAAAAATAATCGGATTGTCAGGAGAAAAAGGATGAATTTCAGGTGGACAGTTTTCCTCAAGAAGTTTTATTGCAACACCTGTGCCACCAATAAACTCAGAGAATAATTCCGGTCTTTCTTCAATCCAGAACTTTTTTTTTGTTAAATCAATATAAAGAACTCTTTTTATAGGATCTTTTTCTATCATGTTCTTTTATACTCCAGTACATTGTATGGACAACTTCTTGCACACTCTCCACATTGAATACAGACTACTGGCTTATTTTTTATACTATCCCAGCCAATAGCATTAAAAAGGCATGCTTTTACACAGTAACCACAGCCATTACATTTAGCTTCATTTATTATTATTCCACCGCTCTTTCGCAAAATTAAAGCATCTTCAGGACAAGATCTTGCACAAGGAGGATCTTCGCATCCACGGCATACAAACACTGAAAATCCTCTGGATATTCCTCCCTGAGACCTCACTTTTATACAAGAACTCTCAACTCCAACGGCCTGATGAGCACGTCCACATGCAAACACACAGATCAAGCATCCAACACATTTTTCAGTATCCTTTATTAAAACAGGCATTATGAAATTATAACATGTTATAATCACAAATTAGCTCTAAATATGGATTATTAATCACAAATTAGAAAGAAACATGGAAAAAGAAATATTATTATTTTTCAATAAAACAATCGCAAACAGTTTTTTAGACACATTTATGGTTTTCTTTACTAAAGAAGGATGGATTTTATGGGTTCCTATTTTTCTATGGATCATCTTCAAATATCAAACAATAAAAAATTACAAATTCATCGTTTATTTAATACTATCACTGATTCTTGGATTTTTTATCTCAGATTGGATTAGTCTTGAGATAAAAAGTTTAATTCAGAGAGTTCGTCCTTGCTGGACAGAGTATTTTAGAGGAGTTGTTGGATGTACACGTTCTTACAGTTTTCCATCAAACCACGCAACAAACGCTGCAACAGGAGCGACTATTTTATTTTTATTTTTGAGAGGCTTAAAGGAAAATGGTAGCGTTAAAATAAATTCAAATTTAATTAAAATCTTGCAGATATATACGATTTCATTAGCACTTCTTATAAGCATTTCAAGGGTATACCTTGGAGTTCACTGGCCCACAGATGTTTTAGGTGGAATTATTTTAGGAATAATTTATGGTTATGTAGTTTTTAAGGCTGTCACAGGATTAATTAGTTTTAAAAGAGTATTTTATTTTACACTTATAGTATTAAGTCTTTTCAGAATTTACTTTATTCTTCATGGACCTCTTGACCTAACTCCAGATGAAGCCCACTATTGGGAGTGGTCAAGAAGGCTTGACTTAAGCTATTACTCAAAAGGTCCGATGATTGCTTATTTAATAGCTATTTCCACGTGGATATTTGGAGACAATTCATTTGGAGTAAGGATTTTTGCAGTGGTATGTTCATTTTTAAGCAGTATTTTCGTTTCCAAGATAACAAAAAAATTTTTTGATGAAAAAACAGGGTTTCTGAGCGGAATAATTTTTCAATTTATGCCAATTTTTACTACATTTGGAGTTATATTTACAATTGACAGCCCCTTTATACTCTTCTGGATTATATCAATTTATATTTTTCTGCTCGCTCTTGAAAACCAAAAAAAGTGGTGGCTACTACTTGGAATTGTAATTGGATTTGGCTTACTCACAAAATATACAATGGCGTTTTTTTACCTGTGCATGTTTGTTTACTTAATAAAAGGAAAAAAATTTTTACTTCCAACTCAGTTCAGCACGGAGAATCATTTAAAAAATCCATATATCTATTTTTCAATACTAATCTCTATAATTGTATTTTTACCTGTAATAATATGGAACATTCAACATGACTTTGTAACGTTAAAACACACTGCTGGTCAGGCACATGTTTTTGATGGATTGAAAATTTCATTGAACTATTTTCTTGAATTTATAGGAAGTCAATTTGTAGTTGTGACACCCCTGATTTTTATTCTTGGTTTATATTTTATCATTAAACCTGGAAGATTAAATATAAACCTTGCAGTAAAATGGTTTCTTATATCATTTTCAATGCCTGTTTTTTTATTTTTCTTAGTTAAAAGCATTCAGGGAAAAGTTCAGCCAAACTGGGCAATGACTGCCTATGTCCCTTTTGTAATTGTTTTAAGTTACGCATTAAAAGAAAAGTTTCATAAAAAACTAGTTTTATCATCAATTATTATTGCCTTTATTTTTATGGTGGCAAACTTTGCTCTGCCATATCTCAATCTTCCGGCAAAGATTGATCCAACAGCAAGATTTAAAGGATGGAAAGAACTTGCTGAAACGGTTTCAGAAATACGTAAAGAACTTGAAAAAAATTCTCGTGTAATAATTTTTTCTGATAAATATCAGATTTCAAGCGAACTTGCTTTTTACTTAAAAGATAAACCAAAAGTTTACTGTATACCTTTTGGAAGAAGAATGAATCAGTATGATTTGTGGGAGTCTATAAACAGTGAACTGGAATACTCTGCTACAACAAACTTAAACAGAAAAACAATTAACGGAATTTATATTGTTTATGGGGAAAAAAATAGTCCAAAACCACAGGTCTCTGCTGCATTTGAAAAATGCGAACCAGAGTATTTTACTGCTTATAAAAAGAACGTTAAAATTAAAGATTACACAATTTTTAAATGCTATAATTTTAGAGGCATGATATTATCAAAACCTGAAAGTTATTAATAAAAGCAGTAGGAGGGACTATGGATTTATCAGTTGTGATACCTCTTTATAATGAAGAAGAAAATGTGAATGAACTCCATATAAAACTTACAGAAACTCTTAATAAACTATCGATTGCCTATGAAATTATCTATGTTGATGACGGAAGTATTGACAATACCTTGAAACTTCTCGAAGAAATTCAGAAAAATGATATTCATGTTGTAGTCCTTAGTTTCAGAAGAAATTTCGGACAAACTGCTGCATTTGCTGCAGGATTTGATTTTGCCAGAGGCGATATAGTAATTACAATGGATGGAGATTTACAGAATGATCCTGCAGACATCCCAAAACTTCTTGATGCAATAAAAGATGCTGATCTTGTAAGCGGCTGGAGAAAAAAAAGAAAGGACTCTTTTTTAAGCAGAAAGTTTCCTTCCATAATTGCAAATTGGCTTATTGGAAAAGTTACCGGCGTTAAACTCCATGACTATGGATGTTCACTTAAAGCATATAGAAAAGAAGTTATCAAAAATCTAAGACTTTATGGAGAAATGCACAGGTTTATCCCAGCACTTGCAAGCTGGTACGGAGTAAAAATAAAAGAAATAGAAGTAATCCATCATCCAAGACGTTATGGAACATCAAAATATGGAATTGGAAGAACAATCAAGGTCTTACTTGACCTTGTTAATGTAAAATTCTTACACAGTTTTTCAACCAAGCCAATCCAGTTTTTCGGTCCAATCGGCGCATTACTCATGGTTCTGGGTGTAATAATTATTGGATATCTCGTCTGGCTTAAATTTTCTGAAGGTGTAATGATTGGTAGAAGACCTCTGTTATTAGGAGGATTTTTTTCTGTTCTTATAGGACTTAATTTTATCGGGATGGGATTTCTTGGTGAAATGATAGTAAGGGTTTATCATGAGACCCAGAAAAAGCCAATTTATATACTTAAAAAAATTCTGGGGCCTGGTGATTGAAAAAATATATCAAGTTATCAATTCGGTTAATAATATCTGTTTCGTTAATTTTTTATCTTTTTTACAAAGTTGATATAATACATGTTGCGAATTCGTTAATTTTAATAAATCCTCTGTTTTTTCTGCTTGCTTCTTTTTTATATCTCCTTTCTTCTTACATATCAACTTTGCGATGGAAAATATTTATTTCAAATTCAGAATTAACCACATCAAAACTATTTTCCATCTATCTAATAGGCTCATTTTTTAATATTGCTCTGCCAGGAACAGTTGGAGGAGATATAGTAAAAGTTTTTATGATTAAAGAAAAAACAGGAGTTACAGAGGCATTGGCTTCTGTATTTATAGAAAGATATACCGGGTTGGCTGCGCTTTTAATAATCGGATTTGGATTTTTTTGTTTATTTTATAGAGAAATTCCAAAACAACCACTTATATGGACCGTTCCTTTAAGTTTTTTTGCTTTTATAATAGGGACTGCATTTCTACTATGGATCAGTAATTTTAAATTTTTTAAAACTTTTCGAGATTATATTTTGAGTTTTCAGAGAAAACAAATTATTCAGGCTCTGGTGTACTCTTTAGGGGTCCAGATCATTGTAATTCTGTCAGTTTATGTAATTTTTATAGGGCTTAATCTATCAATATCATTTTTTAAAGTGGCTATTTTTCTACCGATTATTATATTAATTACAATGCTTCCAATATCGATATCAGGAACAGGAGTAAGGGAGTGGTGTTTTATTTTATTTTTCAGTAATTCTTTAGGGCAGGCAAATGTTGTAGCTGTCTCTATTTTATGGTTTCTTTCTCAGGTTTTAGCTTCTTTAGTTGGAGGAGTTGAATATTTAAGACTTAATAAGCCTTTGAATATAAAGAAAGAATAAAAACCTTTTTAAATCTCTGAGATTCTCAGGAAATTGTTCAGTTTTAAGTTTTTCAACTATTGCTGGTTGCTCAAGTTTGTCTTGGATATTTAAATTATATTTGTTAACTATTTCGTTAGCTATATAGAAAATATCTTCTCTTCTCTCTCTTAATGGGAAAATTCTAAAAAAGAAAGGATTTAGAATCTTAATGAGAGTTTCAGAAAATTCTCCCTTTGCTGATTTAATTCTGACATCATCTCTATCAATAAAAATAAACTTTATATCCGGAAACTCAGTTGGTGATATATCTCCCACTCTGTAAAATCTTTTATTCTGAAGCGCTTTTTGCAATTTATCCTGAAAGTCTTTTGGCATCCTAGAAAAATTTTTAATTACAAGCGTTCCTCCATCTGCATGTTTTAAAACACCTTGCATACCTTTTTTGCCAAGATAGCCATCTTTTACTCCAAAAAACTCTTCTTCGAGACTCTCAGGTTCCATATCACAAAAAATCATCACATATGGCTTATCTTTGCGTGGATTATCATCTGCTGTGTATAGTACTGCAGCAAGGAGTCTTCTGCCAACTGATCTTTCACCATAAATATAAATATTTCTATCATTTGCATTTTCTTCAAATAATTGTTTCAGCATATTTGCAAAAACAGGATTTTTTGATTCAAACTTAAACTTCCTTAACTTAAAAACTTTTTCAGTTGAAAGTTGAATTTCTTCAAACACATTGAATTCCCGGGCAATATCCAGCAATCTATCCATTGCATTCTGTAAAATTTCTAATGAATCTGATTCTTTAATTCTAAAATATTTTTTTGCAAGCTCAAGAAAAAGTTCACGATTATCAAAAACAGAAGGAAACATTAAAGCCTGAACACCATAGGTGGACACATCTGCAAGCAATGCAAGATCAAAGAAACTTTGCAAAGAAGAGCCTCTCACTGAGACAAAAGCTTTAATATGTTTTGACCCATCATCTGAAAATATTTTATTTAAGATATTAACCACATCTTTAAATGGAGTATAAATTATATTTCTTTTAAGTGTATCAAGATGATTGGTTCCAAAAATTTGTTTCTCAAGAAAGACTCTATCCTCAATTGGAACTTTAATAAGAAACTGAATGATACTTCTGTATACTGGAAATTCATTTAGCATAAAAAGAAGTCCAAGACATGGCATCAATCCAGCAAAAAAGGCTTCATCTCGATGAATATGAGAAAATTTTGCTGCGAGTAGAGAAGAAACTTCCGCACTTAAAATACCGTATACCCATATTGGTAAATCTTCATTATCTAGAAAAAGGTCTCTATCAAGTATTATCTGTTCAATTCTTCTAGTACCTAGATAGTTAAACATCTGTAAAAAGCTTGTTATTTCCGTTTTATTTGAAGATTTACTGACTTCTTTATACAGGAGATAGGCGAGCATGGGATCATATTTTATTAATATAGTAGCATTATCCGAATTTTTGGTAAAAAGCTCTTTAAATTTAGAAATAGTATGTCTAAATACAGGAAAACTCATAATCTATTATAATAAAAATTAGAACAAAAAATAAGACTGAAATAAAAAATGTATAAAGAAAAAAATTTCGATATAATTATTGTTGGTGCAGGACATGCTGGCTGTGAAGCAGCCCTTGCATCTGCAAAAATGGGACTTGACACAGCGCTTTTTACAATTTATCTTGATACAATTGCACAACTCAGCTGTAATCCTGCAATTGGAGGCCTCGCAAAAGGCCATCTTGTAAGAGAAATTGACGCACTTGGCGGCATTATGGCAAAAGTTACTGATACGGCAGGCATTCAATTCAGAATGCTCAATCGTTCAAAGGGTCCTGCTGTGTGGTCACTTCGTGCTCAGGCCGACAGAATTTTTTACAATGTATACATGAGAAAATTTCTTGAAGCACAGGAAAATCTTGTTATAAAGCAGGCAATGGTCAATGAGATAGTTGTAGAAAATGGGAGAATTAAAGGAATTATTACCTCTCTTGATGTTTTCTATGGAGCACAGGCTGTAATCATTACTCCGGGAACATTTCTAAATGGATTAATTCATATCGGACCTGAGTCTTTTGAAGCAGGAAGGGCTGGAGAGTTTCCATCAAAAAGGCTTTCTGAGTCAATTAAAAAACTCGGACTTAAAATGGGCAGGCTTAAAACAGGTACACCTCCACGAATTGATGCAAAAACAATTGATTTTACAAAAACAGAAGAACAGACAGGAGATGATCCACCTTTACCATTTTCATACTCAACAAAAGAAATCACAAATCCACAGGTTTCATGCTTTATAACTTATACAAATGAGAAAACACATGAAATTATTTTCAACAATCTTGACCGATCACCTCTTTACAGTGGAAAAATCAAAGGAATCGGACCACGTTACTGTCCATCAATTGAAGACAAGGTTGTAAGATTCAGGGAAAAACCAAGACATCAGGTTTTTCTCGAACCAGAGGGACTCAGCAGAAAAGAATACTATGCCAATGGTATATCGACATCTCTGCCATATGATGTTCAGGTTGCCTTTTTAAAAACAATTTCGGGACTTGAAGAAGCTGAAATAATGAGACCAGGATATGCAATTGAATATGACTTTGTTTATCCAACTCAAATAAAGCATACCCTTGAGGTTAAAGGAATTGAAGGACTTTATCTCGCAGGACAGATAAATGGTACATCGGGATATGAAGAGGCAGCAGCACAGGGATTAATGGCTGGAATTAATGCAGCATTAAAGATAAAGGGAAAACCACCTCTTATTCTAGGAAGAGATGAAGCATACATAGGAGTTTTGATTGATGATCTTGTAACAAAGGGAACTAATGAACCCTACAGAATGTTTACATCCCGTGCAGAGTTCAGACTTCTTCTTAGACACGATAATGCTGATTTAAGACTGAGAGATTATGGATACAAAGTAGGTCTTGTTAATGAAGAAACTTATCAAGAATTTATTCAAAAAAAGAGACTTCTTGAACAAGAAATAAAACGTTTAAAAACCAAAACTTTAAAACCTTCAGAAGAAGTTAATAAAGCTTTAACAGAATTAAAAACAACTCCAATTGAAGAAGCCATATTTCTTGATAAACTTCTTAAGAGACCTGAACTTAACTACGAATTCATAAAAAAATATGATCCCTCTGATGAATGTTTTTCAAAAGAAATAGAAGAGCTTGTTGAGATTTATATAAAATATGAGGGTTATATTCAAAAACAGATGGAAATGGTTGAAAGAATGAAACAGTTTGAAGAAAAGATTATACCATCTGATTTTGATTTCAATTTACCGGGGCTTTCAAGAGAGGTAATCCAAAAATTGAGTTCAGTAGCTCCAAGAACAATTGGACAGGCAATGAGAATTCCAGGTGTAACACCAGCTGCCATAGCAATACTTATGGTAGCAGTCCAAAAAGGAATAAAGGCTAAAAAATAAAACTGTGCAAGATTTAAAAGAGTTTTTAAAGCAATCTCTGAATTATATTGCTACATTGTCCGTGCTTTCTCAAAATAATCAAGAAAAATGTTTTAATAATGAAATTTTAGAAAAATTCATTATTTATCTTAACGAACTTAAAAAATGGAATAAAACTTATAACTTAACCTCAATAGAAGATGATGTAGCAATCATTATAAAACACTTTCTTGATTCTCTTCTTTATTTATGTTTTATCCCAGAAAAGCAACTATCAATTGCTGATGTAGGCTCTGGAGCAGGATTTCCAGGAGTACCTATCGCAATTTTTAGACCTGATTTAAAAATTACATTGATTGAACCTTCATGGAAAAAGTCCGCTTTTTTGAAAAACATAAAAAACAAGCTCGAATTAAAACATGTTGATATAATTCAGGAAAATGCCGAGGTAATTAGAGAAAAATTTGACATTGTTATTTCAAGAGCGCTCTGGAGTATAAAAGATTTTTTAGAAAAATGTTCTCATCTCATTAAAATAAATGGATACTTTTTAATAAGTAAATCTTTAAAAATTAATGAAGAGATGAAAAAATTACCTGCATATTTTGAAACAGAAACAAAAGAATTTGTTCTTCCAGTGTTTAATGCAAAAAGATTTATAGTAAAATTAAAAAAATGAGAATTCTTGGAATAGATACATCAACAAAATATGCCGGAGTTGCAATTGTAGAAGATGACAAATTAATTGCCGAATCCACAATGCAGTTTATGGCTACACATTCTGAAAAACTTCTTCCAGAAATCGCACATATTCTTAACACTATAAAAATTCCCATTGAAACTATTGACTACTATGCCATTACAGCAGGACCGGGTTCTTTTACAGGGCTTAGAGTTGCAGTTAGCACAGTAAAAGGACTTTCATTCGTAACCCAGAAAAAAGTAATTCCTATATCTACTCTGGAGGTGATGGCATGGGAGTTTCCTTTCTGCAACCATCAGATATGCCCAATTCTTGATGCAAGAAAAAAAGAAGTTTTTTCAGCTTTATTTAAGTGGAAAGATAATAAAATCTTGCGAATTAAAGAAGACTCAGTTTCAGAAATTGACAATTTAATCGAATTGATCAATGAAAAAACAGTATTCACTGGTAGCGGTGCAGAACTTTACAGAGAAAAATTAGTTGAAAAGCTCGGCAGTAAGGCTATATTTCCGCCTTTTTTATACTCCTACCCAAGTCCTCGTATTGTAGCTTATATAGGGTTTCAAAAAATAAATGATGCAATTGATGCAAAGGAATTACAACCACGTTATTTAAGAAAGTCAGAAGCTGAAATAAAAGTTATTGAATGATAAAAATAAGATCCTTACAGGAAAAAGACCTTCTTTGCGTTACAGAGATTGCCAGACAGAGTTTTTCAAAGCCATGGTCATTAAAATCATTCGAGACCGAACTTTTAAATAAACATAGTATACTTAAGGTTGCAGAGGTTAATGGAGAAATAGTTGGATATATTGTTTTGAGAATTATCTTAGATGAAGCAGAGTTACTTTCCATTGCTGTAAAACCTGATTTCAGACAAAATGGAATTGCTACAGCTCTTATAAAAAATGTACTTGATGAAATGAAAAACATTATAAAAATTTGTTTTCTTGAAGTAAGAATGTCTAACTATGCTGCCATAAAACTTTATGAAAAATCAGGATTTAAACAAATAGGGGTTCGCAACAGATACTATATTTTACCTGAAGAAGACGCAATTATTATGAAGCTTGAAATATCGTAATTCAAACTAATTATAGATATTATAAAAAACAACAACACTTTGATTTCAAAATTCCAAGATGATATTTAATGTTTACTATATATAGAATTTTGGATTAGAATATACTCTGTTGAGTTATGTTTTATAAAAAAATTATTGAATTATCATGATTGAAATAGTAGAAGTTAAAGATAAAAAACAACTTAAGGAGTTTGTAACCTTACCAATTGATCTATATAAAGATGATCCTTTCTATGCATCGCCTTTAATTAAAGACATGATGGAGCATTTAACTGATAAAAATCCATTTTTTAACAGAGCAAAGGCTAAATTCTTTATTGCTTACAACAATGGCAAGGCTGCAGGAAGAATTGCTGCAATAGTCAACTATGCTCATCTTGAATGTCACAACGACAATGTAGGTTTTTGGGGGCTTTTTGAATGTATCAACAATCAGACTATTGCTAATGCATTATTTGACATTTCAAGAAACTTTTTAATTGAGAATAATCTCCAGATAATGCGTGGCCCCATGAATCTCTCAATAAATGAAGAATGCGGATTTCTCTATGAAGGATTTGATACACCTTCTATGATAATGATTCCTTATAATCCTCCATACTATAACAGCCTCGCTGAAGGATATGGCATGAAAAAAGTCAAAGACCTTTACTGCTTTTTAGCTTCAGTTCCTGATAAACTTCCACAAAAAATAGATAGAATATCACGTTTTGCTGAAAAACAGGGAATAAGCGTAAGAACAATAAGTTTGAATAATTTAAAACAAGAACTTTATGCCTTCATGGAAGTATACAATGATGCATGGAATGAAAACTGGGGATTTATACCTATAACAAAGGAAGAAATTGATTATATGGCTGAAAAACTAAAACCCATAGCCCTAACAGAACTTGTAATTGTTGCTGAAAAAAATGGAGAACCTGCTGGTTTTTTTGGTGCTATACCTGATTTTAACGAGGTTTTGAGAAAAATCAGAGGCAGACTGACTCCTTTAGCAATAATTAAGGCATTGCATTATAGAAGAAAAATTCAATCGATGAGACTTCTTCTTTTTGGTGTAAAAAAAGCATTCAGACACAAAGGTGTGGAGTCAATCATGCTAAGGGAAGCTTTTAAGGGTGCTTTAAAATATGGATTTAAAAATATTGAATTTTCATGGATTCTTGAAGACAATTACGAAACAATTAATCTCACACAAATAATAAATGCTAAACGTTATAAAATTTTAAGAATTTATGAAAAAAATATTGATTAATACTTAAAAATAATATTACTGAGATATTAAAAGACTTAATTGAATGTCTAATATAAGTTTGTCCATATCAACTGTATGATTATGATAATGAATAAAAACATTTGTCACAGAACATGAAGTTCAATTATTCTGTTAATGAAGTACCCACTTTAAATATCTTAATTTTAAATGGGCTGCAGTGGTTTGTTCTGGTAATGCCGGTTATTATAATGGTTGGTAAAATTATAGGAGTTACTTTTCTATTAAACTCAAATGAAGAAGTTTTATATATACAAAAGCTTTCATTTATTGTTTCACTGTCGCTCTTTTTGCAGATATTGTTTGGACATTCATTACCTATTCTATCAGGACCTGCTACTGTACTTCTTGTTGGGCTCATTGCTTCTAAGTCATACAATCCAACATCTCTATATACAGCTCTTTTGATAGGCGGTTTTTTCGTATGTTTACTCGGGCTTTTAAATATTACAAAAAAAATTATCTTATATTTTACAAAAAATATTATTTCTGTTGTTCTAATTCTTATTGCATTTACAATGTTACCAGCTATTTCAAATATGATTGTTAAACCAACAGGCATCCCTGCAGGTATAAATTTAATAATTGCAATATTAATAATTCTTCTTCTTTTTATTTTCGAAAAAATTCTTAAAGGATTCTGGAAAACTTCATTAATACTGTGGGCTATGATATTTGGCACAGTAATATATATATTTGTCTTTGGAGGAAGTCCATATTCATACGAGGTGAGAGAAGTTTCACTATTTTCAAATTATTTTAAAGATTTTTTGCCTTTCTTTGATTTTGATGCGGGGCTGGTTTTAACTTTTATAATCTGCTATGTTGCACTTGTTATAAACGATGTGGGGTCAATGCAGTCAGTAAGCTCTTTTGTTGGTACCGGAAATGACTGGAAACCTATAAAAAGAGGTATATTTGTAACAGGTATCACTAATATTTTAGCTTCTTTTATATGCACTACAGGAGTGGTAAATTTTTCTTACAGTCCGGGTGTTCTTTTAATAACAAAATGTGCTTCTAAATATGTGCTCCTTTTTACAGCGCTTTTGCTGTTTATATTATCTTTCTCGCCTTATCTTTTAGAGTTTGCAAACATGGTTCCGCATTTACTCATAGGTTCTATATTTTTTTATGTTATGACATCGCAGATTTCAACAGGACTTTCCATGCTCTATGCTAATGGAGAGTTTAAATACACAGATGGAATAATTGTAGGTTGCTCTGTACTGCTTGGAACAGTAATTACAAATCTGCCGATTGATGTTACTGCGAGTCTGCCAGGTTTGTTAAAACCTCTTTTGGGAAATGGTTTTGTTATGGGAATTCTGTTTGCTTTTATTTTAGAACATATAATATATAACAAAAAAAATCAATCTTAAAAGTGCGGATTTCTCTAAAAATGGTAATACTCCCAGTTTCTACTCAGATAAAAGAATCCTTGAGATAGATCATGTTATAGAATCTAAGCAATCCTTAAAAATTGATTTCTGCTTTATACTGTCAGTTTCTCAGTAATTTTGCACTTTGAAGTTATTTAATTATTTAAAGTTTAATTAACTTTAAGATTGAGTATTTGCACAATGTTTTTATAAAAAATTTGTTCTTTATCAGCATCAGATATTAAAGCAGAATTAATGGAACATATTGTTTCATTTGTGAAATTATAGCCACCATTTTCATCAAATGGCACATCTGTTCCAAAAAGCACATGATCTATACCAAAAAACATATAGGCATTTTGAATAAGCAGCGGTTCAAATCCTTGAGTTGCTGTATCTACATAAAAATTTTTAAAATGCTCAATAAAAGGCTCTGTTATCGTGGTAGTGCTCTTAAATGCTTCAAGGTTTTTGAAGAGTCTAAAGCCGGCATTAAGACGCTTTGAAAATAATCCGATTAGTGCGCCGTGATGGTGTATTATAAATTTTATTCCTTTATATTTTTCAAATGCGCCAGAAAGTGTTAATCTTATCATAGCAGTACTTGAATCCATAAGCCATCCTATTGATTGCCAGATACCATATTTTGACATGGATTCATTTATATAATCGCTGTAAGTTATTGGTCTTGAAGGATGAAGCCATACAGGAACATTATCTTGAACTGCCTTTTTAAAAAGACTATCATATACAGAATCATCTATTGGTCTTACAGTCGGACCTACCACAAGGTAAATACCTTTGAATTTTAAGTTATATATAACTCTTTCATATTCAGCTAACATTATATCTATATTGGTTGTAGGAATAACAGCTACAGGAATGAATTTATCAGAATATTTATTAACCAGATTTGCTAATTCATTGTTTAATATCTTAGCTGCTTCATGTGCTTTAACAGAATCCTCATAAACCTCTTTAACTGATTCAATCCATGGTAAAGGAATAATAACATGTTTATCAACCTGGTATTTTTCCATCAAAGCTAAACGACTATCAACATCAAGCATGGTTTTTAAATACCTGAATAGAGTTCCATAGCTAAATGGAGTTTTGGAATTGCGCTCTAAATATTTCAAGTAAGTTTCAAATGAAAAATGGGTATAACAATCAATTTTCATTTTATCCTTCTACTGAAATTCTAAAACATAAAGAAAAGATTGTCAATATAGAAATAAGTTCATCTAAATTAAGGAAATAATGAGTTGATTCATCAAGATTTTTGATTGAATTAATAAATTAAACACTAATAATTATAGTTAACTTTATTTATCTGCTCTCCGTATAAAGCAGCTCCAAAAGCTCCAAGATATGGGCAAAAACTGTCGATTATAAGGTTTTTCCTCAGTCTGTTTTCTATAATTTTTTTTAGAAGACTGTTTGCAAAACATCCTCCAGCAAACACTATATCCTCTTCAACTGATATTTTATTTAGCATGCCTATAACTCTGTTTGCAATAGCCTTATTTATTGCAACAGCTATCTCTTCTCTTTTGAAACCACTCGCTATCATTGATACTACTTCAGATTCAGCAAATACAGTACACATACTGCTTATCTGTAGAGAACTGTTAAGGTCAAACTCTAAAGTATTAAACTCATCAATTGAATATTCAAGTGCCTGAGCCATTATTTCTAAAAATCTTCCTGTTCCAGCGGCACATCGGTCATTCATCTCAAATTTTTTTATTAGTCCATTTTCATCAATATTTATTACATTTGTATCCTGTCCTCCTATATCAAGTATTGTTCTACAGAAAGGAAAATAAGATTTACATCCCATTGCAAAGGCTTTAATCTCTGTTATAGTTGGTATGTTTTTGTCAAACCCTCCTCTTTTTGAAAAATTATAAAGAAAGGAATTTGCAAAATTCAAATAGATTATATTGATAAATATTTTTTGAAGTATCGAAAAATTCTATACTTATAATTTTTGAAAACTTTAAAATAGAAACATCTTAAGAGGTATAGCAGTTATAACACATTATCTAAATTTTTACTATTAAGATTTGTTAAAAAAGAACAGTATTTTTTCTTTAGTTTTGAAGGAATCAGAAGATGAGCCGTACAGGATTCGAACCTGTGACCCGCTGATTAAGAGTCAGCTGCTCTACCAGCTGAGCTAACGGCCCACAACACTAGGATACAAAAAATCATGCTAACAGGTCAAATATCCGAAATTCTTAGATTAAAATGAAAACTTTCTAAATCATATGCTATAATTATTGTTGAATTTTATATAAACAGGAGGCATAGAAATGAAAATTTACCACGATATCGACGCTAATATCGATGTGTTGAAAGGTAAAAAAATTGCTATCATTGGGTATGGAAGTCAGGGACATGCCCATGCAAATAACTTAAAAGACAGTGGATTTGATGTTATCATTGGATTAAGAAAAGGAAAAAGCTGGCAAAAGGCTGAAAATGCAGGATTCAGTGTCATGAATGTTTCGGATGCTTCAAAAATAGCTGATATTATAATGATTCTCACGCCTGATGAGCTTCAAGCAGACCTCTACAAAAACGAAATTGAACCAAATATTAAAAAAGGAGCATTTCTTGCATTTGCTCATGGTTTCAGTATCCATTTTGGCCAGATTGTTCCATCTCAGGATATAAACGTTTTTATGGTTGCTCCTAAAGGTCCTGGACATCTTGTAAGAAGTGAGTATTTAAAAGGGATGGGTGTTCCATGCCTTATGGCGGTTTATCAAGACCCATCAGGCATAACAAAAGATGTTGCACTTGCCTATGCTGTTGGAATCGGTGGAGGTAGAGCTGGAATTATTGAAACAACATTCAAGGATGAAACAGAAACTGACCTTTTTGGAGAACAGACTGTATTGTGTGGAGGATTAAGTGCTCTTATCACTGCAGCCTTTGAAACTCTTGTTGAAGCTGGATATCCGCCAGAACTTGCTTATTTTGAATGCCTTCATGAAGTTAAATTGATTGCTGATTTAATATATGAAGGTGGTATCTCAACAATGCGTTATTCAGTAAGCAATACAGCTCAATATGGAGATTTAACAAGAGGTCCAAGAGTTATAAATGACTCAGTAAAAGCTGAAATGCGAAAAATTCTTCAAGAGATCCAGAATGGAACCTTTGCAAAAGAGTGGATTCTTGAATGCAAAGTCGGTAAACCTTCATTCAATGCCCTTACCAGAAAAGATGAAGAGCATCTCATTGAAAAAGTTGGTGAAAAACTAAGAGATATGATGCCATGGTTGAAAACATCAAAACTGGTAGATAAGTCAAAGGCATGATAAGAAAAGAAGTAATACCTTATTTTGTTGGTGGGTTATTTGTTAGCTCTTTTTTCTATCTAATATGGCTTGAACCTCTTGCAATTGCATCTCTCATATTGTGTGTTTTTTTTCTTTATTTCTTCCGTGACCCTGAGAGAATTCCTCCAGCAGATCCCTATGCAGTAGTTGCTCCAGCAGATGGAAAAATAATTACTGTAAGAAAAAGTAGTGAAAGCCTCTGTTCTTCTGAACATACCGAAATCAGCATATTCATGTCAGCTTTTAATGTGCATGTAAATAGAAGCCCATTTGATGGTATTGTTAAAGAAATAACTCACATACCTGGAAAATTCTTCTCAGCTTTTAAAGAAAAAGCATACAGAGAAAATGAATATATAAAATTAACCTTAGAAACTCCTTATGGAAACATAGTTTTAAGACAGGTAGCAGGATATATTGCAAGAAGAGCCGTTTGTTGGGTAAAAGAAGGAGAAAGTCTTAAAAAAGGACAAAGATTCGGAATGATTAAATTCAGTTCCCGTGTTGATATCTGCCTGCCAGCCAATTTTAAAGTAACAGTGAAAGAAGGAGATAAAGTTAAAGCCGGTAAAACAATAATTGCATCAGTAAATAAATGATACAATCAAGAAAAAAGAAAAAATTCCGGGACACTGATATAAAACCTGCAAAAGGGGTTTATATTCTTCCTAATGCTCTAACTCTTTGTGGAATGTTTCTTGGTTTTTATGCAATTATTGCTGCGATAAATGGTAACTTGATTCATTCTGCATGGGCTATTGTTCTTGCAAATATTTTTGATGGTCTTGATGGCTGGGTGGCAAGATTGACAAGAACTGCTACAAGATTCGGTGGAGAACTCGACTCCCTCTCAGATATTGTGGCATTTGGCATAGCACCATCGATTCTTATTTATAAATGGGGTTTGTATGATTTTGGAAGGATTGGCTTTGCTATTGCTTTTCTTTTTGCAGCCTGTGGTGCATTAAGACTTGCAAGATTTAATATTCAGACAGGAACTATAAAATCTTTTAAAGGCTTACCTATTCCTGGGGCTGCAACAATGATTGCTGCCACAGTGATTTTCTGTCATGAAATCTTGAATATTGCTCCTGAAAAAAATCTATTTTTTCCTGTTATAACACTTATATTATCTTTTATGATGGTCAGTAATATTAAATTTCATGGACTTAAAGAAGTTGATTTCAAAGAGAAAAAACCTTTCTGGCTACTTATTTTTTTCATTCTCTTACTTTTCTTAATAATAATTCATCCACATATTGCAGTATTTATACTTGCCTGTATTTACGTTTTATCAGGTATAATTGAAACTGTTATAATCTTTATTAAAAAAAGAAAAAAACTGGCAAAAAAATTATCTGAAGGTGAGAACCAGAAGACATTAAACACAGAGGTGTACGATGAAAAGAATAAAAATATTTGATACTACATTGAGAGATGGAGAACAATCTCCCGGTGCCTCAATGAACGTTGATGAAAAAATTCAAGTTGCAAAACAACTTAAAAAACTGGGTGTTGACATAGTAGAAGCAGGTTTTCCAATTGCATCTCCTGGAGATTTTGAAGCAGTTAACAGAATATCCAGAGAAGTTAAAGGTATCGTTGTTGCTGGGTTATGCAGAACCCGTGATCAAGACATTGAACGAGCTGCTGAGGCATTAAAACCAGCTGAACAAAAAAGAATACATACATTCATTGCCACATCTGATATTCACCTGAAATACAAACTTCGTATGGATAAACAACAGGTTATTGAAGCTTCAGTCAGAGCTGTTAAAAAAGCCAGGCAGTATACAGATGATGTTGAATTTTCAGCAGAAGATGCCACACGAACAGACTGGGATTATCTGTGTAAAATTACAGAAGAGGTAATAAAAGCAGGTGCTACCACAGTAAACATACCTGATACAGTTGGCTATACAGTTCCTCAAGAGTATGCTGAATTAATTGAATACCTTATAAATAAAGTTCCGAACATAGACAAAGCAATTATAAGTGTTCACTGCCACAATGATTTAGGCCTTGCCGTAGCAAACTCTCTTACAGCAATACTTAAAGGAGCTGGACAGGTTGAATGTACAATCAATGGAATTGGTGAAAGAGCCGGAAACGCAGCACTCGAAGAAATTGTGATGGCATTAAAAGTAAGAAATGATTTTTTCAAAACAGATACTAATATTGTAACACAGGAAATTTACCGGACAAGCAGACTTATCAGCAAAATAACTGGCATGGTTATTCAACCCAATAAAGCAATTGTCGGAGCAAATGCTTTTGCTCATGAGGCAGGCATTCATCAGGATGGAGTTCTTAAAGAAAGAACAACTTATGAAATAATGAAACCAGAGGACATAGGAATTCCAAGTTCCAAAATAGTTCTTGGCAAACACTCTGGAAGACATGCATTCAAGAAGAGACTTGAAGAACTTGGCTTCAGCTTAACAGATGAAGAGATAAATCGTGCATTTGAAAGATTTAAAAAACTTGCAGATCAGAAGAAATATATATTCAATGAAGATCTTGAAGCACTTGTTTCAGATGAGTTTTTAAGAACTGCTGAAGTCTATCAGCTTGCAAACCTTGAAATAAGTGGCGGAATGAATAAAAAGCCTACTGCTACGGTTAAAATAAAAATTAATGATATGGAAAAAGAAATTACTGTTTCCGGTGACGGACCAGTAGATTCTGTGTATAAGGCAATTACAGAGCTTACAAACTCAAAGGCAGAATTAAAAAAATTTGAAATTAAGGCAATAACAGGTGGAACAGACGCTCTTGGAGAAGTAACTGTTATACTTGAAGAAGCCGGACATGCTGTAAGAGGACATGGTTCTGATATTGATATAATAGTTGCTTCTGCAAAAGCTTACATAAATGCATTAAATAAGCTTGCCTTAAAAAATTTGAAGGCTTAATACAAACTGATAGGCTGACCTGCCTGAAGTACCATGCACAAGAGCCCATTCATGGGCTCTTGTGATTAATTCCTCATCAGATAAAATTAACTCAGCTTTTTTGGCATAATGTTTTACAACATTAAGATACTGTTCTTCTGAAAATCTGTAAAAACCTATTCTCAATCCAAATCTTTCAATCAAAGAAGCACGTTCCTGAATGCTGTCCTCAGGGAAGAGTTCATCATCAGTATTTGATATGG
This sequence comes from Thermodesulfovibrio thiophilus DSM 17215, assembly GCF_000423865.1. Lineage (NCBI taxonomy): Bacteria > Pseudomonadati > Nitrospirota > Thermodesulfovibrionia > Thermodesulfovibrionales > Thermodesulfovibrionaceae > Thermodesulfovibrio > Thermodesulfovibrio thiophilus. The sequence goes on from NZ_AUIU01000012.1 coordinate 147,866, forward strand.
ATGGCATAAGATGTCTTCTATTAGAAGTGGCATATATAACTGAATTTTCAGGAATCTCTTCAATACCACCATCCATAACAATCTTTAAATCTCTAAACTCCTGTTCATCTTCATTAAAAGATAGGTCATCTATAAAAATAATAAATCTAAAATTTTCATATTCATAAATAAGATCATAAAGATAAGGGATTGTTAGAATATCAGACTTTAAAACCTGAATCATACGTAAAGGAGAATCTTTAAAATAAGTTAAAAGCGCTCGTATAAGAGTTGTTTTACCTGTTCCCCTTTCACCCCATAAAAGGACATTGTTAACCTCCTTTCCTTCAATAAAGGCTTTAGTATTTGAAAGCAACAATTCTTTTTGCCTTTCAATACCTAGAAGTTCGTTAATATCATATACGGGCAGTCTATTAACAATCTTTAATTTTTTCTCTTTACCGTTCCATACAAAGGCTTGATTTTGCTCAAACATAGTCAATTATTATAACATACAATATTTGGCTTTCATTAATAGAAGTTATCTCATAGTTTTAAATTTTCTTAAAAATATAAATTAAACCTTATATCATACCTTAAACCACTCTGACATAGAATGCAATTCTGTAGCTAATTTTGATAAGTTTTCTGCTGCGCGTTTTATTTCACCAATTGAGTTACTTAGTTCTTTTGTTATTATTGAAATATTCTCCATGTTATGGGAAACCTCCTCAGATGCAGATGACTGTTCTTCTGTTGCCACTGCAATTCTCTGTACCATATCAGCAACACCTTCTACATACGATACGATTTCGTCTATGGCTTTCAATGTGTTCTCTACGTGTGCAAGCACTTTCCCTACAGATTCTCTCTCTTCCTTCATAAAGCCAACGGAATCTGAAATCTCGCTTTGCATTGTCTTGACTGTATTTGCTATGTTTTCTGTGGCTACTGTTGTCCTTTCTGCAAGTTGCCTAACATTGTCTGCCACCACAGCAAAACCCTTTCCCTGCTCCCCTGCACGAGCTGCTTCAATTGCCGCATTCAGTGCAAGAAGGTTTGTCTGGTCTGCTATTTCTTTTATCAAAGTTATTATTTCGTTTATCTCTTCTGATTTATGTCCAAGGGATTCAATTTTTGCAGCGGATTCTTTAACTTGATCAGCAAATTTTTGTAGTTCTTCCATGGTTATATGCATTGCATTTTTACCTTGCAACGCTATCTGCTTCATCTTCTGTGCAGCCTCTGCAGTATGCGAAGCATTTTTTGCTACATCAAGTGTTGTCTGAGCCATCTCTGTCATTGCAGTAGCTGATTGTTCTATTTGGACATGCACGTCATTAGAATTTTTTTCAAGTGAGGTGGAAGTTGCCGATAATTCTTCTGAACTACTTGCAAGAGTTCCTGTAAACATCTTCATTTTTCCAACTATTTCCCTCAGATTCTCTATCATCTTACACATTGATTTGTGCACTAACCCAATTTCATCTTGTGCGTATTCTGTCTTTGCACATGTAAGATCACCCTGTGCTATCTGGTCAGCACCCCATATGAGTTCACTCAAAGGTTTTGAAACAGAACGATAAATCCATGAACCAAATGCTATGCCTAGAATAATAGCTCCTATTCCTATGGCTGTAATAAGTATTGTGCTAAATTGCACCATCTTATTTACTGTTCCAATAGCTTTTTCCTGTTCGCCTTGTGCGGTTGTAACTGTTTGCTTACTTTTTTGGGCTTGATTCATAACTATTTCTCTTAATCTTTCCGATGCCTGTTTTGCTTTTTCTTGCATCAAAATCTGATGGCGTATTTTGGATATAATACCATCCTTTGCTAATAATGCTTCTTTAATTGAAGTAAGAGCAATTTTTACATTTCGGAGCATTGAAAGTTCTTCTTTGGCCTCGAGTTTTGTAAGGGCCTTTTCAAGGCTTTTTTGTACAGAATCTATTTTTTCGTATATTGTTCTTATCTCTACCTCCACGCTATCAATATCTTTTGCTGATGTTAGGGTAAAAAGTCTTGTTGATAGCCCTTCTATGGATAGACCGAGAGATACAAGTTCTGAATTCGCTATCAGTACATTGTTTGCTATATTTGCTTGAGTAAAGACTTTATTCTGATTTTCTGTCTCTGATCTGTATTTCTCTTTGGCAGAAGTAATATCACGATCTATTGTTGATATTACGAATGCAAGTTTTCCTGCTATTTCTTTATTTATTATATCGAATCGTTTTTTCTGTTCACCATTGCCCTGTCCAATAATAGCTACCTGAATTTTTACAAGTTCTTCTACTTTATCTTCTATGGTTTTAATTTCCGAATGAAGGTTCTTTGATGCTTGGATGTAGTCATTCTGAAGTGCTTTATTGATAACTGCCCCAACTTTGTCCTTTGCTATTGCCAGTGCGTTTTTATCTTGAGCTTTCTGTATTTCAAAAACTGCAATTTGGATGTCTTTAAGCATTGTTTTCAACAGTTCTACTTCTCTAAGGTGAGATAATATACCTTTTGTGTCTTCAAGAGATGTCATAAAATGTGCCGACCGATTGAGTTGGAGAGCTTTTATCTTTGCATCCATATTTTTCAATCTATTTGAAGCTTCTTTAAGTTTCTGTATAATTGTTCTGTTTGCTATTCTGGCTTCTTCTTCAGCCTTGAGCCTATTTTCGGTAATATCAAAAATTTCGTTTGCTACAAGACTTAATTCATTATAAGTCTCCATTTTTATTCCGCCATATAGAGATTCAAGTGCATTTTGTGTATTTTTTACCTCCGACAGAGACTTCTCTGCCTCAGAGCGGTATATTTTATATTCATCCATGTTTCTTGATACACTAACTTTTACAAGGTCTGCAGTAGCACCATGTATTGCTCTCTGAAATTCAACTGTCCTCATCTGAAATGGGGTGCTCCTCTCCGTGAGATAAAACAGTTTACTCTTAACAAAGCCCATACCTATGATGCTTGTAGCTGCAACTACACCAACTATTATAATAACTATGATTACATTCAGTGTAAGTTTTGTTTTGATTGTCATAATTTTCCTTTTTTAAGTAGTGGCAGAGTAGTCAAACCCTGCCACTCTATTTTTCCCTTACTCTGTAGGATAACCTCTCTTTTTCCAGTCGGGAAGCCCATCTCTGTACCAGTAAACCTTATAACCGAGAGAGTGCAACATTACAGCAACAGATGGTGAACGCCAGCATTTAATTCCATTACAGTACACAATATACTCTTTGTTTTTATCGAGTTTGTCTGCCATAGAAGGCCCTTGTTTAATTAAATCATCACAGAAAAACCATGTTGCACCAGGAATCCTTTCTGTATCATACTGTACTTTAATACGATTATCCAAAAAAACAGCCTTTTTCGACTTCCATAATTCGTATGCCTTATCGCCACTAATATTGGGTATCCCTTCAATTGATGCAGGCATCTCTTTCTGTGCCTTCTCGAGCTCATGAATTTCATTTACCTTGTTCATTACTGCGTCAGGCCATGCAGCAGCGAAAGCAATACCAATTGCAACAAATATTACTACTAACATCAGCCCTAAACATTTTCTTCTGTTCATTTTACCTCTCCTCCTTAAATTATAATTAATTCACCAACGGTGAATTGTCGCCCTATTGTTGTGAAATATATTTCTGCCCTTCTCCTTTAATAAAATCAATTAATTTCTGGACATTAACAGTTGGATTGCCTTTTGTGAGTAACAGTATCGGCATCACTACCTCAGGTACTTCAAGAGCCTTTATCTCTTCTTCCATCCACGTTAGATCGCAAACCGAACATTTCTCTTCATGTGTTCCAGAATATACTGATGTGTCATTAACAATCGCTACAGATCCTATTCCTACTGCTTCAGGATGCGCAGCAACCTTCTGCTTTACGTCTTCTATTGTTAATGCTTCAAGGATATCCCTCCTAGGAGATTCACAATCTAAAATATTTTTTATAAATAAGCTGTTGATTTCAGATGTAAGTGTGCTCCAGACAACTACAACAGGCAGATTTTTACCACCCACATCCTTCCAGTTAGTTATATTACCAGTAAATATTCTTTTTAGCTGTTCTTTTGAAAGTTTTGAAACCGGATTCTCTTTATGGACAAAAATAGCGATTTTAGCTTTCCCTATCACTACATGTTGTAGTGATGTCAAGTCTTTAATCTTCGTTTTTTCCTTTTTCATAGAATCCATCCAATCATTGCAACTAAAACCTATCGTTACAGCATCTACAGCACCATTTTCAAGATCCTCCAATGCAAGCTTGGGATCAGTAAAAGCAATCTGCAGTTTTATTCCTGACTCTCTTTCAAAATGTTTTTTTATTGGCTTCAGAATATTTTCAGCCGACACTGCACTTGCTTTTATTCTGATTTCATCCGCATAAGTACCAACACTTAATGATAAAAGAAAAATTATTACAGCTGTTACTAATAACAATTCATATTTTTTCATATTTCTACCATCCTATTAATTTAATTATAGCCCTGACAATTAAAAATTTTTATTAATATTTTATTAATTATATATATTTTATTAATTATATAACCTGCTCATTATAATTTTTCCACCTTATAATAATATATATTTTAAAAGAGCATATTTATTAAATTGAATATAATTTTAAATTAAAATTGTCAACTCCTCGAAATTCTTTAAAAAATCTTTCTGAAAAAATACTGTTTACACCCATTAGGCTCTATAAAAATTATAATATCTGAACATTATTACGATATTTTCTGCGCTTCTAACGTTATAAAGTTTTCCAGCAATTTCCCTATCAATCTATAAAACTCTATAACTGTATATCGCTGAAGTCTCTGCGCAAAAGCTATAGCAAAAGAATATAAGTGGTCTTTAAGCATCTGTAACTGCAATCCTTTAGCTTTTTCAAGAACAACTATGTAATTGTTGGAATGCGCTTGGGCTTCTTGAAAACATAAATAAGACATAAATTCAAGCTCAAGAGCGATATGGTCTGGTGGCAGAGAAAAATTATCAACAACTTGTAATCCTGATCTGTGATAAAGACGAGCTACCTCGATTGTTGATTCTTGAAGCAGTTTGCCTTCCTTGTAAACTGATTCAAAAAGAGGAACCATTCGTGGTCGAGAAGTATGACAAAGCCTAGTGTATTCTTTCTGTAAGTCCAAAAGATAAGATTCTAATGTTGATTTCTGACCTATTATAACAACGTGACTTATAAACTCATCAATATTAATCTTAATCTGGATAATACCTGAGCTTATATCATCAAGGTTATCTTTGAAAAAATTCATTTCCTCATTAACCTGCTTGGAAAACAATTTATTTATAAATTCTGAATTTGGATAATCAAGAGCCTCTGCAAAGAATGAATAAAAATATATTCTTATATCATGATTCAATTCCATAAACAATCAGGATGGGCAAAAACTTGCCCATCCCCCTCCTTTTAATTCATTCATTGATTCTTCTTTTCTTCTATCTGTTTTCTACGGTCACTGTATTTCTTTAATCCCACATAAACAAGCGTTGCTACAGCAGCCGCTCCCATAATTGTAGATGGTCCTCTTCCTGTTATGGAGTAGCTTGCAACATCTGGATAACCAATATTAACAGGCTTTTCTTTCATAAGCATTATAACACTCGTGCCACCATTCTCTTCCATTCCATACATATATAACTTGTTAGCTTCCGATAGTTTTTGGGCGGTATTTAAAATTTCTCCACGATCTCCAAAAGTAAGCGCACCGGTTGGACAAGCCTCAACACAAGCTGGATTTATACCTTTAAGCACTCTGTGAATGCACATCGTACATTTAACAAATTCCTTTTTCTGTAAATCCCACTGAGGTACATTAAAAGGACATGCTACAACGCAGGTTTTACATCCAATGCAATGTTGGGGATTATGAAGCACTATTCCCTCAGGCGTTTTATAAAATGCTCCACTTGGACATGAAGCAACACAGGAAGGATTCTCACAGTGCATACATCTGTGTTGAAGTAAACCATTGTCCTGAATTAAAACCACTGTTCTTGAAAAACCTCTTGCTGCCTGTTGATGAAGTCTGTTTTCCTGCACGCATTTATAGAAACACGTATTACAACCAGTACAAAATCTGGTATCTATAAGAAATCCATAATTTGCCATTTATGATCTACCTCCTTTCTTTATGCTTACATAAACATCTTCTACCCAGCCCATGCCCGTGGGATCATATTTTTTAACAATATTGGGATCTTTCTGAGGAATTAAATCACCATCACGATACCCAAAACTCTTTGCATAACGGAGCTTAGGTGAACGATGTCCAAGTCCATGAAAAGTTATCACACAATCTTTGCGTGCCACTCTACTGGAAATGTGAACCCGTGCCTTAACAGGACGCGGTAATACAGTCATATATTTGGGATTTGTCTCAAGTGTTACCCAATCACCTTCTGATATACCCATTTCCTGCGCTACCTGAGGATTTATCCAAACACGATCTATAAAATTTTTTTCACAAAGCGACTTAATTACAGGATTATTTAGAAAGTTAGGATCTGCATGCATAGTCCATGGCGCTCTTGTAACAATAAGTGAAAATCTGTAATCTCCTTCAGGTTCTGTCCATCGTTTTGCCCATTTTGGAAGTGGATCATGTCCAGCTTCTAAAATTTCATCTAAGTAAATTCTGATCCGACCCTCTGGACGTCCGTATCCGATTTCTCTAATTGTTCTCCAATTAGGATATGGCCTCTTCTGTATCCAGATCCCTCCCTTTTGTGTTAAGAATTCTTTTGTATTATTGGCAATACCCTGTTTCTTAAGCGCATAATCTCCCGTATTAGTTGGTATAACTTTTTCAGGGTTAGTACTGCCATCAACAGTCCAGTATTCCGGAGCCAAAGCTAATCCTATCTTAACTGCAATGCCACCCCAGCCAATACAGTCTCCAGGAGACTTTTGAACAGCTGACCCAGCTACATAACATGGATACTTTGGATAGTACTGCCTAATATCCAGTTTAGCCTCTTCAAACTGATGTGTGCCAGGCAATATGTAATCACACCAGAAATAAGATAAATCATCCACATACAGATTCCAATCAACAACTAGTTCCATTTTTTCTAGCGCCTTCTCTACCATCTGTGGCTGAATTAGCGCATGCAGTCCTCTAAATGGATTTTTGAAAAAAACACATTTAATTTTTTTAGTATGATATAGCCCATAACCTATAATGCCATAATGACCTGGCGCAGAAAAGTCTTTCTTTTGATAAATATTTTCTGTTACCGAAAATTCATGCCTGAAATCCGGTGCCTCTGCTGGCAGAGGAGGATAAGGCTTTACAGGAGGAGCAATCTCTTCAAGCCACGGTATTTTGACATCAGATAAAAGTAACACTCCACCTTCATGATCAAAAGAACCTCCAAGAGCGTGAAGAATATTAATGGCATGCATCAATCTCCAACTGTTAGCATAATTAGGACCAGCAGGGTCACGCTTAAGATTAGGAATACAACTGTAAGGAGATGCTTTTGCGTACTCTTCGGCAATTCTGGTAATTGCCTCCTGAGGAACCTCACTGATCTTTGATGCCCATTCAGCAGTATAATCTTTAATGCTTTCTTTTAAAAGTTGAAATACAGGATGAGCACTAATATGTTTCCCCTGATATTCAAATTCGTAAGGACCACCTTCTAACGCAGGGTCATCACACTTTCCTAACGGCTCAATTTTTTTATGTGTTTTACACCAGGCAAACCAATTACCTTCGCTACCACCAATATGTAACTGAGTTTTTTCATCAACAAGAGCAGCAGAATCCGTATATTCTTTTAAAAATTTTTCATTGTAAAGTTTACGATCTATAATAATTTTAATCATTGCCAGAGCTACAGCTAGGTCTGTTCCTGGTTTGATCGGATACCATTCATCAGCAAAACCATCAGCAATGGGAGTCTTCATAGGATTAAATATGATAATCTTGGTTCCATTGCGTTTTCCTTCTGCGATATGATTGAGAATTCCTGCTTTTCCACATTTGGTAAAAGAATCAAAGCCAAACCATATCATATACTTAGTGGTACTGTAATCAAACCCCCAAACAGAATGTGTAAGAGTATATGTGCTTGAGTAATACTTATTTGGAGGATTGGTCAGCATAAGAGAATTGATGTAGTAATGAGTTCCGAAACATTCTGTCCGCTGATCGCTTCTCCTAACTCCAAGAGACCTGCAGAGACGATTGGTATAAGGGTCTCCTGGTGAACAGAAAACAATCTCTTCTCTACTGAATTTTTTCATCCGTTGAATAATATCTGTTAAAGCGTCTTGTGTTGAAATTATCACCCATCCAGGATCCTCATTGAGACCCTTTTTAGGATTGGTTCTTTTTAAAGAAACAAGCAGCCTATCGGGATCATACATTGAATCTACAAAAGCAAGTCCCTTTATGCAATACTTACCTCTTGAAACAGGATCATCTTTCCATCCCTCAAGCGTTAAAGCTCTTTCCACTCCACTTTCTGAATCCTTACCAACCACAATATAATAAGCACAATCACATTCACAGGCTCTTGCACATACTTGCGGTATTTTTTTTGTAATCGTGTATTTAAACTCTGTTTCTGTAGCTTCAGCAAAACTGGCAAAAGGTACTAAATTCTTAAAAATTGGAGAAAAACCAGCTAATAAAGCAGAAGTACTCCCCCATTTTAATAATTGTCTTCTGCTTAATTTCGCAGTTTCCATAATATTCCTCCCTTTAATTTATTCTCCTAGCATATCTACTACAGTAAATTACGAGATGTTCCAAGTATGCCAGCTGCAAGAATAAGATATCTCAATGTAAAACCACCTATAAAAACACACAGGCCTGCAAGAATTCCTTTTGATATAAATTTAGGAGAAAGCTCTTCAATCTTTTTTAACTTCCATTCAAGATAAAATGGAGTAACCAATCCTACAACAATTACTAAAAACCAAAATGATAAAGACAAAGCCCCTGTTAAAAGACGATTAACTGAAGCAATTGCTGCAGCATTTGATGACCAACCCATTGAAACCAGATAAATTATTAGAATACATGTTTCAATGCCTATTCCCCACATATCAGCATGGCAGAGAAATTTCAAATTTTCAGCCTCTTGATTAATATCATGTTTCTTTGAAACAAAACCAAAAACTCCAATTAAAACTGCACTAATTCCAGTGGATATAGCCGAAGCTAGAAAGAGCAATGGCACCAGAAAGCTATTCCAGAAAGGAACACCTCTGACGTCCCAGAGTAAAACTCCAGTGTAAAAAGCTGTTAAGATAGCAAGAACAAAACCTGTACCCCACAGTAAGCTTCCAGAAGATAATTTTTTATTTCTAATATACCCAAGCCATTGAATACCACAGATAAAAAAGAAAAGTGTTAAGATCCAGGTTCCTGCTGCAATAACTGAACTATAAGGCCGTAAAAAAGCGTATACGAAGTTCATAGGCCTTCCTAAATCAAGAAATAAAAAAATAATACTCAAAATCAGACATGGAAGCGTTATTAAAATCCCTGTTCGAGTTGTTAAATTATCATCACCTCGTTTGTACCAGGCAAAAAATGCACTCAAATAAGCTCCTGCTGATACCCCTGCTAAAAAAAGATAAAGGGCAATCAGCCAACCCCAGGCTGTTTGGAGTTCTAGCATAACTTTGCCTCCTTTCTCTTTTACTTACACTAAATAAATTTACATCTTGTTTCCTCTGACCAGAAGCTGTTTTTTAAATCCTTCTCTGGCATCTTAGTTTGTACAATATAACCGTTTATCCTTTTTTTAAATGCATTAAACTCCTAATCTTTTCTCCTAACTTTTTCATTAAAAAATATAATGCAAGAATAAAGCCAAAATGCATCTCAAAGAAAATAAAGCATTTACAAAAATGGAATCTTAATAAACTGAAACAAATGATTGCATTTTTATTAATCTTTTATATTAAAATTTTCAAACCATATGAAAATACAATATTTAACCAGTTTTTTTTAAATAAATTGCAACATTATATTGCGTATTATCATATCGATAGATTTAAATTAACTAAAAGCTAGTATTTTTCAGAATAGTTACTATCAATGAAATGAAAATATTTGTGGCAGCTTATAGTTAACCTTGAATATTTTAATTTTTCAAATTCTACTTATAAGGAATACCATACTTTGATCTAAGAAGTTATCCTTATCTCATAAGAAACTCCGAAGCCATGAAAGACCAAGGCAAATTGAAACTATAAAAACATTGTATATCCATCTTGATTGTTTATCTCTTCTAACTACACGGTATTTCTCTGCATTAACTGTTTAAGATGCCTAAAAATTAAGAAAGACCTTAGGGTTGAAGGATGATGAAAATTGAAAACAGTCAAGTCAGTATATTGCAAACAAAATTCAAGATGATTATAATTAATTATCCAATAATGTTTTAGGAGGATAGATAAGTGGTTAAAAAATCTATACATTTTTTTTTAATTTTTCTGTTTCTTTTCTTATTTAAAAATAATGCCTTTGCAATTGATGAAATTCAAGAATGTTTTAATTATATTAATGCACAGGACTATAACAGAGCTATTTCTGTTGGTCAAAAAGCCGTAAATCTTTATCCAGCAAGTCATCTTGCTTATTTCTGTCTTGGAGAAGCTTACTATTTAACAGGAGAAATAAGTGATGCTATTGAAACTTTAAAAAAAGCGGAACAATACTCATCCTCAGATTCTGATTTAATACATGTTTATAACCTGCTTGGACTTATATATCATAATAAAGGTGAACTTGATAAAGCTCTCTCTCATTATGAACAATCTTTAAACCTTAAAACTAATGAAAAAGACAAGATTCCTGCTTACAATAACATAGCTAATATTTATTCTGATAAAGGTGATCTTAAACAAGCAATAGAATACCTGCAAAAAGCTATGGACATTTCTGACAAGTATGATGATTACCAAAGTTTTGCACAAGTTGAAATTAATCTTGGGAATACTTACAGGAAAATGAAAGACTTTGACAATGCTCAAAACTATCTTTTTGATGGACTAAAACGAATTCAGAAAATAGGAGATACATTCTGGGAAGGCATTGCCTATAAATGTATTGGATTTATGTATATGGATCAGGGAAATAAAACACCTGCAGAGCAATACTTAAACAAAGCTCTCGAAATTTTTAAATCAATTGGAGCACAAAAAGAATTAGAAGAGGTATCACGTTCTATTACATGGCTTAAATCTCAATCAAAATAATCAATACATATTGAAATAAAAATGAAAAGGAATTACAACGATCAGTTCCTTTTCATTTTGCCGCCTTATTGTAAAAAACTAATTTTTATTATTATGATTGATTTTATTCTTAAAATAAACCTTAAATTATACTGAGAATTCTTTATAAGCACTCTTTGGAGCACCGCATACAGGACATTTCTCTGGTGCTTCATTCTCTACTGTATGCCCACACACAGGACATATATAAACTTTTCCTGCTGAATAGTCTTCATTTTTATCAACCAGTGTCTTTGCTTTTTTATACATCTCTGCATGAATTTTTTCAGCTTCTAAAGCAAATTTTGTGCTTCTTTCTGCTCCATTTTCATTTTGAAGTTGAGCAGTATTATTATAAACAGGATACATTTCTTCAATTTCAAAATTTTCACCATCTATACATTGTTGAACATTATTTGACATATCCTTGAGTAATCCCAATTCCTTATAATGATTTCTGGCATGGATATATTCAGCATAAGCTATGGCCCTGAAAAGATTTGCAAGCTTACTAAGTCCTTTTTTCTCTGCTTCTTCAGCAAAGATTGTATACTTCATATGAGCCATACTCTCTCCAGCAAATGCATCGTATAAAAATCTTTTCGTCATTTCTCTCATTTTCTTTTCCCTCCTGAATAAAACTTTATAATTTATATTATATAATTTTTGATATAGTTTTATCCAAATATATTATTTGTCATAAATTAGCATCAAATATTTTATATCACTTATGTTGCTTTTAAAACTAATTTAAGTTATGTTTCATTTTTCAAAAAATTTCTCTTAAATATAAGTCAGGTTTTCATTTTGAAATTATCAATTTTTTTAGAAATGAATGAAAAAATAATTTTAAATTAGCTATAAAAATGAGAAACTACCCGCCATACTCTGTTATAGTTATAGCGGATAGCTTCTATTTATTTATTCTTCTTATAAACAAGGTTAGATTAATCGACTTTTATACCGCTATCTATGCGATCACCTATTTCTTTATCTATATTGCGCCAGTATTCAATAGCACGCTTTAACACAGGTTCAGAAACTCCGTTTTTCAGACTGTCTATCACGTTAGATACCAGTCTTTCACGCTGGGCATCATCCATAACTTTGCGTACAAGTGTGCCAGCCTGACCGAAATCATCATCATCTTGTCTTCTGGTATATGCAGCTCGAATAAATTCACCACTTGCGCTCCAGACAGCAAGTTCCGGGTATCTTTCAGGATCGGCCTTGGGACCTCCTTTGGAGTTTGGTGCATAAACGGGATCAGAGACTTTGTCAATACGCATGGCACCTCCTTTGCTGTAACTGTATACAGGGCTCTTTGGTCGATTGACAGGGATCTGCTTGTAGTTTACTCCAAGTCTTGCCCGATGAGCATCAGCATAAGAAAGCAATCTAGCAAGAAGCATCTTATCAGGGCTCGGTCCAATACCCGGTACAAGGTTATTGGGCTCAAATGCTGCCTGTTCAATCTCAGAATGAAAATCGCCTGGATTACGGTCAAGTATGAGCTTTCCAACCTCATACAGTGGATAGTCACTATGTGGCCAGACTTTAGTCAAGTCAAAAGGATTGAACCGGTAAGCCTCAGCCTCTTTAAAAGGCATAATCTGTATTTTGAGTGTCCAGCTTGGGTAATCTCCTCGATTGATTGCATCAAACAGGTCACGGCGGTGATAGTCAGCATCTTTACCTGCAATTAAGTCTGCCTCCTTCTGTGTGAGATTCTCAATGCCCTGGTCAGTCTTAAAATGGTACTTGATCCAGAACTTCTCACCTTTACCGTTTATCCACATGTAAGTATGGCTTGAGTAACCATTCATATGCCTGTAGCTTTTTGGAATTCCACGATCACTAAAAAGAATGGTGACCTGATGAGCTGATTCAGGAGACAGAGTCCAGAAGTCCCACTGCATATCATTGTCACGAAGCCCGTTGTCTGCACGACGCTTTTGAGAATGAATGAAGTGCTGGAACTTCATTGGATCACGAATAAAAAACACTGGAGTATTGTTTCCTACCATATCGTAGTTACCTTCTGTGGTGTAAAATTTCAGTGCAAAACCACGCACATCTCTCCATGTATCTGGACTGCCACTTTCACCTGCAACTGTTGAGAATCTGGCAAGCACTTCGGTTTTCGTACCCGGCTGAAATACAGCTGCCCTTGTGTAATCGCTTACATCATGGGTTACCTGGAAGTATCCAAACGCGCCTGAGCCCTTAGCATGAGGCTGTCGGTCAGGAATCATCTCTCTATTAAAATTTGCCATCTGTTCCATAAGATAATGATCATGTAATACAATCGGTCCATCGGGTCCTACAGTAAGAGAAAACTCATCGCTGGATACAGGAATGCCTGCATCATTAGTTAAAATTTTTTCATTTTTGTCCTTCATAAAAATGCCTCCTATTTAATATTAATTATAAACTCTATGGTATATAAATGAATGCAACAATGTCAAATCATTTTTTTATAATCTTTTTTAAAAGATTGTCTTTTAAGAATTCGCTAATTTTGTATTCATAGTTCAAAATTTTAAAACAATATTTAAAACTCTAAAAGATGACAAAAAGGGTTATTTTAAAGTAATACAACCAACTTCATTATTTATAAAAATAAAATATAAATATTGGAGTTTATGATTTTCTGTCAGATTGTACTGTATTAATCAGTTTTTTAAATGAGTTTTTCTAAACAAACTTGGTTCTTTATTTAATTTTGTTTTTGAAATGTTAAACTACATTTGAATAATAAATCGCATAACAGGTAACTATCCATATGCAGCCTATATTAAAATTTTATTTTTATATAACGAAATTATTAATCAACAAGTAATTGTTCAATTTTATAAATACTCTTCCTTCCTGAAAATACCTTTTATTTTTTCTCTACTCACATACCTTTTTACATTATCTATGGCATGTTTTATTGCAATTGTAATAGCCTCCGGAACCATTGCAGAATTATGAGGACTACCTATAATATTTGGAAGGTCAAGAAAAGGATAATGCATCTCAAATTTCCCATGCCTGAAAGGTTCCACCCACCAAGCATCAATACCTGCTTTAAAATCAGGATGCGTTTTCAAAAATTCATAAAACACTCTTTCTTCTATTATCTCTCCTCTTGCTACATTGACAAGAATTGCATCTGGCTTCATCCATAATAGTTCTCTTTCACCAATCAATCCTTTTGTTGATTTTGTAAGTGGAAGTGATATAACTATAACATCAGCATTTTTAAGTACATACTCAAGGTCTTTAATTGTGCCAATAAAATCCACATTTTCATCAGTTTTACCACTGGTATTTAATGCAAAGATTTTACAGCCAAATGCTCGCATAAGATTAGCAGTTGCTTTGCCTATTCCTCCAAATCCAATAATTGCACAGATAGAACCTCTCAATGACTTGTTTAGCTTATACTGGTCAAAAATACCCTGCTTGAGTTTATTGTGTGCATCTTTAAGGTCCTTTGCTAATGCTAAAACCATAGCCATTACATGTTCAGCCATAGGAAGTGAATATGCACCCACATTGCCTGCTATATTAAAATCCATATTTAAAAGTTCAGCAGGAAGATGATCGCCGCCCGCAGAGAGCAACTGCATGAATTTAATTCTCTTCATAAGGGAATACTCCTCATTGTTAAATTCCCTGAGAGGGTTCCATGCCAGTATGATATCAGAATATTCTATAGCTCTTTTTCTATCAAGAGCCTCATCTAAATATGAGATGTCGCATAAATCCATTAATCCATCATTAATTAATTTTTTCTGGTTTAAGTCTGTCTTAAAGCTTACAAGAAGATTCACTTTTTGCATAATTACCTATACCTGCCCCTCTCATATTGAACTGGGATTATTTCATCAGCCTTAAGCCTGTAAGCCGCATATATAGGCCAATATGGACGTCTCAGCAGTACTCGACCCAGCGCCACTAAATCTGCTCTTTGATTCCCTATTATCTCCTCAGCCATATCTGGCGCATCAATAAGTCCTACTGCCACGGTAGATATACCAACCTGTCTTTTTACTGCTTCAGCATAACCTATCTGATAGCCGGGATAGAGATCAATTCTCGGAGATAAAAGACCTCCTGAACTGCAATCAACAACATCTACAAGTTCTTTTACAATTTTCATAATCTCTATAGTTTCATCTATATCCAGTCCTCCTTCTACAAAATCTGTAGCAGATACACGCACAAATACAGGCATGGATTCAAATATATTTTTTCGAACTTCTTCAAGCACTTCTTTTAAAAATCTCACTCTATTTTGTCTTGAACCTCCATATTCATCCATCCTTTTATTAGACAACGGTGAGAGAAATTCATGAATGAGATAACCATGCGCTGCATGAACTTCAACTGTGTCATAACCAACTTTTACAGCTCTTGCAGCAGCCTGTCCAAATGCTTTAACTATTTTCTTTATCTCTGTTTTGGTCAATTCTATAGGCACAGGGTAATCATCGCTCCAGTGCATGGAAGAAGGTGCTACTATCTTTTCACCTTTAATCTCGCACTTTCTTCCTGCATGAGCTAACTGCACACCCATTTTGCATCCAATTGAATGAACAAAATCAACTATTTTTTTAAGTGGCTCAATATGGCTATCATCCCATAAGCCAAGATCATTTGCTGTAATACGTCCTCGTTTTTCTACTGCTGTGGCCTCCTGCATAATGAGTCCAACGCCACCAACAGCTCGTGTGGCATAATGCACAAAATGCCAGTCAGTAGCCCTGCCCTCCTGTCCTGCGGAATACATGCACATTGGTGACATCATAATACGATTTTTAAGCTTTAACCCTTTAACTTCAAATGCTGTAAATAATTTGCTCATTAAAACCACCTCCTTGATTATTATACATCGATCACAATTTAAACTAACAGAAATATTGATAACTAATAATCCCCAATATTAAGGCAAACCCTGAGAATTTGACAAAGATTTCTTGTATTATTTATTATCATTACAAGAATCGTTTATTGGCGGACGTAGCTCAACGGTCAGAGCACTGGACTGTGGCTCCAGGGGCTGCGGGTTCGATCCCCGTCGTCCGCCCCAGTTTAATAAAGTAATCTCGCAGGATAGTAATCTCCATGCCCTGGAAGTATTATTAAACCTTTACCCTTTTCTTTTAATCTCTCGTCAATTTCCTTGCTTATCTCTGTAAGAATTTGCATCTCTTTGCGGAATACTCTTGAGTCTGCATTTGTACTTGTCATTAAAAATTTTGGAATATTCAAAATATTTTTTTCTTCCTGAACTAAGCTTGGAACATAGAGAAGATAATCTCCTGTAAAAATTAATCCAGCAGAGTCGGATAAGAAAAATACCTGCCCTGGAACATGTCCACCCAGACTTTCTATGACTTTAAATTGAAAGCCACCAATGTTAAAATAATCAATAACTCTAAAGTCTTTGATTTTCTCTTTAGTTTCATTGTTAAAGGCTGTCCAATATTTTGGAAACCTACATTCAGTAAGTTCATGTACAAGAATTGTAAAGTAATGGTTCAATTCAACCAGAGGTGTTATAGCTCCAAATGCACGATTTTCGTTGTCTATAATTTCTTTAGAAGTTTCATGCATAAAAATTTCTGTACCGAATTCTTCTTCAAAATATCCACTTAATCCAGCATGATCTGCATCTGCATGAGATATGTATATTTTTTTTATCTGTGATGGGTCAATGTCATTTTCTTGAAGCATCCTCTTAACATCTTCATAATAAACTCCATAGGAACCATCAATCATTACAAAGGTATCATTTTCTTGAAAAATATAAATGTTTCCACCGGTTGGTAGCTTAAACGAATGTAGTAAAATATCTCCAAATGGAAGCGTGGGAAGTCTATTATATGAAAATTTTTCGCCTGTTTTTGTTCTTGATGAGATTGCAAATGCTAGTATATTGGCAAAAATTTGTCCTGCTTCAAGATTTCTTCCTGCTTCTTTATTGAAGTTAATCAATATGTCAGAGAGATACTTTGATGTATTTATGATTTTTTGTATTACTTCAACATCTTCTTTATTAAGTATTTTTCTAAGCTTTAAAAAGAACCTTTCTATTAGATTAAGCCCAATAATTCTATTGGTGTTTTCCTTATCTCCTCCAGAGTATTCAAGGCTGTAGTAGTAAGCAGCTTCGTTCATTTTCTGTAAAAGGCTATTAATCTGCTCTGTATTTTTTATATAGAAGGCTATATCGGCTTTGTTTTCTGAAATCATTTGATTGTAAATCATGTAAACAACATTTGCTTCATGTTCTTTAAGTAAATTTGCAAAATGAGCAAGAGTTCCGGGTTTATTTTCAAGATATACAGAAATCTTAAGAATGTTATTAATATCTGTTATTTGTAGATGTTCCTCAAATAGTTCTTCAAATAGTTTTTCCTGTTGAAATTTTGTTCTGAGTGATTCAAAAGCCTCTATTTCAGAATGTTTCCCTTCAACAAGAACAAGATTTGGATGTTCTGAACGATTATAATAAAAATAAGTTATATTGACTTCGTTTTTTGCAAATAAATATGCGATTCTTGCAAGAAGACCGGGTTTGTCAGGTACATATATTTTTGTTTTACATAAAAATAAATCTGACTCTGGTGAATGCCATATTTGAAACATAATTCATATTCTATCACAGCAAGATTAAACTTTATCAATTTATATTAGGTTCTAAATACTGCTTAATAGCAAAATCGCGTATGAGATTAATGGGTATCAGATCTTGTAGTTAGACTGGGTTGATAATCAAATATTTTTCATAAATAACGGTCCCAACGGGATTCGAACCCGTGTTTTAGCCTTGAGAGGGCTACGTCCTTGACCGGGCTAGACGATGGGACCTTCCGTCCACTGGGGAGAGAGGATTCGAACCCCTACAAGCAGATCCAGAGTCTGCCGTCCTGCCGTTAGACGACTCCCCAATTTCTTAATATTTTAAAGGTATATCATAAAAAATCTTATATTGTCAAATTTTATGAAGAGTTTTTTAATCCCTGAGTGTCAAAATGATACGAAAATATTACAATGCTCTTTTCTGTATCACAACACATTCTGGGCTGATTCTGATCTCCGGTTAAATATTGTATTTTCATAAGGCTTTTTCTTTTTATAGTTTGATAGTTTTAATTTATAATTAAAGTGAACCCCATTGTCAAGACAGAAAACAAGCTTTTTAAGGTGTATTATTTATTCTAAATATGGAGCAGCTCAATCTTAATGATTATATAAAAATTGTATTTATTGGTTATAATATTAGGTTTTAATTTGCTACAGGTAACTCCAATAAAGCGGAGAACTTAGATATGGAAAATACTTTTAATGCTAAATATAATCGTTTTTTTTATTTTTTCTTTTATAGCGGTTGGGCTGCCATTTGGATTGCATCTCTTTTTAGACATACCAAAGCATTTCTATGGACAGGAGACATTTTATTATTCATCTCTCTTGTATGTTTAATAAAGTCAAATCGCTTAAATATCTTTTCTCTTTCAAAAATTCTTAGTATTTTATTGGGACTTTTTTTAATCTGTCTTTTATGGTTTGTCATTATCAGCCCTTACCCTTCAGCTTCGCTGGAAGCTTTTTTATTAAATTATTTTTTTCATATTTCTTTATTTTTTCTTGTATTAATAATTATTTTAATTAGCAATTCCATATCTTTCATATTCTGGTTAATACCATGTATTGCAATTATAGCATCGATTGTATACGACTTTTCTTTTGTGTTTATAACTTGTAATTTAAACCTTACATGTGCATTAAAGTCAGGATTATATTTGTTAAACTCACATAACTCAATATTTAAAGGTCTTGTTATCACATCACCTGTTTATATGTTTGGTTTTTTTATATTTTTAGGTCTTTTTCTAAAATCAACCGGATATAAAAAGTTAATTTTTGGCGTAACTTCATTATCAAGTCTACTTGCTATGCTATGGCTTGGGAGAAGAGCTGCACTTCTGGGATGTTTTATAGCTTTTATAATCCTGCTTTTTTTGAGCAAAAAAAAATCTTTAAAGATACTTTCTCTTGGAATTCTACTTGTTCTTATTATTGTGACAATAGCTGTGCTTAACTCACCATATGGAAAAGATATTTTAATAAGGAGTGATAACGTTCAACTTTTGTTTTCAGGAGAATATGAAAAATTTGATGAGGCAGGATCATTAGGTCAAAGACTTTATGTGTGGCCAAAATATTTTAAAAAAGCTTTAGAACACCCCTTTTCTGGAACAGGCATTGCAAGAAGAGTTCAAAAAAGAGTTCTATCAACAACTGAATTGGGAGCACCATTAGAGCATTCCCATAATCTATTTCTCAATTTATGGCTTCAGGCAGGATTACATACATCATTAGTTTTTTTAACTTTCTATTTGCTATCTTTTTATAAATGTTATAATTTATGGAAGTTTTCTGGAGAAGATTATTTTATAGGAGGGCTTTTACTTTTTTTAATAGGGTTTTTCATTATGTCTTTTTTTGAAGGCCTTGAAGAAGGAACACGTTTTACAACTTTCTGGATAGCAAATGGATTAGCGTGGGGATATGCACAAAAACGCTCCTGATAAAGTAGCTTTATTTATTGATAATGCTGTTAACAGAAGGCACTATATACAATTAATTGCGTTAAAGAATGCTGGATTTGACGCTAAAGTCATTATTTTTAAAGATACTAAAATTGATTATCTTATCGTTAAAGGGCTAAAAGATATATATTTACTTCTTGATTATAATAGACAAGAAGCAGTTAAGAAGTTTTCTTTTAAATGTGCTTTGAATCTTTTAGAATTAATAAAGCAAGAAAACATTTCCATTATCCTGACTCAACGATGGAAAGTTTTAAAGTATTTGATTTTTTGTAAGTTTTTTAAAAAGAACCTGAAAATTATTCTTTATATTGTAGTGGCTGCAACCTTTCGAACTATTCGTAGACAAATACTGTTTAAGTTATTTAAAGCCAAAGTGAATAAAATTTTGGTGAACAGTGCTGATCTAAAAGAAGAATTGATCGCTCAAAAATTGACAATAGGAAAAGAAATTGATATATTGCATTCTGCGATTGATCCATCAGAATTTGAAATACCCATTTCTCAGAAAGAAGCAAGGCAAAAAATGGGATTTCCAGAAAATGATTTCATATTCGGGATGGTGGCGCGTTTTAGTAAAGAAAAAGATCAGCAAACTCTCATTTATGCTTTTAAAAATTTTTTAGATTCAGGCAATAAATCAAAACTTGTTCTTGTTGGAGATGGTCCTACAAAAAAAACATGTGAGGATCTGGCAAAAAAACTTGGCATAGGCAAAGAAGTCATGTTTACTGGCAGAATTGATCTAATGCAAATACCTGTTGTTCTCAGAGCTTTTGATGTTTTTGTGCATATTACATTACAGGAAGGAATGCCAATGGCTGTACATGAAGCAATGGCTGCCAGTCTTCCTGTTATCGCAACTGACGCAGAAGGTGTTCCTGAAATTTTTGATACTTCTCTGACAATGGGTTTTCTTGTTCCTAAAAAAAATGTAGAAGAACTAACAAAAGCTCTTTTAAAAATTTATTCTCTCTCTCATGAAGAAAGAAAAATCATGGGAGAAAATGCAAGAATGCGCTTAAATGAAGCTTTTTCCCCAGAACAGTTAGCACAAAAAATAGTGAAAATATTTAAAGACTTACTAAATGGTTAAAATTTTTATTTAAGATATTTATTGTGGTTAAACCATGCTGAAATCAAGAAAAGCTTTGTATATAATTTTTGGAACAATTTATTTTTCTCAGCCCTTTCTTCAACTATTCTAAAAAGTTTTTGTATATGTTTACTGTCCCATAATTTACATTCTATAACTTCTTCTTTGACTTTAAAATCTATGTTCTTTAAAAATTTATACGCATTGAAACCATAGGAATACTTTCCCAGAACGTCTGAATCAAGGTCTAATCTTTCTTTTAAAAGCCGACGCAGAGGAAGTTTATTTTTAAATCTTTTTCTATCAAAAAGACATTTTTCTGAAACCTTGCCCACATACTTTGCTATCTCTCTGTTAGTCCATGGTAAGATAAGGTTTATATCAAAAACCTCAGCAAAATTTCTCACTTTTCTTATTACTAAATCAAAATGAGCACTGGCCCCTCGAATATCATTCGATCGTAAATCAAAATAATCCCAATTTTTTCTTTCTTTATCCTCCTCTTTCCAATAAGGATAAATCTGGACAGCATCAGGATAAATCTTCTTTGCATCCCTATAAGTAAAACCTGTTAATCCCATCATTTTACATATCATCTCACAGCGAGTAAGAGCAAGTCTTTGCAGGATATTACCAGTTGGCAATTGTTCTGCAAGAGGCCTTAAAAATATAAACTTGGGATAGACTTTTTGTCTTTTGTATTCTACTGGTCTTGGAACAAGTCCAAAGTAAATATCGTTTCCACTCCCATCAATAATATTAGTGTCTTTAAAATCTATTAAAGTTGCATAAAGAGGATAAACAAGAGCGACCCCATCGAGGCATGGAAGAGATATATGCGTAAAATAATAGTCTATGACATCGAGAAGTTTCTTTTCAATTTTCGATGGCAAAGTAAGTTTTTGATGTTTAAAACCAAGTTTAGCCGCAACCTTGGAGGCTATTTCACTTTCATCTTTTCTATCTTTTGTGGATAAAGTAACACATGTTACCTTATTTTGTAGTCCTGCTTCAGCAAGAGCAAGAGCTATAGTGTTGCTGTCTTTCCCGAGACTCTGGAATAAAAATATTGGCTTTTCAGGAATTAGTCTATCAAAAACAGCCTTTGAAATAAGAGAAAGAAGATAATTAACATCAAGCTCAAGCTGTGGATTTCTTTCTGAATTGAAAAATGGGAATTTATTAAAAAATTCAAGTTCGATTTTCCCTTCTCTAGATGTTACATTAACTCTGTCACCTATATTAATAACAAAAATATTTTCATATATTGTCTTGGGCGTAAGAATAACACCTTTTTGGAGATAAAAAGAAAGACCTTCTGAAGAAATCGAAAGAGGTTTTTTTATGTCAGTAGAAGCTAAAAGTTCTTTTATATTGTCTGAATACAGTAAATATTTTTTATCAGAGTCAAGATATAAATAAATTGGTTTTTCTCCACCTACATCTCCTTCTATAATTTTAGGACAATCTGAAGAAGTTACTTTAGAAACCATATAAACATTTTCCCCCTTTTGCTATTGCTATTATAGCAATATTATAAATTATTTTATATCTTAATTTCTCAAAAAAACTAAGCCATTTATCAAAACAAAAGATAAAACAAAATAATTAACCTCTTCACTTACACTAATTAATGCCTTACCAGTCTTAGTCTCAGTTTAATTATGTTGGAATTTTTGACCTGGTAGAGGTAAAAAATGCCTATTTTTTGACATATAGCTTCTCATAAATTAAGATTTATAATAATTTTCATAATGGCATAGATTTTGATTTATTCTCGAGACAAAGGAGGCTACAATGAGTCCTAAAATAATAGTAATTCATTTGACAAAAGATATAAATAGATTTCTCGTATTGAACATATTGGCTGTTATGCTTATTTTATCTTGTATTCTTGTATTTGAAGGTTACGATAAAAAAGAAATGATTTTAGGTATTTTCATTGCTTTTACGTGTTCATTAATAATAAATTTGATTATAGGACGCGTCATAAAAAGAAAAATGGAAAAAATAATAAACTACTCTTTTGAAAAATTTGAAACACAGCTTTATGTTGATGAATTAACCTCGGTTTACAACAGAACTACTGGAATAAATAGATTGATAGAAGAGATGTCAAGAGCAAAAAGACATAAACAATCACTATCAATAGCAATGCTCGATATAGACAATTTTAAATTAATTAATGATACGTATGGACATCTTGTAGGAGATAGAGTCTTAAATCATATTGCACTTCAAATTAAAAATCTTATCAGGAAAAGTGATGTTGTATCAAGATATGGAGGAGAAGAATTTTTGATCATATTGCCTCAAACCGATGAAATAAACTCATTTATTGTATTAGAAAGATTAAGAGAACATATTGCAAAACAACCTGTTTCAATAGGAAATCAAGAGCTTTACATAACAGTAAGCATTGGAATAACAGAAGTTGATATAAATGACAGTTTAACCGATACGATACAGAAAGCAGATATAGCACTTTATCAGGCAAAAAGATCAGGAAAAAACAGAGTTGAGATTGCACCAAAGTACTTCAACGCAGAAGTCTAAACTGTTCTAAATACATCGATTTTACCTCTCCAGAATTCTTCTAATAAAGCTCGTATTTCAGGATATAACCTCAAATTTTTATCTTCAGCTAATAAAATTTCTGCTTCTTTCCTTGCAATTTCAAGACAAAATTGATCACGCAATAAATCAGCGACTTTTAAATCTGGCATCCCTGATTGTCTAACTCCAAAAACTTCGCCAGGCCCTCTTATTTTCATATCTTCTTCTGCTATTTTAAAACCGTCAGAATAGTTTACAATTGCCCTCAGTCTCAACTCCGCCTCTTCAGTTAATTTATAAGGCAGTAGTATGCATTTTGAAGGTCTTATACCTCTACCAACTCTTCCACGTAATTGATGTAACTGAGCAAGCCCAAATCTCTCAGCATGGATTATTATCATTAAAGTAGCATTTGGAACATCCACGCCAACCTCAATAACTGTCGTTGCAACAAGTATATGTATAATGCCATTACGAAACTTTTTCATAATTTCTTCTCTTTCTTTTGAAGACATTTTGCCATGAATGAGTCCAACACCGTATTCAGGGAAAAGCTTTTTTAAAGCTTCATATCCATGTGTTGCTGATTTTAAATCGATTGTTTCAGATTCTTCTATGAAAGGATAGACAATGTAAACCTGGCCACCGGACTTAATCTCATCATCAATCATTTTATATACTAATTTTTTATTTTCCGGTTTGATAACCTCTGTTAAAACAGGTTTTCTTCCTTTAGGAAGTTCATCAAGTATTGAATAATCAAGGTCTCCATAAACAGTAAGTGCCATTGTTCGCGGAATAGGAGTTGCTGTCATTACAAGAGTATCAGGATTAAGTCCTTTTTTTCTAATCGCTCCTCTTTGAACCACTCCAAATCTATGCTGTTCATCTATTACCACAAGCCCTAAATTTTTAAAACGAATATCTTCTTGAATTAATGCATGTGTACCAACCACCAGGTCTACAGCTCCTGACCAAATGAGATGGGAATACTTATTATATGATGATGTGAGTATGAGCACATTAACAGGAAGCCCTTTAAGTAATGAAGAGATATTTAAATAGTGTTGTTCTGCCAGTATCTCTGTTGGTGCCATCAACGCTGCCTGATATCCTGCTTCTATGGCAGCGAGCATTGCCGCAACAGCAACAACTGTTTTACCAGAACCAACATCTCCCTGAAGAAGCCTATTCATTGGCGTTGTTTTTTTCATATCATCCAGAATTTCTTTTATTACCTTTTTCTGCGCTGAAGTAAGTTCAAACGGAAGATTTTCAAAGAATTTTTTCAATAGCTTGCCTTCAGGATTGAAAGAAAGCCCTTTTTCATAAAATCTATTCTGTTTCATCAGGAGAATTCCAAGCTGTAGAAAAAACAACTCATCGAAAATTATTCTTCTGTGAAAAAGTGATATTTTTTCATTTAATAGCTTAATATCCATATCATTAGGAGGAAAATGTACATATTTAATGGCTTCTTTCAAATATGGAAAATTTAATTTTTTTAAAATACTTTCAGGTAAATACTCATCTATAAATGGAATTGCCAATTCTAAAGCAGACTGAATTATTGAATGCATCTGTCTCTGAGATAAACCTTCAGTAAGTCTATATATAGGAAGAATATTCTGATTTTGGTGATTTGAAATCTGATCTACCAATTCATACTCAGGATTTAGTATTTCTATATATTTTCCCCAGTAATCAACCTGAGTTTTTCCAAAAAGTTTTATCTTTTGTTTTTCTTTAAAAAGTTTTTTTAAAAAAATCTGGTTAAACCACTTTGCTTTTAGAAAGCCTGTTCCATCTGATATCACTATTTCTATAATTGATAGTTTAGTTTTTGTTTTGATTTCATTAATCTGAACTATCTTACCTTCCGCAGTAACAAATTCACCTGGTTTTATCTCAAAGATATTTTTTTTATTTCTTCTGTCTTCATACTGGTAAGGTAAATAATATAAGGCGTCTTTAACTGTTTCTATGCCTAATTTTCTAAGAAGACTTGCTTTTCTAGGACCTACGCCTTTTAGATATTGAATAGGAAGGGTTAACCCGTGAGTCAGCATTTATCTTGCTATTCATTTTTTTGCTTCTGACTGTTTTCTTTTAATGATTCTTCTGTTTCTTTAAACTTCATCTGGGTATACTCAGATTCACTTAATACATCAATACTCCAACCTGTTAATCTTGATGCCAGCCTTACATTCTGTCCCTTTTTGCCAATTGCTAAAGAGAGCTGGTCATTTTCAACAACTACCACTGCTGTTTTCTCGTTTTCATTGGTACCAACCTTAAGAACGGTTGCTGGAGTGAGAGCTTTTGCAATAAAAAAACTCATATCTTCACTATAAGGAATTATATCAATTCTCTCACCTTTTAACTCTCGAACAACAGCCTGAACTCTGGTTCCTTTCATGCCAACGCATGCTCCAACAGGATCTACTGAAGTATCCTTTGAGTAAACAGCTATTTTGGTTCTTTCTCCAGGGTCTCTTGCAATACCTTTTATTTCAACTATTCCATCTTGAATCTCGGGTACCTCTAAATTAAATAACCCTATTACAAAATTAGGATGCGTTCTTGAAAGTTTTATTACTGGTTCCTTTATCGCCTGTTTTACTTCATATATGTATGCTTTTACTAAATCTCCTCTTTTTAAATTATCCTGTGGAAGTATCTCTTTTTCCGGGAGTATAGCCTCTGCCTTACCCACAAGGATATAAAAATTGCCCTTTTCCTTTCTAAGCACTGTTCCGCTAACAATATTACCAACTTTATCTTTAAATTCTTCATAAATAAGAGATCTTTCAATTTCTCTTATTTTCTGAAAAAGTACATGTTTTGCAGTTTGCACCGCAATTCTTCCAAAATCTTGAATCGATAAAGGAACTTCTACTGTATCACCAATCCCCTTATCTACATAGTTTTGTTGTGCCTCTTCAATTGAAATTTCTGATGAAGGATCGGTAACCTGCTCCACTACTTTTTTAATTTCAAAAATATTAATATCAAAACTTTGAGGATCAATCTTTATTTTAATTGAAGATTTATTACCATATTTTTTTCTTATTGCGGAAATAAGAGCTGTCTCAAGAAGCTCAATAACAGCATCTTTGTTAATCCCCTTTTCTCTCATTATCTGTTCTACTAAAAATTTAAGTTCTTTTCCCATAAAACTACCCTATATAAATTTGTGCTTTCAGTATTTTATTAAAAGGAATAAATAAAAGTTCGGTTTTTTCTTTTTTCTTAATTCCTTTTATTTTTGGGTTATAAATTTCTATTCTCACCCAGTCATCTCCTGCTTCAAGGATTTTACCTATAAAAAAAGTTCGGTCTGCTATTTTTTCTTTTGTAGTAATCTGTACATTTCTTCCTATATTTCTTAAAAAATCTCTCTTATCTTTAAGAGGTCTATCAAGACCTGGAGATGAAACCTCAAGAGTATAAGAGCTGTTTATTGGATCCTCAACATCCAGGATAGCTTCTATATCTCTTGAAAAATGTTCACAATCTTTTATGGTTACTCCTCCTTCTTTATCAATAAAGATTCTTACAATTAATCCCCTACCCCCGGGATATATTTCTACACTACGAAGTTCAACTCCCTCCTGTTCACTTACTATAGTTGCATAATTTGTTATTATTTCTTTTAATTCTTTAAAATTCATCTTATGATTATTCAAAATAAAAGAGTGGGATAACCCACTCTTTTGAAGAAGTTTAACATTTTTAGATAGTTTAAAGCAACACCAGGAAACATCCCGGTGCTGCTTTTGTAGTTACTCCTTATAAAACTATTTTTTCTCAGGAGCTTTTTCAGGAGCTTTTTCAGGAGCATTTGGAGCTTCAGGAGCTTTTGGAGCCTCAGGAGCTTTTGGAGCCTCAGGGCCTGGTGCAGGAGCTGGTGCTGGTGCAGGAGCTGGTGCTGGTGCCTCTGCTGGTTTCTGCTCCTCAGCCTTTTTGCATCCTAATGCAAAGCTAAAGGATACCATTAGAATTAAAGAAAGTACTAATGCCAATAATTTTTTCATCTTATTTAGTCACCTCCTTTCTACTTATTTTTAAACTAAAAACTGAAATCCCTTTGATTTATTTTTTTACCATTGGTTTTATCTTTTTGTCAACTCTTATCAATTATTACTATTTCACCGCTACTTTATGGCCTGTAAGATTGATAATTAACACAACTAACGCTATAATAACAAGGGCTAAAATTACCGCAGCTCCTGCATCTCCTGCTACTTTTAATTCATCAATCTTCAAAGCAAGCTCGTGAATTGTCTGTTCATCAAGTGTAGAAAGTCTATCCATAATCTCTTTTTCAGAATAGCCTAAATCTTTAAGTCTCTGTGATATAACTTTCATTTCAAGAGTTTTTTGAATTTTTTCAATGTCCTGAGTTTTTGTGTTAAGTGTTAAGTCAGAAGGAATAAAAGCAGCACCTGCAGACTGAACCATTCCGATTGTCAAGATTGCTACTGCTAAATAAATAACAAGAAATTTCTTAAACATAACCATACCTCCTTATATGCTTTTTACAACCAATATGGTTGATTTGTTTAATATAAAGCATTTTATTCATATTGTACTTTCAGTTTTTGGATTTTTTCAATTGTATCCTCATAAATTTTAACTTTATCAGCATTATTTTTTTCAATTTCGATTGCTTTTTTTACTAATTCTTCAGCTTCATCAAGATTTTTTCTTTGTAAACAGTAAACCCACGCAAGATTATTATAAGCATCAGCAAGTTTATCGTTTTTTCTGATTGCTTTTTTATAATATTCTTCAGATTTATCATAATTATTTTTATTCAAATAAAGATTACCAAGAAAAAGAAATCCCTTTGCATCTTCTTTGGATGCTTCTTCATAATGTTTTATAGCATCTTCAATAAGCCCCTTTTTTTCATAACTAAGTCCGAGTTGAAGATGTTCTTGAGGCGTTAAAGGGTCATGTAAAACAGCAATGCTTGGCATGCTGCAGCCTGTTATTATAAGACAGCCTATTATCAGGTATTTAGATAACATTGACTAACATTATATCATAACTTTTACTCAAATTCAACGCCACGAAATTGTTGGGATAGAGTAAAATATTTTGCTCTATCCCAACAAAGGCTTTATAGAATCAAATTTTTCAAAAATGGAATGTCAGTATGCCAGAGATAGGAAAAATGACAAAATTAGAAGAAGCACTTGAAGAGTTTATAATAAGCGTAAGTATAGAGTTTCATAAATCTTACAACTGTAAACTTCGCACTGAATCTGAAAACAATCTATTTTCTTGAAAGATTAAGTATCTATAAATTTTTTAAATAAAAGGGACGCATTTGTTCCACCGAAACCGAAGGAATTACTCATAGCATATCTTACTTGTTTTTTTCGTGGTTTATATGGAACATAGTCAAGATCACATTCAGGATCAGAGTTATCAAGATTAATGGTTGGAGGAACGATATCCTCATAAATACTCAATATGGTGAAGATTGCTTCAACTCCACCCGCTGCACCAAGAAGATGTCCTGTCATTGATTTTGTTGAACTGACAGAAAGTTTATAAGCATGTTCACCGAAAACTGTTTTGATGGCTTGGGTCTCAAGTTCATCTCCCTGTTTTGTGCCCGTTCCATGTGCATTTATATAATCTACTTCCTCTGGAGATATACCAGCGTCATTTAGTGCCATTTTCATACAGGATGCTCCACCTGTTCCAGCTGGTGCAGGTGCGGTGATATGATAGGCATCTGAACTCATTCCATATCCAACGAGTTCTGCATAAATTTTAGCTCCTCTTTTGATTGCGTGTTCAAGTTCTTCGAGGATAATAATACCAGCTCCTTCACCCATGACAAATCCATCTCTGTTAAGATCAAAAGGTCTGCTCGCTTTTTCTGGTTCATCATTTCTGGTTGAAAGAGCTCTCATAACTGCAAATCCTGCAATAGCCATAGGTGTAATAACAGCTTCTGCTCCTCCTGCGATAATTACATCCGCATCTCCATACTGAATCATTCTGAAGGCTTCACCGATTGAATGATTACCTGTAGCACAGGCAGTTGTTACTGCAAGAGTTGGTCCCTTTATTCCATATCTTATTGATATCTGTCCGGCAGCAAGATTAACAATCACCATTGGAATAAAAAAAGGACTTACACGTTTCCAGCCTTTTTCAAGCAATATCCTATGATAGTATTCAATAGCCGGCAGTCCACCCATTCCAGAACCAATAACAATTCCTGTTCTTTCAGCATTCTCAGGAGTAATTTTCAGCATGGAATCCTCAAATGCCATATGAGTAGCAGCAACTGCAAAATGTATGAATCTGTCCATTTTCTTTACTTCTTTAAGTTCAATATAATTGGAGGGATCAAATCCTTTTACTTCAGCCGCGATTCTCACTGAATAATCACTTACATCAAAATGAGTGATATATCCAACTCCTGATTTACCTTCAATAACAGCCTTCCATGAAGACATCAAATCAAGACCGAGAGGGGAAACCATTCCCATCCCGGTAACAACAACTCTTCTTTTAGCCATAAACTATTATGCCTGATCTGTTTTGTTTTTTATGTAGTCAATTGCGTCTTTTACTTTAGCAATTTTTTCAGCATCTTCATCAGGAATCTCAATACCAAATGCCTCTTCAAACGCCATAACTAGCTCAACAGTGTCAAGTGAGTCTGCTCCAAGGTCTTCAACAAATGATGCCTCCGGTGTTACCTGAGAAGCCTCAACTCCAAGCTGCTTTGCTATGATTTCTTTTACCTTTTCTTCTACCATTACTTACCTCCCTTTTCTTTTTTATACGTACATTCCGCCATTTACATGAATAACCTGACCGGTTATATATCCTGATTCTGGCAAAGCCAGAAATATTATAGCATTTGCAACATCCTCAGTTGTGCCAAATCTTCCAAGAGGAATCATTCTTAACATCTCCTCTTTAACTTTTTCAGGTAACTGCTCTGTCATGGCTGTCTGAATAAACCCAGGTGCAACTGCATTCACAGTAATTCCTCTTGATGCATACTCTTTTGCAATAGTCCTGGTTAAAGCTACAAGCCCAGCCTTTGATGCTGAATAGTTAACCTGGCCTGGATTACCCATAAAAGCAACAACAGAGGCTAGATTTATAATTCTACCATATTTTATTTTTGACATAATTTTAACAGCTTCTCTTGAGCATAAAAAAGCTCCTTTTAAATTAATGTTAAGCACAGCATCCCATTCTTCATCTTTCATTCTTATTAAAAGATTGTCTCTCGTTATACCTGCATTGTTTACCAGAATCTCTATTTTGGAAAATTTTTTAACAGCTTCATCAAAAAGTTTTTTTACATCATCTGATTTAGAGATATCAGCTTTTATCCCAAGTGTTTCAACTCCATACCGGCTTTTAATTTCCTCTGCTACTGTCTCAGCATTGCCTCCATTTATATCAACAATTATTATATTTACGCCTCTTTTGGCAAACTCTTCGGCAGTTGTTCTACCTATTCCTCTTGAAGAACCTGTTATTATTGCTGTCTGTCCTTTCATGAAAACCTCCTTATGCATTATTCAGAAAATCAAATTATAAAAAAATTTTATCTAAAATTTCTACTCCTGAAATTGACCGGTGAACTATTGAAGCTAGTAATTCTAAATATGTATGATATAATATTACTTATGCCTTACATTGGAATCGATATAGGTGGCACTAATATTAAAATTGGAGTAATATCCACAGACTGGGAAATCATTAAAATATCTAAATGTCCAACCGGTAATAATCCTTTTGACTTAATCTTACAGGAAATAAATAACATTTTAAATGAATATAATATTGAAGGAATTGGTATTGGCATAGCTGGCCTGGTGGATACAGATGGTAATGTTATTAAAGCTGCCAATATACCCTTTTTTAACAATTTCCCCTTACATAAAGAATTGGTAAACAGATACCATTTAAATCTAAAAATAGAAAATGATGCAACAGTAGCAACAGTTGCCGAAGCTTTATTTGGAGAAGGCAAAAACTGTAACAGATTTATTATGCTTACTCTTGGAACAGGAATTGGAGGAGGATTGTGGTTTAATGGAGAAATTGCCCCGTTTCCAATGGAAGTTGGACATATAAGCATTGATTATCATGGAAAATCATGTAGTTGTGGTAATGCAGGATGTTTTGAAATATACGCTTCAGCAAGAGCTATAAAAGATAGTTTAATATGGAACATTGAAAACAGCAAGGAACTTTCCATTAAAGAACTCTACGGAGGCAATTTTTATAAACTAACATCAGAAGACATATATAAAATGGCAATGGAAGGCGACCCTCTGTGCAGAAGTGTTCTTAAGGAAGCAGGAAAAGCTTTAGGAACAGGAATGGCAAATTTAATAAACATTTTCGGTCCTGAAAAAATCATATTAACAGGAGGGCTTTCCAATGCTGTTAACATTTATCTTGAAACAGCAATTCAGGAAGCTAAAAAAAGAGCAATGAAAGGGCTTGCTGAAAATACTGATATAGTTCAATCATCACTGGTTGATAAAGGCGGGATATTAGGTGCTGTTGCAATTCTGAGAAATCAGGATGAGATAAAACTTTGATGCAAAAAATAAGAAATTTTTCAATCATTGCTCATATAGATCATGGTAAATCAACTCTTGCTGATAGACTTCTTGAAATTACTGGTGCTGTTAATTTAGGTGGCAAAATGGGGCAGATTCTTGATTCTATGGACCTTGAAAGAGAAAGAGGCATTACAATTAAAGCTCATGCTGTAAGATTACACTACAAAAGTCAGGATGGTCAAACATATATTCTGAATCTTATTGACACACCAGGTCATGTGGACTTTTCCTATGAAGTATCACGATCTCTTGCATGCTGTGAAGGCAGTCTTCTTGTGGTTGATGCAACACAAGGAGTAGAGGCTCAAACTGTTGCAAATGCTTATCTTGCAATAGAACACAACCATGAAATAATTCCTGTAATAAATAAAATAGACCTTCCTCAAGCTGATCCTGAAAAGGTTAAAAAACAAATAGAAGATATTCTGGGAATAAGTTCTAAGGAAGCGATACCGGCTTCTGCAAAGGAAGGAACTGGTGCAAGAGAGATTCTGGAAGCAGTTGTAAAAAAAATACCTCCGCCAAAAGGTGATCCTGAAGCACCGCTTCGGGCTATGATATTTGATTCATGGTTTGACAACTATCTCGGGGTTATTGTTCTTGTGCGAGTTTTTGATGGAATAATCAAGCAGGGAATGAGGATAAAATTCTTTGCAACTCAAAAGGAGTATGAGGTTCAGAGACTCGGTATTCTCACTCCACTTCCTAAGGATATTGAAAAGCTCACAGCAGGAGAAGTTGGATTTATCATAGCTGGAATAAAGAATATTGCTGATACAAAAATAGGAGATACAATTACTGATGCAGGCAATCCTGCAAAGCAACCACTGCCAGGCTTCAGAGAAGTTAAACCAATGGTATTCTGTGGACTCTATCCAACAGAAACTCATCAGTATG
Organism: Thermodesulfovibrio thiophilus DSM 17215; assembly: GCF_000423865.1. NCBI lineage: Bacteria > Pseudomonadati > Nitrospirota > Thermodesulfovibrionia > Thermodesulfovibrionales > Thermodesulfovibrionaceae > Thermodesulfovibrio > Thermodesulfovibrio thiophilus. Next base: position 180,910 of record NZ_AUIU01000012.1, read on the forward strand.
AAGAGCTAAAACTCAGTCTGGAGAAACTCAGACTTAATGACTCGTCATTCTTTTTTGAACCGGAAACCTCAGCAGCTCTTGGTTTTGGTTTTAGGTGCGGTTTTTTGGGATTACTTCATATGGAAATCATTAAAGAACGTCTGGAAAGAGAATTCAATCTTTCCCTTATAAGCACCGCACCCACTGTAAGATATAAAGTTGTCGATAAGAATGAAGAATATCTGATTGATAGCCCGAGCAAAATGCCAAAACTCTTTGAAAGAATTGAAGAACCCTTTATGAAAGTTTCAATAATCGTTCCAGAAGAATTTGTGGGAGAAATTCTCAAACTCTGCCAGGAACGAAGAGGAATTCAAAAAGAATTCTCATACATAACAAAAGACAGAATTCTTCTTGTTTATGAAATGCCTTTGAATGAAATTCTCTGGGATTTTTACGATAAACTAAAATCACTTTCCAGAGGATATGCATCAATGGATTATGAGTTCAGTGGATATCGACCTTCTGATCTTGTAAAGCTTGATATTCTTATTAATGGGGAACAGGTGGACGCTCTGTCAGTTATTGTTCATAAAGACAAAGCTTACTATAAAGGTCGTGCAATAGCTCAGAAATTAAGAGAAGTTATTCCAAGACAGCTTTTCGAAGTTGCCATTCAGGCAGCTATTGGTGGCAAAATTATAGCAAGGGAAAGCATTGCTCCATTGAAAAAAAATGTTCTTGCAAAATGTTATGGAGGCGATGTAACAAGAAAGAGAAAATTGCTTGAAAAACAGAAGGAAGGTAAAAAAAGAATGAAGCAGATAGGACGGGTTGAAATACCTCAGGAAGCATTTCTTTCAGTTTTAAAAGTTGAGTAAGGAGAGAAAATGACAGGCAAAAAAATTCTTGAATACATAAAAAGTATCGGTATCGCTATATTAATCGCTCTGTTTATAAGAGCATATATTGTTCAGGCATTTAAAATACCTTCCGGATCAATGATTCCAACTCTATTAATAGGTGATCATCTTCTTGTAAATAAATTTATTTATGGAGTAACACCTCCGCTTTCAGAGAAAAAATTTTTAGTTCTGGACAAACCTGAAAGAGGAGACATAATAGTTTTTAAATATCCTGAAGATCCAAGTAGAGATTTTATAAAAAGGGTTATAGGAGTCGGTGGAGATACTGTGGAGGGGAAAAACAAAAAAATTTTTGTTAATGGGATTGAGATTAAAGAACCATATGTCAGACATACTGATCCCAGCATTCACCCAAGAGATCTTGACCCAAGAGATAATTTTGGACCTGTAAAAGTACCTGAAGGAAAGCTCTTTGTAATGGGAGATAACAGAGACCAGAGCTACGACAGTAGATTCTGGGGCTTTGTTGATTTGAAGGCTGTAAAGGGTAAAGCGCTTATCATATACTGGTCATGGGACAATGATAACAACAAGCCAAGACTTCAAAGAATTGGTAAACTTATAAAGTAATGTTTACGGGAATTATTGTTGAAGTTGGAATGGTTTATGAAATTCAGAAATTTGCTCAAGGAGCAAGAATAAAAATATTTTCAAAAAAAGTTGTACCCCGTTCAAATCCTGGTGATAGCATTTCTGTTAATGGAGCCTGTCTTACTGTTTCTGAGATAGATAAATCAAAAAGTATCTTTTCTTTTGATGTATCCCATGAAACACTGGATAAAACAACACTTGGCATGCTAAAAAAAGATGATCCTGTTAACCTTGAACCAGCTCTCACACTTAATACTCCACTTGGTGGACATCTTGTAAGCGGTCATGTTGAAGGAGTTGGCAGAATAAAAAAAATTGAAAGCATCGGAAATGATTTAAAAATAGAAATTAACGCTCCTGAAGACATCCTCAGATACTGTATAAAAAAAGGTTCAATTGCTGTAGATGGAGTCAGCCTTACAATTGTTGACCTTTTTTCAGATTCCTTTACAGTAGTTATAATTCCTCATACTGCAAATACAACAACAATAGGAGCAAAAAAAATTGGAAGCTCAGTTAACCTTGAATCTGATATAATTGCCAAATATGTAGAGAAATTTGCAAATCAAGCACCAAGAGATAAGGAAGATAGGTTTATAGAAAAACTGAAAAATTATGGATTTATTTAAGCAGGAGGAACAATGAAATTTATAGTTCTTGCTGGTGGTTCAGGAACAAGGCTATGGCCTCTTTCAAGACAAAACTTTCCAAAGCAGTTTTTAAAACTTCCAACTTCAACTAACCACGAAAATGAAAGTTTTTTTCAGAACACATTGAAAAGACTCTGTCTTTATCCTGAAGTGCATATTTTTGTCATAACAAATGAAAAATATAAATTTTATGTAATCAATCAAATAGAAGAAATATCAGATAAACTGAAAAATAAACCTGAAATAGAGCTTGTTTTTGAACCAGCATCAAAAAATACAGCACCTGCAATTGCCCTTGCCATAAAATATGCACTAGAAAAAGGAGTTTCTCCAGAGGAAGTCTTCTTTGTATGTCCATCAGATCATCTAATTAAACCAGATGAAAGATTTATTGAATACATAAAAGCTTCTAAAGAAGTTGCTCAAAAAGGATATATCGTAACATTTGGGATAAAACCATCCTGCCCTGAAACAGGCTATGGCTATATAAAAGTCAAAACAATTTCAAAAATAGAACCATTTTATAAAGTCGAAAAATTTGTTGAAAAACCGGATATTGAAACAGCAAAAAGATATGTTCAGTCAGGAAATTATTTCTGGAACTCCGGTATATTCGCCTTCAGAGCTGACACAATAATTGAAGACTTCAAAAGATATACTACTCAATTAGGTGAATTTTTTGAAAAATCATATGAAGATGTACTGAAAAATTTTCAAAATCTTGAGGATATATCCATTGATTACGCCATTATGGAAAAAACAGATAAATCAGCTTTAGTTGAGCTTGATGTATTATGGTCTGATATAGGTTCATGGGAAAGTCTTTATGATATCCTTGATAAAGATGAACATGGTAACGCAATAACAGCCAGATCAATAAATATAAATACAACGGGAAGTCTCATTGTTGGCACTAAACGATTAATCACAACACTGGGTCTTGAGGATGTAATAGTTGTTGAAACAGAAGATGCTCTGCTTATTGCCAGAAAAGGTGAATGTCAGAAAGTTAAAGATATTGTAAAAATTCTCTCTGATAAAGCAATGCCTCAGGTTAAAGATCATCTCACAGTTTATAGACCATGGGGAAGCTATACTCTTCTTGAAGAGGGATTAAGATATAAAATAAAGAGACTTACAGTAAAACCTGGAGAAATGTTATCCATGCAGATGCATCATCATCGCTCTGAACACTGGGTTGTTGTAAAGGGAACCGCAAAGGTAAAGATTGGTGATGGAGAAATATTTGTTCACGAAAATGAGTCAGTGTATGTGCCCAAAAGTACTCTTCACAGACTTGAAAATCCAGGTAAAATACCATTAGAGATAATAGAAGTTCAGGTAGGAGAATATGTAGAGGAAGATGATATAAAAAGAATTGACGATATATATGGAAGAGAGAATCTTTAGAGAGTATGACATAAGAGGTATTTATGGAAAAGACCTCACAGAAGAGATTTCCTGTTTAATTGGGAAAGCCTTTGTCTCTTTAGCATGCAGGGAACTCAAAAGAAAACCTGAAAAAATCTCAATTGGAATGGATGCAAGGCTTTCATCTGAATGCCTGAAACAGGCATTAATGCGAGGAATTACAGAATGCGGAGTGAATGTTGTGGATATAGGGCTTTGTCCAACACCACTTCAGTATTTTTCCCTTTTCAGACTTTCTCTTGATGGTGGAATAATGGTAACAGGAAGTCATAATCCGCCTGAATTCAATGGATTTAAACTGAGCATCGGTAAGGATACTATTCATGGAGAAAAGATAAAATCATTAAAACAGATTATTGAAAAAGAGGATTTCATTAGCTCTCCTGTAACAGGTCAAGTAGAACAATACAATATAATGAATGACTACATTGAATATATGTTAAATCAATTTTTATCTTTCAAAGGAATAAAGGTCGTTCTGGATTCTGGAAATGGCACAGCAGGTATTGTTGCGCCTGTTATTCTAAAAAAACTCGGCGCAGAAGTGATAGAACTCTACAGTGAACCTGATGGTAGATTTCCAAATCATCATCCTGATCCCATTGTTCCTGGTAATATCATAGATTTAAGAGAAACGGTTTTAAAAGAAAAAGCACATCTAGGGATTGGTTTTGATGGTGATGCAGACCGCATAGGAGTAATTGATGAAGCAGGAGATGTGGTATGGGGTGATAGGCTTATGATTATATTTGCAAGAGATATCTTAAAGGAAAATACCGGAGCAAAAATAATTGGAGAAGTAAAATGCTCAAATTTAATGTATGAAGAAATCCAAAAAATGGGCGGTGTAGCAATTATGTGGAAAACAGGGCATTCTCTTATAAAGAGAAAAATAAGAGAAGAAAAAGCCCTACTTGCAGGTGAGATGAGCGGGCATATATTTTTTAATGATAGATATTTTGGATATGATGATGCCATCTACGCATCTTTGAGACTTGTTGAAATATTAAAAAAATCAGGCGAACCATTTGGATTAAAAAAATTTTTTAAAGATTTAAAAAAAGTGTACAGCACTCCTGAAATAAGAATCGACTGCCATGATGAACAAAAATTCATGATTGTGGAAAAAATCAAGGAATATTTTAAAGAATTTGAATGCAATTTTATAGATGGAGCAAGAATAAATTTTCCAAATGGATGGGCTTTAATAAGGGCTTCCAATACTCAACCTGCACTGGTTATAAGATTTGAAGCTGAAACAGAAGATGACCTTGAAAATATTAAAGATCTTGTTCATCAAAAGCTTTTTGAAGTATTTCAAATTTCTAAAATTTTATGATATACTTAAAAACTTTGTTAACAAGAGGTTCTTTGTGAAAAAATTCAAAGTTGCTCCGATTTTACTCTCTTTAACTCTTCTATTATTTTCACTTCAATCCTTTGCAGAAGAAAACCAACAGGAACTTCCTTTAATTACAGGTATTCAGATAAAAGGACTTAAAAGAATTGAAGAGGGAGCTGTAAAAAATAGAATTTCTATTAAACTTGGAGAAGTTATTTCCAGAGAAAAAATTTCTGAAGATATAAAATCTATCTATAAAATGGATTATTTTGAAGATGTAAAAGTTGATATTGAACCTTTTGAAGGTGGAGTAAAAGTAATCTATACAGTTAAAGAAAAACCAACAATTGTTAAAGTAAGTTTCGAAGGTAATAAAGAATATAATGAAGATAAACTCAAGGAAATTGTAACCATTACTGCCGGTGCAATTGCAGATGTAACTCTTATTAATGACAATGCTTTAAAACTTAAAGCCTTTTATGAATCAGAGGGCTATTATTTTGCTAAAATTGTTCCCGTATTAAAGCGAAAAAATGATGAAGAAGTTGAGCTAACTTATGTGATAGAAGAAAATAACAGAGTTAAAATAAAAGCAATAAAATTTGTAGGTAATAAAGCCCTATCCGCAAGTAAAATTAAAAAAGCCATGTCAACATCTGAAAGAAAATTTTACTCTTTCATAACAGGAAGTGGCTTTTATAAAAAATATGAAATGCTGCAGGATTTAGAAAAAATAAAAAATCTTTACTATGACAATGGATTTCTCAAGGTTTCTGTTGGAGAACCAAAAATTGAATTTTCTGAGGATAAAAAGTGGATGACATTAACAATTCCAATTTCTGAGGGACCTCAATATAAAGTATCTTCAGTAAAAATTACTGGATACAAAGATCAGAAAGAAGAGGCAGAACTTAAAAAACTTATCAAGCTTAAACCGGGTGAAATTTTTAGCAAATCAACAATGCGTAAGGATATTGAATCCATAACATCATTTTATTCAGATAAAGGCCATGCACTTGTATCAGTATCTCCAGATATTATGCCAAATGAAGAAAAATTAACAGCAAATGTAATTTATAATATCCAGCCAGGTAATAAATTCACAATTGGAAGAATAAATATCTCAGGAAATACAAAAACAGTTGATAAAGTAATAAGAAGAGAAGTCAGAGTCGATGAAGGGGAAGAATACTCTGCTTCAAAAATACAGAAAAGCAAAAAAAGACTTGAAGACCTTCAATATTTTGAAACAGTTGACATAAACCAGAAACCTGATCCTGATAAAAAAATAGTTGACTTGGATGTGAATGTTAAAGAAAAGGAAACAGGATTTTTAACATTAGGAGGTGGATACAGCTCTATTGATAATGTTATTGGAATGGCTGATATAACACAGACAAATTTATTCGGAAAAGGTTATATTTTAACCTTAAGAGGAGAGCTCGGTGGACAGAGCAATTACTCTACTCTAATTTTTAGAGATCCCTGGTTTCTGGACAAACCTCTTCTTTTTGGTGTAAGTGCTTACAGAGACAACAGAGAATATGAAAACTATACAAGAAATGCATTAGGACTTGCTATTACATTCGGCAAGAGATATGGAGAAGACTGGTCTACATCAATAACTTATGATATTGAAAGATCCCATGTTACAGATATTGATGACGATGCTGATTCAATAATAGAAGACATGGAAGGAAACCTTATTACAAGTTCGATTACTTTTGACGTTACAAATGATACAAGAGACAGTATAATTGATACTACAACAGGTAGAAAACATTCGCTAAGTGTAACAATGGCAGGACTTGGAGGAAATACAGCTTTCTGGAAGAGTCTGCTAGATTTTGGTTGGTATTTACCGGTCTTTGAGGAGTCAACTCTGCATTTAAGAGGAAGATTGGGAATGTCTGCAATGATGTTCGATAAAAAATATCCACTTTATCAGAGATTCTACGTTGGTGGACCTGATACAATAAGAGGACTGGATTATGGTGAGGCTGGGCCAAAAGACAGCGATGATGACCCTATTGGAGCAAAAAAAATGATGGTATTTAATGTTGAATACCTTTTTCCACTGGTAAGCGAGATGAAACTTAAAGGACTTGTATTTGTTGATACTGGTAAAGGATGGAATAACGGAATATTGAAACTTGGAGAGTCAGAAGATGCTGATATAAAATATACATCTGGAGTAGGTATCAGATGGATTTCTCCATTTGGTCCAGTTAAAATAGACTATGGAGTAAATCTTAATAAAAAGAAAGGAGAATCCGGATCCAAAATTGAATTCGGATTTGGTTCATTTTTCTAAAACTTTAATAAAATCAGGAGGAACAAATGAAAATCATTGTATCTGTCGTATGTGCTTTAATTTTTGTCATGTCTTATGTTTCACTTACTCATGCTGAGGTAAAAATAGGAGTTGTTGACTTGTACAAGATTTTAAATGAATCTGAAGAAGGCAAAAAAGCTGTAAATGATCTTCAAGTAATGCTGGAGCAAAAACAAAAAGCTCTTTCTGATAAGCAAAATAAAATCCAGTCCCTTAAAGAGGAGCTTGAGAAGAAACGAGCAGTTCTCAGCGAGGATATTAGAAAATCAAAAGAAGAAGAGATTGAACGTCTAAGCAGAGACTTTCAGAGAACAGCAACAGATTATCAGGTAGAACTTCAGAAAAAACAAAATGAAATTACTCAGAGCATGCTTAAAGAAATAAGACAGCTAATTAATGAATTTGCTCAGAAAGAGGGTTATAATCTAATCATTGAAAAAGCTGAACAGATAATTCTCTATACGACTCCAGAAGTTGAGATTACAGACAAAATTATCGCTATTTTTAATCAGAAAACTCAGCAACCGAAAGGTAAAAAATGAAACTTTCTGAGATAGCCAGAATTCTCAATGGAAAACTTGAAGGAAACACAGACATTGAGATCTCAGGTGCAAAGGGAGCTCAGGATTCTCAAGAAGGTGATATTACTTACATAACAGGTTCAAAATATATTGAAGTTGCTAAAAAATCAAAAGCATCAGCTTTTATAGCAAAAGAAAAAATAAAAGAACTGGACAAACCGCAAATAATCGTTGAAAATCCTCAACTTTCTTTTGCTAAAGTTCTTGAACTCTTTTATGTAAAACCACATCCATACAAGGGAATCAGTGAAAAAGCATTGCTGGCTTCAACAGCAAAAATTGGGGAAAATGTCACTATTTATCCATTTGTTTATATTGATGACGATGCGATAATACAGGATAATACTGTAATTTATCCTTTTAGTTTTATTGGGAAAGGAAGTTTTATAGGTTCAAACTGCATGATTTATTCAGATGTAACAATAAGAGAAGGAGTAAAAATCGGAAACAGGGTAACAATTCATGCTGGAAGTGTTATTGGCTCGGATGGATTTGGATATATTTTTCATGAAGGTAAACATGTTAAGATTCCTCAAATAGGAGGAGTTATTATTGAGGATGATGTGGAGATAGGTGCATGTGTAACAATAGACAGAGCAACTACTGGAAATACAATTATAGGTAAGGGCACAAAAATTGATAATCTCGTTCAAATTGCACATAATGTAAAAATTGGACAGAATGTGATAATTGTATCACAGGTTGGTATTGCTGGAAGTTCTTCAGTTGGAGATGGATGTATTCTTACTGGACAGGTGGGCATTTCAGACCATGTAGAAATTGAGGCGGAAACAATCATTACAGCTCAATCAGGAGTTATGCCAGGCAAGGTTCCTAGAGGTATTTTTTCTGGTTCTCCCATAATGCCTCATAGAGAATGGCTTCGAGCAAATGCAATTTTTCAGAAACTTCCTGAGCTTTATAAAAAAATAAAAGAACTTGAAGAAAAAGTAAAAAAACTGGAGGATAGAAATGATTGATATTAAAGAAATAATGAATATTCTTCCTCATAGATATCCATTTCTTTTAGTTGACAGAGTTTTAGAGCTAATTCCTGATAAAAAAGCAGTAGGCATAAAAAATGTTACCATGAATGAACCATTTTTTCAGGGGCACTTTCCAGGAAATCCTGTTATGCCAGGAGTTTTAATTATTGAAGCAATGGCTCAGGTAGCTGGAATTTTAGCCTTTAAATCAGGAATTGAGGGAACAGGAGTTTTATTTTTAAGCATCGAAAAGGTTAAATTTCGCAAACCAATTACCCCAGGGGACCAGATCAGATTTGAAGTTAATGTTATGCACAGACGTGGTGGAGTATGGAAGTTTTCAGGAACAGCAAAAGTTAATGATACCTTAACAACAGAAGCTGAATTCACAGCAATGGTTACACAGTGAGGTAAGATTTAATGAAAAACATACACAAAACTGCAATTATCAGCCCAAAAGCAGAACTTGATGAGAATATAATGATCGGTCCTTACTGCATAATAGGAGATCATGTCAAAATAAGCAAAGGAACAGAACTTGTAAGTCACATTCAGATTGAAGGTAAAACAGAAATAGGACAGAACTGTAAAATATTCCCATTCACTATAATTGGCTTTCCACCGCAGGATACAAAATACAACGGAGAACCCACAGGAGTCAAAATTGGCAACAACAATATCATCAGAGAATATACTACAATCCACAGGGCTTCTGTTTCAGGTGAGGGTTGGACTGTGGTTGGAGACAATAATTTTATAATGGCTTATGTTCATATCGCCCATGACTGCAATATAGGTAATTCAGTAATTATAGCAAATCTCGCAACACTGGCAGGGCATGTTTTAGTTGAAGACTGTGTGTTTATTGGTGGATTAGTAGCTGTGCATCAATTTACAAGAATAGGTGCATATGCTATGATAGGAGGATTCAGTGGAATAGGACAGGATATTCCTCCTTTTACAATGGCTTCAGGTCCAAGAGCAAAACTCTATGGACTTAACTCTGTAGGACTCAAAAGAAGAGGATTCAGCGATGAAACAATCAATATTCTTAAAAAGGCTTATAAAATACTTTTCAGGGATAAACTAACTTTGAAAGAAGCAATTAATAAAATCAAAAAGACTCTCCCTCCCATTCCAGAAATTAAACATTTATTAGATTTTATAGAGGTGAATAAAAGAGGAATATGCAGATAGGAGTCATTGCCGGTTCCGGCATTATTCCTCTTATAATTAGCAATGCACTTAAAAAAAAAGGTTACACAGTTGTTGTGCTTGCGTTAAAGGAACTCGCCAATGAAGAGCTCACAAGATACAGTGATATAATTCAATGGATCAATATCGGCAAAGCCGGAAAAATTATAGATTTTTTAAAAACTAACAATATAAAAAACGTAATTCTCACAGGCAAAGTACCCAAGAAGATGATTTTTGAAAGAGAAAAAATCAAACCTGATATCAGAGCACTAAAAATTATTTTTTCAGCCAAACTCAGAGGAGATAATGAGTTACTTAAAATTGTTGAGAGAGAACTTTTAAAGGAAGGAATAAAAATTGTTGATATGTCTGAATTCTGCCCTGAGCTTCTAACTCCGCATGGCATTCTAACACAAAAAAAACCTGCTAAAGATGAATGGAAAGATATAGAATATGGATTTAAAATAGCAAAAAAAATCGGACAGCTTGATATCGGACAGACTGTGGTGGTCAAGGAAAGATCCGTGATTGCTGTAGAGGGAATAGAAGGAACAGATGAAACAATTTTAAGAGCTGGAAGATTTGTAAAAAACACTGTTGTGGTAAAGGTCAGCAAACCTCAACAGAGTTTAAGACTTGACCCTCCTGCTGCTGGAATGGATACAATAATAAATATGGGAAAGGCAACTGCTAAAATTTTAGCGCTAGAAGCTGGAAAAACCATTCTGATAGATAAAGAAAAAGTTATTGAAAAAGCTAATGAAATGAATATAAGTGTGGTGGGTCTATAAAAACTGTGAATCTTTTTACCTGTATAAATGATGCTTTAAAGACAGTTCATAAAAACTATCAGTTACTGTTTATTCATTTCTTATTTTTATTTTTCACATTCTTTGGTTTGTTTTTAATACTGAGCATTCCCCTTGGAATTCTTTTTGTAGTATTCGGGATTGATATGACAGATATCCTGAAAGGTAGTTTTATTGAAATATTTTTATCTTCTATAAATCTCATAAAAAAGTTTTTAATTTTTGCCATTATTTTCATGTTTTGCCTTTTTGTTTATGTTATATTTATCATCAGTTTATGGATTTATATTTTTTCGGGTACAATTGGCATAATGTGTCAATATTTACAAAAAGGAATCATATTTAATTTCAAGGATTTCAATAAATATGGTAAAAAATTCTTCTGGAAGGTTGCCTTTTTCGCTTTGTTCTCTGCTTTGGTATTTATTCTTTTAACTGTTTTATTTGGATTTATAAGCGAAATAAGTTCAAAAATAGTAATGTTTTTGAATCATTACAGCCACGCTATCTCAGTATTTTTCAGTGTTTTTATTTATTTATGCATTCTGTTAGCAGGTATCACCACATTCATTCTATGGATTACCTATACACTTTTTGGATTTTATGGCTTGTTTATAAAAAATTTTACAGTGAAGGACTCTATCAAAGAAAATTTGAAATTTATTATTACCTATCCTCAATGTATTGGAAAAGCAACATTGCTGTTTATAATCTATATTTTAACTGGTGGTATTATTCTGTCATTCAGCTCATTACTGGCAATAATTCCCAATATAGGAACTTTTCTGGTGGCGGTTTATCAATTTATCATTCAACTGGCTCATGTTTATATCAGTATGGTTGTATTTGCGGCTTTTCTGTCCTATTACATCAGGCAGGTTGCTTTTTCTGTAGAAGCTTCTCAGCAAGAACCAGTTCTTTCTTCTGAAGACAATCAACAACAACTTCAAAACCCTCCTCCTTCAGAACTCTCTTAATATTTTCCTGAAAAATTTCAATATTAAACTCACCAAACAATTCCTTTATTCCTGCTATATTGTTAAGGTCTTCTGAATTGCATAAAAAAACTTTGCTCAACAATTCTCTGTCTACAGTGAGAGGAATGGTACCCTGTTGTAAGAAACCATCAGTCCATCTTTTTTGAGCTGAGCCTATAATTTTTATATTTTTAAAACATATTTCTCCAAAAGATGAGCGAGCAAAACAAACAGAACTTCTATTGAAATTTCTTTTCTCTCTGATAATCTCTACATCAATACCTGTTAAATAAAAAGCTTTTGCAAATATACGGCTTAAGATTTCATAAGCTTGAAAGAGATTTCCTCTGAATCTTTCTTCTCTTCTACAGGAAAAACTATAAGTCACATCCTCATTGTGTAAAATCCCCTTGCCTCCTGTAGGTCTTCTTATAACCGGAATATCATGAAGAATGCAAAAATTCTGATTGATTTCTTCCAGATTCTGAAACTCTCCAATTGTTATTGCCCGTTTATTCCATCCATAAAATCTGAAAGTCGGTAAAAGCTCGCCTTTGCGCACAAAAATACTTATTGCTTCATCAATAGCCATGTTTAGACGTGGGTCATAGTTCTCAAACTCAATAAACCGAATAAGCATTAATCTTTTAAATTCTTATTTGTCCTCTTGAAGAATAATTTTATGATTCAGTAAGGACATTTCTTTGATTTTGCCTTTAAAAACCTTCTGCTCTCCAAATATGTTTCTGAGATATATCTCTTCTCCTTCAGGCCGAATTATATCAACAGATTCCAGATAAATCTCTTCTTCACCGTTTTTGATAATATATGCATTTGCTTCACACATTGAACTCCTCCTTTATATGAAGGATCAGTTTTTCCACAAGATGTGGAAGAGGTTCTTTAATACAACCTATAACATCGATTCCTTCCTGATTAACAGGTAATAAAATTTTTCGTGCAGGACTGCTTCCTACTGCCTCTGCCATTTTTGAAGTCAACTCTCCAATCATTCCATTAGCCACAAGAATACTCAAAGAACCTATAATCAGGTCAACTCTCTGAACATTCCATACAATTGCATTCGGTCCGGAAGCCCCTTTATTTGCCTTACATTTCATCATATTGGCTGTAGCTGCAGCGTTAGTTCCAAGTGCTAGAATTTCTATCTTATCGCCAAAAGCTTCTCTTAAAGATTTTATAATATAACTACCTATCCCTCCACCCTGACCATCAATTACCGCGACTTTTAACATATTGATAATACTACAAACTTCAGAAAATAAATGTCAAACTTATGAAGGTCTCACCAAACAATTCCAGCTTTAATTTGCGGTTGTCATGAATAAAAATTTTTGATATACTTATAAAAAAGATTGGAGGTAAAAATGTCTTTAATCTTGTGGTTAAATCAAATAAGCATGAAAGATATTCCCCTCGTTGGAGGGAAAAACGCATCACTTGGAGAGATGATAAGAAACATCTCTTCGAAGGGAATAAATATCCCGGATGGATTTGCTGTAACAGCAGACGCATATAAATACTTCATAAACGTAAATAATCTCAATGAACCAATAAAGAAAATTCTTTCAGATCTTGACAAATCAAATGTAGAGGAGCTGAAAAAAAGAGGAAAAAAAATAAGAAACTTAATTCTTTCAGGTAAAATGCCCGAAGATCTTCAAAATGCCATTATTGAAGCCTACTCAGAAATGGAGAAAAAGTATGGAAAGAATGTTGATGTGGCAGTTCGTTCATCAGCAACCGCTGAAGACCTCCCTGATGCATCTTTTGCAGGACAGCAGGAGACATATTTAAATATTCAGGGAGCTCAAAATGTTATTCAGGCAGTAAAAAAATGCTTTGCTTCCCTTTTTACAGACAGAGCAATATCTTACAGAATAGATAAAGGCTTTAATCACTTTTCAGTCTATCTTTCTGCAGCTGTTCAAAAAATGATTCGTTCAGACAAAGCTTCTGCAGGAGTAATATTCACCATTGATACAGAAACAGGCTTTAAGGATGTTGTATACATAACAGGCTCATGGGGACTCGGTGAATACGTTGTCAAGGGTGTGGTAAATCCCGATGAATTTTATGTTTTTAAACCAACTTTAAAAGAAGGGTACAGAGCTATTATTTCAAAAAAACTCGGTGCTAAACAGCAAAGGCTAATTTACAGCGATGATCCTTCAAAACCAACACGTGGTGTCAAAACATCTTCAGAGGAAAGACAGAAATTTATTTTAAATGATGATGAAATATTAACACTTGCTAAATGGGCAGTGATGATAGAAAATCATTATGGAAAACCAATGGATATTGAATGGGCAAAGGACGGTGATGGTGTAACCACAGGTAGCGGTAAGCTTTTCATTGTTCAGGCAAGACCTGAAACTGTGCATTCCTTGAAAAGACAAAACTATTATGAAATTTACGAGCTTAAAAGCAGTGCAAATGTTTTGTGTACTGGATTGGCTGTTGGAAGCAAAATCGGACAGGGCAATGCATGTCTAATAAGAAACCCTTCAGAGATCAATCTTTTTAAACCAGGACAGGTTCTTGTTACTGACATGACAGATCCTGACTGGGAGCCAATTATGAAAATTGCAAGTGCAATTGTGACAAACCGTGGTGGAAGAACATGTCATGCTGCGATAGTATCCCGTGAGCTTGGAATTCCATGCATAGTAGGAGCTGGAAATGCCACAGAAATAATAAAGCCTGAACAGGAAATCACAGTTGATTGCTCAAAAGGAGAAGAAGGCTATGTTCTGGACGGACTCATTCCATTTGAAGTCAAAAAAATCGATTTAACAACACTACCAGAGACAAAGACAAAAATCATGATGAATGTGGGAATCCCTGAACAGTCATTTGCACAGGGACAAATTCCAAATGATGGAGTGGGACTTGCAAGAATCGAATTCATAATAAGTTCTCACATAGGAGTTCATCCTCTGGCGTTAATTGAATATTTAAAATTAAAAGAACAGTCTCAGCATGATCACAAAATTGCTAAAATAGTTAAAGAAATTGATCTAAAAACACCAATGTATGAGCATAAACCAGATTTTTATGTTGATAAATTAGCACAAGGTACGGCTATGATTGGTGCAGCATTCTATCCAAATGATGTGATTGTTAGATTTTCAGATTTTAAAACAAATGAATATGCAAATCTTATTGGTGGTATTCTATATGAACCTGTTGAATCCAATCCAATGCTTGGATGGCGGGGAGCCAGCAGATACTATGACCCGAAGTTTGAGCCAGCGTTTGCTCTTGAATGTATTGCCATTAAAAAAGTCAGAGATGAGATGGGACTGAAAAACGTGAAAGTTATGGTTCCTTTCTGTAGAACAGTTGAAGAGGGTAAAAAAGTTATTGAAGTGATGGAAAAATATGGACTTAAACAGGGTCATGATGGACTTGATATATATGTAATGTGTGAAATACCAAGCAATGTAATTTTAGCTGAAGAGTTTGCAAAAATCTTTGATGGATTTTCAATTGGTTCAAATGATTTAACACAGCTCACACTGGGTCTTGATAGAGACAGTGAATTGGTGTCCCATATTTATAATGAAAGGAACGAAGCTATAAAAAGACTTGTAAAACATGTAATTGAAGTGGCAAAAAAATACGGCAAAAAGATTGGAATCTGTGGTCAAGCACCTAGTGATTTTCCAGAGTTTGCTGAATTTCTGGTTGAATGTGGAATAAACTCTATAAGCCTGTCTCCAGACACAGTGCTTAAAACAAGACTTCTTGTTGCAGAAAAAGAAAAGGAATTGGGCTACTGAATATTGTAATAGATTAAAAGTGTAAATAAAGTATTGACAAAAATTCTGAAATTTTGTAAGCTTAATTTATCAATGGTTGCCCTCCTGCAGGGTTAATTATTTAAAAAAGTGAAAAAATCCTTTAAAATCCATAATTGAGGTAAAATAATGGAAAACAACACTATTCCTATTTCTATTTCAGAGCTAAAGCAGAAAAAGATTCCTGAACTAATGGATATGGCAACTTCTTTGAACATTGAAAACGCAACATCCATGAAAAAACAGGAGCTCATTTTCTCAATCCTTCAAAGTCAGATCGAAAAAATCGGGACTGTTTATGGGGCAGGTGTTCTTGAAATTCTTCCAGAAGGATTTGGATTTCTGAGAAGCCCTGATTACAGCTATCTTCCAAGTCCTGATGACATTTATGTCTCGCCTTCACAGATAAGAAAATTCAGTCTGAGAACAGGAGATCTCATCACAGGTCAAATCAGACCTCCAAAAGAAAATGAGAGATATTTTGCACTCCTCAAGGTAGAAACAATCAATGAAAAACCAGTTGAAGAAAGTATAATAAGGCCTCTTTTTGATAATCTAACTCCCTATTATCCCACTGAAAAAATCAATCTTGAATATAACCCTTCAGATTATTCAACAAGAGTTATTGACTTGCTCATTCCTGTTGGAAAAGGGCAGAGAGGTTTGATTGTTGCTGCTCCAAGAACAGGAAAAACAATGTTACTTCAGTCAATAGCAAAAGCTATAAAAAAGAATCATTCTGAAATATATCTGATAGTTCTACTAATCGATGAAAGACCAGAAGAAGTTACAGACTGGCGCAGACAAGTTACAGGAGCTGAAATAATAAGTTCAACATTTGATGAACCTGCTCAAAGACACTGTCAGGTTTCAGAAATGGTTATTGAGAGGGCAAAAAGACTGGTGGAAGAAGGTAACGATGTTGTAATACTACTTGACAGTTTAACGAGGCTCGCCAGGGCATATAATGCAATGACACCTGCTTCCGGCAAAGTGCTTTCCGGTGGATTGGAAGCAACAGCATTACAGAGACCAAAAAGATTTTTCGGTAGTGCAAGAAATATCGAAGAAGGCGGTTCTCTCACCATTATTGCAACTGCCCTTGTAGAGACTGGAAGTAGAATGGATGATGTAATTTTCGAGGAGTTTAAGGGTACTGGAAACATGGAAGTCCATTTAGACAGAAAACTTGCTGATAAGAGAATTTTCCCCAGTATTGATATTGGTTCTTCCGGTACCAGAAAGGAAGAACTTCTTGTGCCTCCGGATGTTTTAAACAAAGTCTGGATTTTAAGAAAAGTTCTAAGCACTCTCAGCCCGATTGAGGCAATGGAATTTTTGCTAAGCAAACTCAAGGGAACAAAGTCCAATAAAGAATTTCTTGAGATGATGAACAAATGATTAAAACTGATGATTACTGTTTTGTCTGTGGTAAACAAAATCCAAAGGGTTTAAAAGCTGTATTCATTCATGGCAATGGCAGATCTCAAGCAGTAATTGTTCTTGACAAAGAGTATCAGGGTTACAGTGGAATAGTTCACGGAGGAATTATCTCAGCTTTACTTGATGAAGCCTGTGTGTATGCTGCAAACTCTCTTGGATACAACACTGTTACAGCAGAATTAAAAACAAGATTTAAAAAACCAGCCTATCCAGGAGAAACAATAACTGTAGAAGCTCAAGCAACCCAATTAAAATCAAAGCTCATTGAAGCAAAAGCATGGATAAAAAACTCTGAAAATTCCATAATTGCAGAAGCAGAAAGCAAACTAATAATAAAGGAAAAAACACGGTGATTCTGAGATTTTATAGAAAAGGCGTGCTTTCTGAATATAAGAAGCAAGAACTTTTAAAAAAGGTTCAATCCGAGATTTCAGAAACTATTAAAAACATAGAAACAGAGTTCTGCTACAACATCTTGACAACAGAAAAATTAACTAACATTGAACTGGAGATTCTAATCTGGCTTTTGGCTGAAACTTTTGAGAAAGAAGCCTTTTCCCAGAAAAGTTTTCTCTCTCAGGACAATGGAATGATTTTTGAAGTCGGTCCCAGACTTAATTTTTCAACAGCATGGTCAACCTGTGCGGTTTCAATATTTAACTGCGTGGGGCTAAATAAAATTAAAAGAATAGAACGTTCTCGAAGATATAAATTAATTCCAGTGATTGATAATTTTCCTCAAAAACTTTTTCTTAATATGATTCATGACAGAATGGTTGAATGTCCATATCCAGAACCACTTAAAGATTTTTCTCACGGACAAACAGCAAAACCTTTAAAAATCGTTCCGGTTATTGAAGAAGGCAGAAAAGCACTGGAAAAAATAAATCAGGAACTTGGACTGGGGTGGGACAACTGGGATATTGATTTTTATTTAAGACTCTTCAGAGATCGACTCAAGAGAAACCCAACAGATGTTGAATGCTTTGACCTTGCTCAGTCAAACAGTGAACATTCAAGACACTGGTTTTTTAGAGGAATTCTTCTTATCGATGGAAAACCTGCTCCATACTCTCTTTTTGATATAGTAAAAGAACCTTTAAAGAAAAATCCTCGAAATTCTGTAATCGCATTCAAAGATAACTCAAGTGCCATATATGGATCAAAAATTCAATACTTGCAACCTTTAAAACCCGGTAAATCATCCAGATTTAAAATAAAAAATGAGCTTTATCATCTGATTTTCACAGCGGAAACCCATAATTTCCCAACAGGTGTAGCTCCTTTCCCAGGCGCTGAGACCGGCACTGGTGGAAGAATTCGTGATATTCATGCAACAGGCAAAGGTGCTTTAACAGTTGCAGGAACAGCAGCTTACTGTGTCGGCAATCTCCATATTCAGGATTATGAACTGCCATGGGAAGATAAATCATTTAAATACCCGGGTAATCTTGCAAAACCTCTTCAAATAGAGATTGAGGCAAGCAACGGTGCATCTGACTATGGAAATAAATTCGGTGAACCATTAATTGCAGGTTTTACCCGCTCCTTTGGATTAAGACTCAGAGACGGAGAAAGAATTGAGTGGATAAAACCAATTATGTTTACAGGCGGAATTGGGCAGATAAATGCGACTCATATTGAAAAGGATCCTCCTCAACAAGGAATGTATGTGGTAAAAATCGGTGGTCCTGCATACAGAATTGGAATAGGAGGTGGAGCAGCTTCCTCTGTTGTTTCCGGAGAACTCAGTGAAGAACTTGATTTCAATGCTGTGCAGCGTGGTGATGCTGAGATGGAAAACAAACTCAATAGAGTGGTTCGAGCCTGCGTTGAGCTCGGCGATAAAAATCCTATAGTAAGTATCCATGACCAGGGTGCTGGTGGAAACTGTAATGTGGTTAAAGAACTTGTCTATCCTGAAGGAGCAAAGATTGATATAAGAAAAGTAATTGTTGGAGATGAAACTCTTTCAATTCTTGAAATATGGGGTGCTGAGTATCAGGAGAATGATGCAATATTGATAAAAAAAGAGAGCGTGAAAACACTTGAAACGATATGTGAAAGAGAACGTCTTCCCTGGTCAATAATTGGTGAAGTAACAGGAGATGGACAACTGATTGTTTATGATAGCAGGGATGGACAAATTGCAGTTAAGTTTGACCTTAAAGATGTTCTTGGAGAAATCCCCAAAAAAGAGTTCAGACTTCAGACAGTTGAAAGAAAACTTGAACCATTAAAAATTCCAGAAAATTTAACAATCAAAGATGCGCTAAACAGAGTTTTGAGACTTCTTTCTGTTGGCTCAAAAAGATTTTTAACAAATAAAGTGGATCGATCTGTTACAGGATTGATTGTAAGACAGCAGTGTGCAGGTCCTGTTCAACTCACTGTCTCAGATGTGTGTGTTGTTGCGCAGAGCTATTTTGGCAATACCGGAATAGCCCATGCTATTGGTGAACAGCCATTAAAGGGCATCATTAATCCAATGGCAATGGCGAGGCTGTCAGTAGCAGAGGCTCTTACAAATATAGTCTGGGTAAAAATATCTCATATTGAAGATATAAAATGCTCTGCTAACTGGATGTGGGCTGCAAAACTTCCAGGCGAAGGTGTCCGTCTTTATCAGGCAGCCGAGGCAATGTCTGAATTAATGATAAAACTTGGTATAGCAATTGATGGCGGCAAAGATTCTCTTTCAATGGCTGCAAGAGTAAAAAATCAAGAAGGAGTCGAGATTGTTAAATCTCCTGGAAGCCTTGTAATTTCTGCATATGCTCCATGTCCTGATATACACAAAGTAGTAACTCCAGATATAAAACATCCAGGAGAAAGTGCAATTTTATTTATTGACCTTTCAAGAGGCAAAAAACGACTTGGAGGAACTGCATTGGCTCAATGCTTTAATCAAAATGGAGATGCTTCCCCTGATCTTGAAGATCCTGAACTTTTAAAACAGACTTTTAACACCATCCAAACATTAATTGACAGAAAATTAATTCTTTCTGGTCATGACCGTTCAGACGGAGGGCTGATAACAACCCTGCTTGAGATGGCATTCTCCGGTTCATGCGGTCTTCATATAAAACTGAAAAATGAAGTTCGGGAACAAGAGCTTATTCCTGAACTTTTCAATGAAGAGCCGGGTATTGCAATAGAAGTGAATCTAAAACAGATTAAAAAAGTCAGAAAAGCCCTCGATGTAAACAACATACCTTTTTATGAAATCGCAAAAACTTTAAATGAAGATAGAATTATTATTGAATACAGAGATAAAACAATTTTTGAAGAATCAATGACCAGTCTTAGAGACATCTGGGAAGAGACAAGCTATAGAATAGATATGTTACAGGCAAATCCTGAATGTGTAAAAGAAGAAAAAACAGTAATCTATGCAAGGACTTCTCCTGAGTACACACTTAGTTTCACACCAGAAAAAACTCCTGCAATTTTGCTTAAAAAAAATGCTAAACCGCCTGTAGCAATAATTCGTGAGGAAGGAAGCAATGGAGATAGAGAAATGGCTGCTGCATTTTACCTTGCTGGATTTGAGCCATGGGATGTATGTATGCAGGATTTGATTGATAAAAAAATCTCTCTCAGTGCGTTTAAAGGTGCTGTATTTGTTGGTGGGTTCAGTTTTGCAGATGTGCTTGATTCAGCAAAGGGATGGGCGGGATGTATCAAGTTTTCACATTTAAAAAAGGAGTTCGAAGATTTCTATATGAGGGAAGATACATTCAGTCTTGGAGTCTGCAATGGATGCCAGCTAATGGCACTTCTTGGCTGGATTCCATGGTATGGAATTGCGGAGACCAGACAGCCTAGATTTATAAGGAATAATTCAGGACGATTTGAATCTCGATGGAGCAGTGTTAAAATATTACCTTCACCATCAATTATGCTTAAAAATATGGAAAACTCTCAACTTGGAATATGGATAGCTCATGGAGAAGGAAGAGCATATTTCCCTGATCAAGAAATATTAAAAACTGTGCTAGAGAAAAACCTTGCACCAATACGATACATTGATGATGATGGAAAGATTACTGAGTCATATCCATTTAATCCAAATGGTTCTCCTTCAGGAATAACCGCTTTATGCACAGAAGATGGTCGTCACCTTGCAATGATGCCTCATCCAGAAAGGTCATTTTTACTATGGCAGTGGCCATGGCTGCCTGAAAGCTGGAAAAAATTAAAAGCATCTCCATGGCTTAAGCTTTTTCAGAATGCCCGTAAGTGGTGTGATGGTATTCTTTAAATTTGACATCTCCTAAAAAATTAAGCTATATTAATGTTTCTAT
This sequence comes from Thermodesulfovibrio thiophilus DSM 17215, assembly GCF_000423865.1. Taxonomy (NCBI): domain Bacteria; kingdom Pseudomonadati; phylum Nitrospirota; class Thermodesulfovibrionia; order Thermodesulfovibrionales; family Thermodesulfovibrionaceae; genus Thermodesulfovibrio; species Thermodesulfovibrio thiophilus. The sequence goes on from NZ_AUIU01000012.1 coordinate 202,288, forward strand.
GCATTATTTTCTAAAAAATAAACTATCTGAAGCACTTAAAAAACTTAATTATCCTCAGATTGAGATTGAGGTTGAAATTCCCAAAAATGAAGCTTTTGGTGATTTAAGTACACCCATTGCAATGGAAATTTCAAGACATTTAAAAAAACCTCCGAGAACAATTGCTGAAGATATAATCTCAACCATTGACAGAGATATTTTTGAAGATATTCAAATAGCAGGTCCTGGATTTATAAATTTCACATTCAAAAATAACTATATTTTTTCAGAACTATCAGAGTGTTTAAAAGAGGAAGAAGCTTTTTTTGTTCAGAATACAGGAAAGGGTAGAAAAATTCAGATAGAGTTCGTAAGTGCCAATCCCACAGGTCCTCTTCATCTTGGACATGGTAGAGGTGCTGCTTTAGGTGCTGCACTGGCAAATATTCTCAGAGAAGCCGGATATAATGTCTCAACTGAATACTATATCAATGATGCCGGTAAACAGGTTGAACTTCTCGGTTTGAGTGTTTATGTCGCTTTGCAAAAACTCTTTGGGAAAGAGATGGAATTACCCGAAGAATGCTATAAAGGTGAATATATAAATGAACTGGCAAAAGAAATTTACGATCTTTATAAAAATGATTTAAAAGATAAAAGTTTTGATGAAGCGGGTGACCTTTTAATTGAGTTTTCTTATAAAAAAATTCTGAATGACATTATGAAAGATCTTGAAGATTTCGGAGTTGTGTTTGATAAATGGGTAAGCGAAAGAAAGCTCTATCACACAGGTGAAGTTCAGAGAACAATCCTCAAACTCAAAGAACTTGGATATATCTATGAAAAAGATGGAGCTTTATGGTTTAAATCAACAGCTTTTGGAGATGATAAAGACAGGGTTATCATAAAAAATGATGGAACATATACTTATTTTGCATCAGATATTGCATATCATAAAAACAAAATTGAAAGAGGATTTGACGAACTCATAAATATCTGGGGAGCTGACCATCATGGATACATTCAAAGAGTAAAAGCCGCTGTTCAGGCACTTGGCATGAGCCCATCTCAGATTAAAATACTCCTTGTTCAGATGGTAAATCTTCTCAGAGAGGGAAAGCCCGTTCAGATGTCAAAAAGGGCTGGAACTTTTGTTACTCTGAGAGAACTTATTGATGAAATAGGTGCTGATACTACAAAATTTATCTTTCTTACTCGCAGACATGACTCTCAACTTGAGTTTGATATTGAGATTGCCAAGAGACAATCACAGGAAAATCCTGTTTATTATGTTCAGTATGCTCATGCAAGAATCAACAGTATTTTTGAAAAAGCTGATATCAACCCTGAAAAATTTTCAGGAGAACTTTTCAATGAAAATGAGATTAAAATTATAAAAAAAGTACTCATGTATCCAATGATATTTGACTTAAGCGTACAGATGAGAGAACCCCATAGAATAACATTTTATCTTCAGGAACTCGCAGCTATGTTTCACAGTTATTATCACAAATACAGAGTCGTATCTGAAGACAGCAATTTAACAGAAACGAGACTCTGTCTTTGTAGAGCTGTGATGCTTGCCTTAAGACATGGATTAAAAATGCTCGGAGTGAAAGCTCCGGAGAAAATGTAAAAAAGTTTAAATTATACCAAATTTAATAGCATCAGCCATTTTTACAACTTTTGTCATAAATTCAACATCATGAACCCTTACGATGTTGGCTCCATTAAGTACTGATATTGCAACAGCTGAAGCTGTTCCTTCAACTCTCTTTTCAGGTGATCTTTCATTTAAAATTCTTCCAATAAAACTCTTTTTTGATACTCCAATAAGGATTGGCTTACCTAAATTGGAAAATACTCTGAGATTTTTTATTATCTCAAGATTGTGCTCTGGTAACTTACCAAATCCAATACCTGGATCAACAATTATCATGTTTTCATCTACACCTGCCTGCTTTGCAATAATTATAGAATATCTCAAGTACTCAATAATTTCCGGTATAAGAGCTTCATAGCAAGGTTTTTGTTGCATATTTCGAGGAGTTCCATTTATGTGCATAATAATAACTGGAACCTTGTATCTGTTGACAATTTCAGGCATTGCTGAATCAAATCTAAGGCCACTTATATCATTGATAATTGTTGCACCAGCTTTAATTGCCTCTTCTGCAACAATGGCTTTGTAAGTATCAATGGAAATAGGAATAGAAACTTTCTTACAGATGCTTTCAATTACAGGAATAACCCTGTTTAATTCTTCATCAATACTTACTGGTTCTGCACCTGGACGGGTTGACTCTCCTCCGATATCAATGATATCAGCACCTTCCTCAACTAGACGAAGTGCATGGTCAACAGCTTTCTGCAAACTAAAATATTTACCACCATCGGAGAAAGAATCAGGAGTTACATTGACAATGCCCATTATATAAGTTTTTTTTGAGAAATCTAATTCGAAATTATGAAAACTAAGCTTCATGCAGCTTTTTTGAACTCTGAAATAATCTCGTCTATTTCTGGAGCTTCAAGGGTTTCTCTTTCAAGTAAAGCTTTTGCAATTGCATCAAGAATGAGTTCATTATTTGAAAGTAGTTCTCTTGTCTGACTATAAGCTTCAGTCACAATTCTCTTAGTTTCTTCATCAATCTCTTCTGCTGTTTTGTCAGAGTAGTCTCTATGTTTTGCAATTTCTCTTCCAAGAAATACATGTTCTTCCCTTTTACCAAATGTAAGAGGCCCCATTCTATCACTCATTCCCCATTCAGTAACCATTTTTCTTGCTAGTTCTGTAGCTCTTTCAAGGTCATTACCAGCTCCTGTTGTCATTGTATTTAAGGCAATCTCCTCTGCAACTCTTCCTCCAAGAAGAACCTTTAGCGTACCATAGAGATAATCTTTTGAATATGTATAACGGTCATCAAGGGGAAGTTGCTGAGTTACTCCAAGAGCTCGTCCTCTTGGAATTATACTTACTTTATGTATTGGATCAGTAGAGGGTGTAAGTTTTGCTACAAGAGCATGTCCGGCTTCATGATAAGCTGTAATTCTTCTTTCTTCATCACTTAAAACCATGCTTTTCCTTTCAACGCCCATCAAAACTTTATCCTTTGCTGATTCAAAATCCGCCATATGAACAGTATCACTGTTTCTTCTAGCAGCTATCAAAGCTGCTTCATTTACCAGATTTGCCAGATCTGCTCCTGAAAATCCCGGCGTTCCTCTTGCAATTTTTTCAAGATCAACATCGCTGTCAAGAAGAATCTTTTTTGTATGAACTTTGAGTATTTCAACCCTGCCCTTTACATCTGGCAGAGGAACAACAATCTGGCGATCAAACCTTCCAGGTCTCAATAAGGCAGGATCTAAAACATCAGGTCTGTTAGTTGCTGCAAGTACAATAATTCCTTCATTGCTCTCAAATCCATCCATCTCAACAAGAAGTTGATTAAGAGTCTGTTCCCTTTCATCATGGCCTCCACCAACTCCTGCTCCGCGCTGTCTTCCAACAGCGTCTATTTCATCAATAAATACAATACATGGAGAGTTTTTCTTTGCTTGATCAAAAAGGTCACGAACTCTGCTTGCTCCAACACCAACAAACATTTCAACAAAATCTGAACCAGATATTGAAAAAAAAGGCACTCCTGCTTCACCTGCAATTGCTTTTGCAAGAAGCGTTTTACCTGTACCCGGAGAACCAACAAGAAGAATACCTTTAGGAATTTTTGCTCCAAGTTTTATATATTTTTGTGGATTTGTAAGAAAATCAACAATTTCCTTAACCTCTTCCTTTACTTCCTCAATACCTGCAACATCTGAAAATGTTACTTTTACTGTTTTATTTGAAATCATCTTTGCTCTTGCCTTACCAAATGACATGGCACGGCTACTTCCAGCCTGCATCTGTTTCATGAATAAAACCCACAGAAATACCAGGAAAATTACAGGACCCCATGATATAAGAAAATTAATATACCATGGTGTCTGATCAGGCGGTTTTACAGAAATTTTAACGCCATGAGAAGAAAGCTCTTTTACAAGCTCTGGATAGTTTATGTAATAAGTTTTAAACTCTGAACCATCCTTAAGTTTACCTGTTATTGCATTGTCCTTTATTAATACTTCATCTACCTGTTCACTCTGAACTTTAATGAGAAATTCAGAAAATATTATCTCCTTTTCATTTTTTTTAGGAACACTTAAAATATTAAAAAGAGCAATTATTGATACACCAATTACTAACCATATTAAAAATGTTTTTAAAGAACCCTTTGCCTGTCCATTCATAAATTAATTTTACCTTAAAAGAACTATAAAAGTAAAAAAACAGGGCTAAATATAGTAAAATTAAACAAGTAACAAAAAGGAGTTAGCAATGAAACAAAGTTTTTACAGGCTTTTGCATCCAAAAATTGTCTTTTTCCTTACATCAGCAGGAAGGGATGGAAGAGACAATGTCATGTCATGTGCATGGTCCACTCCGGTATCTGAAGAGCCTCCTAAAGTAATTGTGGCAGTTTCAAAAGAACACTATACCGCAGAGTTAATTCTTGAAACCGGCGAATTCGCCATTAATATTCCCACAAAAGATTTGATTAAAGCTATATGGATATGCGGAACAAAGTCAGGCAGAGAAATTGATAAGTTCAAGGAAGCAAAACTTAAAAAGCTTAAAGCAACTAAAATCTCTGCACCTTTAATAGAGGGTTGCGCAGGATTTATTGAATGCAAGCTAACTCAGGTTATAGATGCTGGAGAGTGCTATGCTTTCCTGGCTGATGTAATTGTATCATCGGCTGATGAAAGATATTTCTCAAAAGGAGTATGGCTTCCAAACAGTATTCCAATGCATCTTGGAGGAAGAAAAATTGTTTATTTTGGAGATTAAATAATTTTTATAAGGAGAAATTTTGAATACTTGCATTGAATCAATAAATTCAATAATAATATACAAATTTATCTTTTTTATTTTTATAGACTGTAATAGATTGGCAATAAATGATACACTATTTCCTGTATCTGTCAAATTTATATAAAAGATGATACTATATAAATTATTGTTGTATATCAAGCATTAATAATTAAGAGATTATGGCTACAGATAAAATATTTAAAATATTATATTTACCAGTGCAAATCAAAAAACGTGCTTTCATATCAAAGTTACTTTTAGGATATTTATCTTTACAGTACGGCTACAGTTTTGTTATAGGAAAAAGGACTTCAGTCAAAAAAATAGCATTAGACGGACCTGATGGAATATATCTGGAAAAGGATTTTTTTGGGAAAAAAAGTGAATATTTCCAGAAATTTCATGATAGAAATATAAAATTTTATGCTTTAGATGATGAGGGTTTAGTATTTCATGATGATAATGAATACATAAACAGAAGAGTTGACTACGAGAGTTTAAAATATATGAATAAGATTTTTGCCTGGGGACAAAGACATGTAAAAATCTTAAAAGATTTTTTAGGACCAAAAGATGAAGAGAAAGTTATATTAGCTGGAAATCCACGTATCGATCTTCTAAGCAGGATCGGAGAATATACATATACAAAAGAAATTGAGTTAATAAAAAGAAAATACAATAAGTTTATTCTTTTCAACTCGTTTTTTGCCCTCGCAAATGGCATAAGACCAATAGAGTCACAAATAAAACGATTAAAAAAAATGAAAACTAACATATCTGAAGAAATGCTTCAATATTGGTTCAATTTTTATCTATATCAAAAAAAATTATACGATTTAATTAAAGAAGCGTTACTTACAGTAGCAGAAGATCATTCGTTAAATTTAGTTATAAGACCACATCCAAACGAAAGAGTTAGCACATGGAAGAAAACATTTAAAAACTTTCAAAATGTAAAAATAACAAAAGAATATGATGTCTTTCCATGGATTTATTGCGCGGATATTGTTATTCATAATAGCAGCACAACAGGGTTAGAAGCATATTTACTGGATAAAAATGTTATTGCATATAAACCAGTAAGCTCTGATGAATTTGACTTAGAACTTCCTAATTCAGTAAGCGTTGTGGTAAACAATGTTAACACATTAAAAGAGACCATAGATAAAATGCGATCTAATACATATCATGAAGATATTAAAGACATTGAAATAAAAAAACAAATTATTAATTATCATGTCTATCGTGGGAAAAAATTATCTTCAGAAATTATATTAGATGAATTTAATAAAAATTTTTTTTATGAACAAACTCCTATTTTTAAAAAAAGCTATTTTGATTTAACTATTAATATTTTCTTTAAATTTTTATATTTTATAAATAAATTTGTAACTCTTAACTTAAAAAATCCTCGATTAATCGATGAGTTTCCTCCAACAAATAAAAGAGAGGTCAAGCATTATTTAAATTGTATAGATCAATATTTTGGATTTAAGTTTAAAATCAAAATAATACAATTGGCATCAAGCTGTTTTTTAGTCAAAAAAATTGACAATACTTAATGTGCCTGAAGCATTTATAAATAAACTCATGATATAATTCAAGAATATAGTAAAAAAATAAATTGGAGATAGTCATAAAAAAAGTAGGAGTTATACCTTTAAGAAAGGGTTCAAAATCCATTAAAAATAAAAACAGAAAAAAATTGTTAGGAAGGCCACTGTTTGCATGGGTATTATGGGAAGCTTTGAAAAGCAAACTTGATGAAGTCTACATTTTTACTGATGATAAAAATATTATAGAATATGTGAAAAATGAATATAAATATAACCAAAAATGTAGGGTTATTGAACGAAGCGCTGAAAGTGCCACAGATGAAGCAAGTACAGAATTAGCATTAAAAGAGTATGCTCAAAAGATAAATAACAATTATGATATTCTCTGCCTTTTGCAGGCAACATCACCTCTTACTACGACTGAAGACATCAATAAAGTTCTACATAAAATACTCAATGATAATTTAGATTCTGCCTTAACAGTTGTTGAATTTAAAAGATTTATCTGGAGCAAAGATGGTTATCCTTTAAACTATGATTATAACAATAGACCCCGAAGACAGGAATTTGAAGGACTTCTGGTAGAAAATGGAGCTATATATGCCACTACTAAAGAACAATTTGAAAAAACAGGTATTAGAATAGGAGGTAATATTGGAATTATAAAAATGCCAGAAGACACATTTACAGAACTTGATGAAAAAAGAGACTGGATCATAGTTGAGAAGTTATTAGAAAATCGTTTAAGAATGAATAAAAAATTATCAGACAGAATAAAAGCTATTTTTTTAGATTTAGATGGAGTTTTTACTCCTGGAACAGTGTTTTTCGGTGCCGCGGGAGAATTATCAAAGGAATTTAACATACGAGACGGTATGGGTTTGGAAATATTAAGAGAGTCGTCTGATGTGGAAATATTTGTTATAACATCTGAAAACTCAGAGATAGTTTCCAGTAGAATGAAAAAATTGAAAATTGAAAACTATTACCCAGGCATTAAAGATAAATATGCCAAGGTTGAAGAGATTTTGACAGATAAAAATATTAAAAAATCTGAAACAGCTTATATAGGAGATGATATTAATGATCTAGCAAATTTATTGTCAGCAGGCTGGTCTTTTTGTCCATCTGATGCAATGAAAGAAGTAAAACAGGTGGTGGATTTAGTCCTTGAAGCAAAAGGAGGAAAAGAAGCTATCAGAGAAGCAGTTGATTTTATAATAAAATATAACCAAAGAGGAGAATAAAAATGAAATACGAAATCAACACAAATTATGAAGAACCAAAAATTATTGCTGAAATCGGATGTAACCATAAAGGCGATTTTGACATAGCTAAAGAAATGATCAAAATTGCAAAAATATTTTGCGATGCTGACGTTGTAAAATTTCAAAAAAGAACGCCAAAAGAACTATTAACAGAGGAAGAATACAATGCACCACATCCAGAACCCTGGCAGTCTTATGGTCAAACTTATGGAGAACACAGGGAATTTTTAGAATTTTCAGTTGAACAACATAAAGAACTTAAAAGATATGCAGAAGAAGAATTTGGTATAATCTATTCCTCTTCTGTCTGGGACATGACTTCGTTGAAAGAAATTATTTCTATCAAGCCAGAGATTTTAAAAATTCCCTCAGCAATGTCTACAAATTGGACAATGCATGAATATATTTGCAATAATTTTTCGGGAGAGATTCATATCTCAACAGGTATGACAAAAAAAACAGAAATAGAGCAAATTATAGAATTCTATGAAAAATATAAAATGAACCACAATATAGTACTTTATCATTGCATTTCAGGATATCCCATTGCTTTTGAGGATATTTGTTTGTTAGAAATTGCAAGGTTAAAAAAACATTACGGAGATAAAGTAAAATCTATAGGTTTTTCAGGACATCATAAAGGTATAGCAATAGATATTGCAGCTTATACATTAGGTGCTAAGTGGATTGAAAGACATTTTACATTAGATAGAACATGGAAAGGAACAGATCATGCAGCTTCTTTAGAGCCAGATGGTCTAAGAAGGCTTAAACGTGATCTTATCGCAACCTATAAAGCACTTAAATTTAAAGATGTTGATTTTATTGAAGCAGAAAAAAAGCAGGCGAAAAAGTTAAGATGGGACAGGAATAAGCTAAATATATAACGAATCTTCTTTATAATCATTTATTAAGGCTACGATTGGAAACGTAAAATTAAACACAAGAGCATCAATGAGTTTATCTAATATTTTCCATGTTTATTAAAAAGACAAAACTAATACAATAATTCAGTATTCTGCATATTTTTTATAGCAGTATTTAATGCATTGATTAATTCACATTCATGACGCTTACCATAGGCAAGCCATTTAGGATTGTTTATATTATTCATCTTAAGCAGTTGCTCCAGGTGATTAATTTTTATTTTAGCATCAAAGAACAATAGACGCTTTGTAGGCTTCTTATCATAGAAACTGTAGCGTAATAAAAGCGATAGAATCTTAGAAGCTTTTAAAAAACAAGGGTCATTCTTTACGATTTTTTTTAATAAACTCTGCGCTGCGTTTTCTAAATCTTCTTTAAGTGTATCTCTTTTCCCATTTAACTCATATAGTAAAGTTCCAAGATCAACTGCAGTTGCAATTGCTGGCTGTACAGATAAAATTACAGATACGCAATCGATCAGCTTTAAGGGAAGTTCTTTATCATTTGGTACCATAATATTTTTTAAATGTAAATCTCTATGACAAATGCTTAATCTGTGCAATGTAGTTAGTAAATCAATTAACTTGCTCATCAATTGTACTCTTTCTTCAAAGGAAAGATTACCATCCCAATATTCATAAAAATTTTTATAATCACCAAGGAATGGTTGAATTAAAATTTGCTGAGCTGGCAATCCGAGTTTTATATATTCACCAAATGCAAGAACAGGTACTCCATGTGGAGTATTCTTAGAAATTACTTCAGTGTTTATACATTCAGCAGTCAGATGATTACGACCAACCATTGAACCTCGTAATCCAAGAAAAGCTCCAATTCTTTTTCTTAATGGAATATTAAAACTGTGCTTTGCAAAATAATCTATAGAAGATCTATCGAGATTGATAATGCGATAAAAACGCCTTTTTAATGGATGACCGCTTTTTAAAACTATTACATTTTTAGATTCTTTATTGTCCAGAAATCTATCAATAGTTAAAAGAATAGGAATTATGTCAGGAGTTTTAATCCACCATATCCAGCCTGACGAAGAAATTTTATACGGTCCTTTAAATAGCTTCACTAAAACAGAAGGCTTATATAATCTATATTTCAAACTAATTTTTGATTTTTCAAGAATAATTGATTGTTTATCGTTTAATTTTTGCATATAAATTTACTTATTCGCTAAATACTATTTTAGCAATTTAATACCTTATATCAAAATCTCAATTTCCAAAAAGATAATCCATTTGAAAAATTATATAAAAACTTATATTCCATGTCTGTTATAAAAGTTGTTAAAAGCGGATCTAAGAAAAAATAAAAAAATCAAAAGTTTCTACATCAAAGGATTTAGTCTGGAAATTATATGTTTTTCTTTTAATTATTAATCGCCATTTATTATTGGCTCTATTTATTTCATAAATATTATAGCCACCGATTTGATTATGTTTTCTTAGAGCATAGGCTAATGGAGAAGCGCTAATTACAGGAATCTTACCATTTATTGAGGAAAAGTATCTTATACTGAAGCGATGAATATGTCCATATAAAACTAAGTTTATTATACCTGTCTTTAGAATTTTTATGATCTCCTTTGTATTGATAAGTGCTTTGTTCCAGAAAGTTATGCCATTTATTGGAGGATGATGAATTAACAGAATATTGAAATATCTGTTATCCAATCTTTCAGTTATCTCTTGCAATTTTTTTATCTGTGATTGTGTCAAATAACCGTACGAAACAACAGGAGGAGTAACAACAGCTGAATTTACACCGATTAAAGCACAATTATTAATGATTTTTACAAAAGGATATTGTAACTGAAACTCTTTATAAAAATGTTTTTTACCCTCTGAGACATAAAAATCATGATTACCAGGAATTATCGAGATATTTTCTTGTGAATGAAGTGACTGCAGAAAAGTTTTAACCTTATAAAACTCCTCTGGCAGGCATAATTGGGTTAAATCACCAGTAACTACAATGTGATCAAGTTGTTCTTTTTTGATATCTTCTTTAATCTCTTTTAACATTGAAAAATCAAATCGTTTACCTTTTGATAACTTCCAGAAAATATAACCATACAATCTCTTGGACATTAACTGTTTTATTGTTATATTTTCCGGATAACTATAGTGAATATCTGTGAGATGTCCTATCTTTGTTATATTATGCATAACTATTTGATACTATCTCTGAATGCATCTCATGCCATCTTTTTTTAAATATATCTACAACATTCTCATCTCTTATAATTGCTAATATTTCGTGATTTTCATATAAGGACCTCTTTGTTAAATTTAGACTTCCCAGACATACAGATTTTTCTTGTTGTTTTTCTAAGATTATAAATTTATTGTGCATAGGATACTTTTTCGGATGGATATATCTTTTGTAATCAATGGAGTATTTATTTAATAAAGATTCTATTTTTTCAGGAAACCGTCTTTCAGTATCATGGGAAATTATCTGAATATTGACTCCTTTTTTAGCAAGCTTATACAAAGCATCAGCAATTATTTTTGCTGTAAAATGTGAAATTGCGATATAGATGTTGTCATTTTTTTCAGCTCTATTTAAGAAGTTTAACAAAGTTTTTTTCCCTGCCCATGGGAAAAAATATATATCCATTTTTCTGGTGATTATTTTCGCAGGAAATCTTTTAATTAACTCATACCAACCATGCCTGACAGTTTTCATGTACTGAAAGTGCCTGTACAAAAATTCATTAATATCATTTTCCATGTCGAGTTCAACAAGATAATTATGCCCTCTATCTTGATCTCCTATGAGTTCAATTACATGGGGATCATCATTTTGTCTCCCGGATGGATTAAAAGTGCCTATATATGTAAAACACTTATTATCGTTTTTAAAATAATAAATTTTTTCATGAATTTTTGGCAGCTTTCTTGTAATTTTTTTATGAGATTTTCGATGCGTTATATAATGAATGTATATTTTATTACTGTTTTTAAGAAAGTTGCATACCTCATCATTTGCGAATTCAACTCTTGGTTTTGCTTCTAAAACAACAGAAACCTTTACTCCTCTGTCAGCAGCTTCAATTAACTTTTCAGCCAGATACAAATCTCTGAAATAGTAAGTAATCCAGAAAATCTCACCACCTGGGTTGATTGAAGACACTTTTTCTGCCAGAAGATTTCTTAGATGATACGGAGGTTTATCAGGACCGCCAAAGTATATTTTCATGTACTGAGTATCTTATTTACCAGTATAAGGTCTTCAATTTTATCCACATCAATACATGCTTCAGGAAATGGCATGATAATAAGTCCTATATTTATCTTTAGCTTTTTTGACATTATGTTAAGAGCGTTATCGGAGGTAAGCAGTCCGAGAGCAAAAAGGATAAGACCATACAGAGGCATGAGCATCATTGCCATTTTAAAAGGATTTTTTCTTACACGTTCTACTTTCTTCCAAAGCACTATCACTTCTTTACAGTTAGAATTCATAATAGCAAAAAGATTACAAAAGCAAAGAGAAATATCATTCAATTTTAAAACAGTCCTTTTTGATTCAGGATACTTTGCTTTAACATTTTTGTAATTGTTAACACCAATCAATATATCTTTTCCTGATCCTGAAGCCATTTTGAGGAAATAGTCTATCCACTCTTTTTTTATAAGTACATTATCAGAAGTTGTTATAAATATTTTACTATTATCCTTTACTTCCTCTACTTCCTCAAAAATGGACAAAATGCTTTCAACAGGGCTGGTCTTCTGCGGTTTAAATTCAATTTTATTTAAACGCAAGAGTTCCTGCAATTCGCTTGACTTTTCCAATAACAACGGATTACCGATAACATAGATATGCTCTATTAGATTGCTTTGCATAAGTGCATTAAGAATATATACAATCATGGGCCTGTCTTTTATTTTTATAAGAGACTTGGCTTCAGCATTGGCATATTTTAGTAATTCATTCTGTTGCTGACTTTCAGCTCTCTCTCCAGCTAAAATTATTGCCCGGTACATAAAATAAGTTATAATTAAACATGAATAAAAATCAAGAAATAAGAAATGGAGAAAAAAAGAAGTTTAAACTTTTTAATATCTTTATTTTTTTAATGTTAATCTTTTTTTCTGCAAATATTGCTTCCTCATCTCAAAGCATGACTAAACAGGAGTTAATATACAATATAAACTATTATATAAACAAAGCTGATGCTCTAGACGGAGATAACAGTGAAAGGGTAGAATACTTTAAAAAAGCATCAGAACTTGCAAAGTCTTTCACAAAACAATATCCGGATGATGACACAGGATATGCTTATCTGGCTTATAGTTTAGGTTCCATAATAAAAAATGCTTCTTTTTATAAAAAAATTTCTTTAACCAGAGAGGCTAAAACCGCAGCGGATAAAGCTTTACAGATAAATAAAAACAATTCTATGGCATTATTTATTTTGGGCATGATAAATAGAGAGTCTGCAGAACTTGATGGTGTACAACGAACATTAGCCAGACAATTTTTAAGCGATATTGTTAATGACTCTTCCTTTGAAAAGGCAATCAAATATTTTCAAAGAGCTGTTGAATTAGATGCAAATAATATTCAATACCTCTACGAATTAGCCAAAACATATGAAAAGATAAATGAGATGGATAAAGCTAAAAGCATATATAACAGAATATTAAAACTTGAAATAAAAAATGGTAAAGATAAAAAATACGTTGAAAAAACAAAGCGCAGAATTAATAAGCTGATTTAAAAAAAATGAATAAATTAAAAGTATTAAAAAGGTTATTTGAACTTCTCAAACCTTATAAATCCAGATTAATTACAGCTTTTCTAGCAACAATTGGAGTTTCAGCCACTACCGGTGCGCTTGCATATGTTATTAAACCAATAATGAATTACATATTTGTTAATAAAGAAAGCCAATATTTGTATACATTACCAATTGCTGTTATTCTGATTTTTTTAATAAGAGGAGTTTTTTTTATTTATCAAAACTATCAGATGACATTCTGTGCTATAAAAGTTTTAGGCCAGTTAAGAAGTCTTCTCTATCAAAAGATTATCAGATTACCCCTTGAATTTTTCGACCAATCCCGAGTTGGTTACCTAATGTCTCGTATAGTTAACGATGTAGAGCTTATAAGAAGAGGCATCCCAATAATAAATACATTAGCACAAAGAGTAATTACTACATTGGTATTGATAGGCGTAGCTTTTTATCAGAGTTTTATCTTGACACTCTGTTTTTTAATCGTTTTACCATTAGTTGTTTATACAAACTACTATGTAAATAAAAAGTTAAGAAAATTTTCGCACAAAAGACAATCAAAAGTCGCGGATTTATCTTCAATATTGCAGGAAATATTTAATTCAATGATGGTAGTAAAATCGGCTGCTACAGAAAACAAAGAGATTGAGAAATTTGACAGAGAAAATAGATGGTTGGAAAAAATTACTTTAAAAAGAGAAATATATAACATGATGAATGCACCCATTATACAAATATGCCTTGGGATTGGAATGGGCATTGTGCTGCTATTTGGAGGTTCACTTGTTATAAAAGGAGAAATGACTCCTGGCGGGTTGTTTTCTTTTCTTACCGCATTAATTTTGATATTCAGACCTCTTGGAAAAGTAGGTGATGCAAATATCAGAATACAGGAAGCTATTGTTGGAGCTGAAAGAGTTTTTTCTCTTCTTGATTCTCCTGATATTAAGGAAGAGGAGACTGGAAAAATAGAATTAAAAGAGCCTTTTCAGGAACTAATTTTCAAAAATGTGTATTTTACTTATCCTGGATCAACTGAGCCAGCATTAAAAAATATCAATTTCACTGTAAAAAGAGGACAAAAGGTAGCTATTGTAGGACCATCCGGTGCTGGGAAAAGCACAATTGTTAAATTAATTACACAGTTTTATAGACCAACAAAGGGTAACATTCTGATTAATGGAAGAGATATCTCTGAATTTACATTGAAAAGTCTCAGAAAATATATAAGTATTGTTACTCAGGGCAGCACACTTTTTAATACATCAATAAGGGAAAATATTTTGTATGGAACAGAAGAAGTTGATGATAATAAACTGCGTGAAGTAGCATCTATAGCATATGCTGACACCTTCATAGAAAATCTACCCGATGGCTATGATACTATTGTAAGAGAGCGTGGAAATGCTTTATCAGAAGGACAAAAACAGCGTATTATAATAGCAAGAGCACTGTTAAAAAATCCGGAATTACTCATCTTAGATGAAGCAACGTCTGCTCTTGATACAGAATCAGAATTCTTAGTAAGAAAGGCAATAGAGAACCTCCTCAAGGGCAGGACTGCCATTATAATAGCGCACAGATTAACAACAATATTGAATGCAGATAAGATTATCGTGCTTGACAACGGTGAAATTGTTGATCAGGGAACACATGACGAATTAATAAATAGATGCGACCTTTATAAAAAACTTTATGAATTAGAATTTGCCTCTGACGTTGAAGATAAAGAATATACTCATATCTTATAAGTTGGGAGTGTTCATAGTTTTGTGTCAGGATATATTTACTTGTAAATATTATCATAATTTTAATGCCTTTTCAAGCCTTCCTTCAAAGAATATAGATAGCTGAGATAAAATAAGCCCCCAGTTTGGGATTGGTTGTGTCCACTTCCTTTTAGCATTCTGGATTCCCAGGTATAATAGTTTTAAAAGGCTGTCCTCATTGGGGAAAGCTCCCTTGGTTTTGGTAAGTTTCCTGAATTGTCTATGCACAGATTCTATAATATTTGTAGTATACATAATTTTCCTGATTTCAGATGGGTATTTAAAATAATTGGTAAGATTGTCCCAGTTGTTCCTCCAAGAGGTAGTAACAATGGAATATTTCTTGCCCCATTTATCTTCAAGTTCATCCAAGGCTCTCTCAGCTATATCTTTGTTGGCAGCTCTGTATATAAGCTTTAAATCTCTCATAAAGGCCTTTTTGTCTTTATAAGCTACATACTTTAAACTGTTTCTTATTTGGTGTATTATGTGAACTTGCTTCAATTTTAAATTCTTTTGTGTAAACTCTTCTTTTAATCATTTTTTTCACCTCTCTACTTATTTTTATAGTTGCCTTATCTTTTTGTCTACTAAATTGTAGCAAGTTCACTTTTTATATGAGTCAAGGCAACCTTTAATGCATTGACAAGTTCTTGTTCGTATTTTTTGCCAAAGTTCTCCCAGTTTGGATCTATCAAGGATCCTTCATTTTCTTTTTTTAGCATATTCATTAATCGATCAATATTTATATTTGGTTGTAATAGTTTTAAACGTTTAGTAGACTTATTTTTTTTAAAATTATATCTTAATAAAAGAGATAAAATTTTAGTAGCTTTTGGTAAATGTGGACAATCAAATGCAATATGTCTTAATAATTCTATGGCTAATTCTTCTAACTCATTATTCACTATATGTCTTCTGCCGTTTAAATCGTACAATATTCTTCCTAAATTGATAGCAGTGGCTAATGAAGATGGAACTGAAAATGCTAGTGCCATACAGTCAATAATTTTTAATGATTTTTTTAAATTATTACTGACAAGGATATTGTTCGAATTCATATCCCCATGACAAACAGAAAACTTATTGAGAGTAAATAACATATCGATTAATTTTATTAGCAATTGAACTCTATCATCAAAAGCTAATTTATTGTTCCAATATTGATAGAATGTTACATAGTTATCTAAAAACGGCTGTATTAAAATTTGTTCTTTAGGTAATCCAAATTTTATATATTCTCCAAATGCTAACACAGGTAAGCCATATTCTTGCGATAGCGCATAAAATTTTTCTGTTTTTATGCATTCACTTGTCAAATGATTTCGACCAAATAGAAAATTACCAAAATTGAATAAGGCACCAATTCTTTTCCTCGCTGGAATATTAACGCTATATTTTACAAAGTAATTTGATAATGTATTATTTGTATTAAATATTTTGTAATAATATCTTTTATTTGGCTTTTCTGGTATGCCTTGCCCCTTAAGTACTTTGATATCTTTTGAATCTTTTGTATATAAAAATCTTTCAAGATTTAAGATATAGTCTAACAATGATAAATCTTTAACCCACCAAATCCATCCAGAATCTAAAACCTTATAAGGACCTTTAAAAAGTTCATTTAATATTCGAGGATTATAAAGTCTTATGGCTGATGATATTTGTTTTTTGAATAATTTCGTATGACCCTTTTTAGTAGTTGAATCCATAATTGTTGTATTAATTATATATTGTTATACTCAAAAAGTAAATGCCAAATACTTTAACAATTCAATTTAAATAACAAAGTCAGTTATAAGGTATAAAGTGGACCCCATTGTCAAGACAGAAAACAAGCTTCTTTAAGGTGTATTATTTCATCCTCCTTTTGTTTGTTTATAATTCTATTAGTGTACACTTCCTCTGGTGTTCGATATCCCAGGGATTGATGAAGCCTCTCATTATTATAAAATCGGGAGTATAATAAGAATTGTGTCTATTAATTGGCTGTTCACACAGTAGAGCAAATAGATCATAAAAAGGATAACATACTGGGGATGAAAAAAAGAAAAACAAGAAAGGAGGAGATAGCGAAAATGGGAGACTTAAACCTGGACAAAGTTCTATAGGAGCTTTCAAAAATTGACTCAAGAGAAGGCATAAAAACAATAGCAGCCATGCTACTTAACGAACTTATGAAAAAAGAAAGAGAAATCTATTTAAGAGAAAGTATAGAAAACAAAGCAAATGGCTACTATGAAAGGCAACTTGCCTGTTTTCTAGGAAACTTAGGTCTAAGTATTCCAGGGGATAGGAAATCGGAGTTTCGACCAGCAATTCTTCCTGCAGAGTGGCAGAAAGCTGATGAAAGTTTTCAGGACTTTATCCTCAATCTTGTGCTACAGAGTTACTCTCCAAATAGAATAAAAGCCTTGCTGCAGTCTATGAACCTTCCCTATTCAGCAGAACAGATAGAGGAAATAAAAGAGGATCTATACAATAAAGCAAAAGAGTTAAGGACAAGAGAACTTCCTGAGAATTTGTTTGCCATGTTTATAGATGCCTACCATAATCATATAAAGGATGCTGAAACAAACAGAATAAAAAAAGCAGTAATATACAACATAGTTGGGATAGATATGGACGGCAGGAAAAGTTTACTATCTTATTACATCTATTTTGGTTCAGAAAGCAAAGAAGACTGGTTACAGATACTGAATGATTTAATAAAGAGGGGGCTTAAAAGAGTCATGGTTATAGTGTCAGATGATTTTCCTGGACTTACACAGGCAATAAAAGCACTTTTTCCCGATACAGACCATCAACTTTGTTTTGTCCACATGCAGAGAAACATTAAGAAAAACATGTCAAAACAGGATGCAAAGCAGTTTTATGAGGAGTTAACCCTGATAAAAAGGCTTGATGACTATGACAGGGCAGTGTTGAAATTTGAAGAATTATGCAAAACCTATGAGAAGAAATATCCAGAATCAGTGAGAAAGTATATATACACGACAAATGGGGTAGAAAATATAAACAGCAGGATAGAGCTAATAAGAGCAAATACAGGGGGATATTTTCAATCTGTATGTTAAATCTAATTAAAAAGTTCAGAAAAGGAAAATAAAGAATATAGGATAAAGTATTGATATATCTTAATTTCTTTTGTGAACTGGATTTTGGAATTTTTGTGAAAAACTGAGCAGTAATAAGAAAATTACAAAATAACGGTTCACAATTTTACAGATAGGGGTTAATGTTTATAAATATTTAAAAACTTATTTAAAATCAGTAACTGAAAGGCGGATATATTCTATTGCTTTGCAAGTGTGTATATCAGTACAAAGTTTATGAATGCTTAAATTCATTATATAATCAGTTTTTGGCTCAAGTCGTCGGTTGCCAAATGGAATTTTGTTTTTATTGCATATAGGGCCTGAGCGATCAGTTAAGCAATTTTTAGATTCAATGGCAATTAAGGTTGCAACATCAGGAGGGTTCTCTTTATAAGATATGATATGAAAATCAAGTGCTGACATGAGACTCTTTATAAAAGGTAAAATTTGCGTTGCGTCAAGACAATTTATTTTTGCTTCTTTGCAATCAATAAAAAGAGACAAAGATTGCGATTCTGGGAAACTTTCCAATTTGTAAGATTTTTCATAATTATAAGAACCTAAATGTATAAATCTCCAGTAAATATTATTTGTATAATATTCGGCACGCTCACCCTTACCCTTCGATTCCTTGATCTCAATATCAGGAATTTCTTGCTTAAGCCACCAGGAAGCACTTTTAACAGCTTCCTCATTAATTTTGCTCTTCTGTTCAGATTCTCCAGGAATAATCAGAGCTATACCCAATATTAATAAAATAATTCCAGCAACTCTGTATTTTCCTTTATGTTTTAATATTGTCTCCTGTGCCTGAGCTTGTTTTTCGGTTCTTGTTTTGGTTTTGATGGTAACAAGCAATAAAATTGCACCAATTATAATAAAAATTAATCCAACAACTCCTATCATTTTTAAACCTCCTTATCGTTCTATTTCTCTGGCAAACCAGATGACTTTGCCATTTATTATTAACTCGTCAGGATTGACTATAAATGATTCGTATTTTGGGTTGTCTGATATGACTTTAATTTTTCTCTCTGGATAGAGTATTTGTAGCCTCTTAATCATAATATGATTATCTATGGATATAGCATATACTCCACCCTGAGGGTCAAGATAGTTTTTGCTGTGGTCAACAAGCACAAGATCTCCAGAGTAAAAAGTAGGCTCCATACTGTCACCTTTTACACGAATTAGAGACATGTTGCGGGGGTCTCCATGACGCTTTATCCAGTCTCTTCTGAATGCAAGGCGTAATTCAATGGTTTCATCAGGAATCAGTCCACCACCAGCACTAATCTCACCAGACATAACAGGCACTAATATAAAATCTTCCCCTGTTCCCTGTTTATTATAAGACTCTACCACTTCAGGCCTTCCTATAAACATCTCGCCTTCACCTGTAAGTAGCCAGTTAAGATTTATGCACAGATGTGTTGCTATTTTTTGCAAGTTTTCAAAACTTGGGGTTCTTTCATTGAGAAGATAGCTTTGAATTGTTCTGTAAGGAATATTGGTTTTTTTTGAAAATTCAGTTATAGATAAATTTAATCTTTCTATAAGAATTTTTAATCTTTCTGATGCTGCTTTGCTCATATTACCTCTTGACATTTATGCAACATCGTGCATATAATTTAAGCATGATAAACATTCCGTTAAACCACAGGGCACAAAAAAAATTTATAAAGATTGATGTAACTGCGTTAGCAAGGCATATAGGACTTAGTCGCACATATGTATCGCTTGTTTTGCATGGGCATAAAAAAAGTAAGCGTGCTCGCAAGCTCATTGCTGAAGCTCTTGGTATCCCGTATAACGAATTATGGGGAGATAGGTAATGCTTCATAAAAAGAGTTTACTTAAAAAAGATAAGGAATGTAAATGTCAAAGGATAAAAATAATCTGACATTTTCTCAGGCCGGGCTGTTTCAGAGAGGCTCTTTAGATGTATCAGTGGAGTTCAGAAAAGCATTGTCAGATGCAATTAGAAAAAGTAATTATTCAAGAGATCAGATTGTTGAGATAATAGAAATCCTGACAAAAA
The DNA here is from genome assembly GCF_000423865.1 of Thermodesulfovibrio thiophilus DSM 17215. Lineage (NCBI taxonomy): Bacteria > Pseudomonadati > Nitrospirota > Thermodesulfovibrionia > Thermodesulfovibrionales > Thermodesulfovibrionaceae > Thermodesulfovibrio > Thermodesulfovibrio thiophilus. The sequence continues at coordinate 222,606 of NZ_AUIU01000012.1, forward strand.
TAAGAATTTCAAAGCATATGCTGGATCAAACAACATCTTCCAAACAAGAATATCGTTTTCCTGCTGAAGTTTTGCATGCTTTGTGTTTTATTACAGGAAGTCTTGAACCACTTAAAATTCTCCTTAATTCAATAGGTTGTGAAGTCCTTGAGCCTGCTGAAGCCAAAGAGTTCAAGCTTATGAGGCTTATGAGGGAAAAAGAAAGGATTGAAAGAGAAATTGAAAGACTTAAGGGGGATATTGATGGGCAGGTTTGATGCAGACGGAGGTTACAACCTTTTAGGCAAAGGTTGTAACCAAGGTTGTAACCAAATTGAAAAGGTTGTAACCAAAATTCAGGCTTTTTCCCCAAAAGGTTGTAACCTACTTCAAGATGATATTTATCTTACAAGAGCTGAAGTTCAAAAATTATTGGGCGTTACTCATGTAGCAATATTAAAAGCTATTAAAAAAAATAAAATTAAAGTAATCTCTACTCACGGTAACGGTGGTAAGCAATATCGTATAGCTCTATCCTCTCTTCCTTTACAGGCTCAAATAAAATGGATTCAAGAAAATCAAGAACAAGCAAAAACCCTACCTGAGCATATTGTTTTAAAGCTTGCTGTAGAAGCACAGCTTGAAGTAACGAAATTAAAAGCACCACAGGAGGAGGTTGGTATAGATGTGCTGGCCAGGGCAGATGAAGTAGAGAAATATGTTATTTCTGTTCAGAAAGCACTCAATGTTCCATCCGGCTGGAAAAAATCTAAATGGATAGAAAAAGTGGCTAAAGATGAAGGAATCTCGGTCAGGGCAATGTATGAGAGGATAAAAAAATACCAGCAGGAAGGCTCCAGAGCTTTTGTAAGAGACAGAGAAAATGGGCATTTAAAAAAGTGGGACACTCAAGCACTGCAATATCTACGGGGAGTATATCTTAAGCTCATAAAAGAAGGTGGATCGGGGCATAAAAAGAGAGCATATGAATGCGTTGCAGCGGAAGCAGAAAAGCAGGGCTGGAGGATTGGATCTTCAAGCTCGGCATATATGTATTTACAGCAGCTCAATCCCCTGCTCGAGCGATATGCGCAGGCTGGTTCAAGAGGGCTTGATAATATTTTTTATATTGTAAGGAAATACGATGACCTTGAGCCGTTTGAGTGCATAGTTGGAGATCAGCACAGATTTGATTTCTGGATAGAGGACAAAGAGACAAACAGAGTATTTCGTCCTGAGGGGTACTTTTTTGTGGACCTCAGGACACGCATTTGTTATGGTTTTTCATTAGCAGACAGATACAACTCATACATGATGGGGCTTGCTTTAAGGATGGGGCTTAAAGTATATGGAAAGTTCAGGACAGCATACACTGACAATGGCAAGCCTGAGGTATCAAGATACTTCAACGAGATTATAAAAGAGCTTCATGCGCATGGCATGGATGCGCAGGACATATCAGAGCTGTATAAAACAGACAGTGGCTATGCAGTTGAAATGGAAGAAGGAGAGGTCGTAGAGGTAGTTCAGTCCAGAAAAGAATGGCACAGGCATGCAAGGCCATACAATGCTAAGGCAAAGCTCATAGAAAGATTTTTTGGCTCACTTGAAAAAATCATGCTTGATCTTGGTGTCCCAGGGCTTATTCGTGAGCTTCGGGGCACATCAGAGGAAAAATCGCAGGACGAAAAAAGGCTTAAAACACTTAAACAAGAAGGAAAGCTTTTAAGCTTTGAAGAGTTTCTGCTTAAACTCTTTGAAGCAGTTCATATATATAATAACCGCAGGCATTACAGCTTAAAACTGTCTCCGCTGCAGACGCTCACAAAGGCAATAAAAGAAGGCTTCACTCCACGCAGAATTGTAGAGAAGGAGATAGACTTTGTTTTGATGAAGAAAGATTACCGCTCCGTAAACAGGGGCAGAATCATTATAGACGGCATTCTTTATGAGGGAAGCTCATTAGAGGAAGGGCTCTGGGACATTCCAGACAGAACCCGCATTGAGGTCAGATACGATCTTTACGAAAGAGATAAAGTTTTTATTGTCAGGCCTGATAATAGAATCGTTGAGCTCAGGATGGTGCCACTGAGTTCCATGAAGGACAAAGAAAAAACAAGCGAGCTTATGGCATGGAAACGGGATATGATTCGCAGTGTTAAAGATGAGTATCAGAAGCTCACGGCACAGATTGGTGGAGTTATTGAGTATTCAAATCGGACAAAAGAGATTTTAAAAAGAAAAAAGACAGACAGGCCTGCTGTGCTCGACCCGGAGCAATTACGCAGAGAAGTTGACGAGAAAAAAAGGCTTACGCTTGAAGCAGGACAGAAGCAGTATCGGTTTCAGAGAAAGACCGTTTTTTCAAATAACAGAGAAAGGTATCAGTATCTGATTGAATGTGAGTTAAACGAGGTGGAAATCAGTGTTCAGGACAGAGAGTTTATGAGACAGTATGAAGAGACAATGGATGAAACAGAGAGAATCTGGTTTAAAAACTTTAAAAAATGCTACCAGTATGAAAGGAGGGCAATATGTTTTTAGCTGAAATAATGAATCAGTACAATCTAAGTCTTTCTAAGGTTGAAGCACTCACAGGGGTGGATAGAACCACTATAAGTCTTCTTAAAAACAATAAATACAACGGAAACAGGGAGATAGAACAACAGATAATAGACAAGCTCAACAGTCATGGGTACACATATAAAAAGAGGCGATTCAGGGTTAACTCTGATGTTTTTATTCAAACTCAGAATGTCCTTCAGTTTAAAGACCTTTGCGATGAACTTTCAGCTGGAGATTTAACATCGAGCTTTGGAATCGTATCAGGTGTGGCTGGAAGAGGAAAGACCATGACAGCAAAATGGTATGCGGTGCAGAATTCTCAGGCAGTGTATATTCTCTTTGTTGATGGAATGACCATACCACAACTTTTAAGAAAAATCTGCTTTGAAATTACGGGACTAAAACCTAGAAGCTTTTATGACTGCCTTGAGGATATTGAAAGAAACACGAAAATTAAAAGGCATCTTGTACTGATTGACGAAGCAGACAAAATGCCCAAGCGTCATATAGAGATGTTAAGGGGAATGAACGAGCAATGTTTATGCCCTGTGGTGCTTATTGGAGAGGAAACGATCACAAGCAAGCTGAGGGAGGAGCGGAGGCTTAAAAGCCGTGTTCGCAGGATTATTAATTTTGAGCCCTTGAGCATCTCAGATGTTGTTACTTTTTATGAGATTGCAGTTGGCATAAGCCCAGATCCTTCTGTAGCTCTCAAACTCTGGGAACGGTCTCAGGGAGACTTCAGAATCATCGTAAGAGATGCGTATGCAGTTGTAAGGATGATGAATGCCTCTGAGGCAGCAGGAATAACTCCGGAGATGGTGGCAAAGCTATGAAAGCAAGTCTGGCAGAGAAAATCAGGCAGTATCTGAAAAAAAACAAAGGAGCAACATTGCAAGATATATGCACATCATTTCGCAACAGCAATGCAGTAAAAACAATAATCAGGTATCACATAAAAACAGGGAAGATAAAAGAAGTTGGTGGAATTCTGTACTACATTGGCAAGGAAAACAAGACAGACAGAGCATGGAAGGCGATGAAATATTTGAAAAGATTTAAAATCAAAAATGTCTCACAGCTCACGGGATGGGATAGACGGGCAATTGGGGCAGTGCTTACGACATTTGTTAGAGCGGGGGCGGTAAGAAAAGAGATAGGGAAAAACAGACGGGATGTCTATTATGTGGTGGTAGCAGAGGAAAGGCCAACACTGGTTGGGGGGAAAAGCAATGTTAGTTATAAACCAGAAAATAAGAAAATCAATGCTTGCTAAGGTGCATATTGCAAAAAAAGAACTTGGGCTTGATGAAGATACATACCGAATGCTGCTTAAAGAACTCACAGGCAAAGATAGCTGCAAACATATGAAGCATGAAGAGCTGGATACAGTTCTACAGGCAATGTATCTGCTTGGTTTTTCTGGTAGAAAAAAAATTAACTTAAATACGATTCAGTTTCACAAAGACGGTATGATCTTTCATATTGAAAACCTAGCAAAAATAATCATGGGAAGCAGATGGAGATACAGACTCAATGGCTATATAAGGAAAAAATTCAATTGTGATTCAATTCACTTTCTCAATTTCAAACAGCTTTGCTCAGTGTTTGCTTTTTTAAGATTGCTTCAAAAACAGACAGATCCATTTTAGGAGGTGCAGGATGGAGGAGATCAGCCCTCTGGCATTTAAGACATATTTAATATTAATGAACTATCAGGGCAGAGAAAATGCGATAGATATGGGAGATCTGTACAGGCTGGTTTTTAATAAGAGTTTTCAGAATAAAATCTCAGATACAAGGAAACTGAGAACGGTGATAACAGAGCTAAGACAGTGCGGATTTCCTGTCTGTTCATCGATGACAAAGGAAAACAGAGGATACTATCTGGCGGTGACCGCTAAAGACATAGAAGATTTTGTAAACACTATGGAAAGAAGGGCACTTAAAACACTCATGCTTATAAGCAGGGTTAAAAAAATCAGTCTGCCCGTGTATCTCGGACAACTAAGCCTCAGAGGAGAGTAAAAACAGTGGAGAGATTTATCAACAGAGCTGTTACGGCATTTTTAATTATTCTTATTGGAGTAATACTTGGCTATGGCTGGAGAATGCTTCACGAAGATAAAAACTATAAAAGCTGGAGGCAGACTGAAATGCTCAGAGAAAACAAGCAAGAGCAGAATTGGCAGTGCACGATACCATACAATGGTAAAAATAAAAAACATAACAGAGGAGGCATTAAATGGCAACAATGTTAAGCAAACTTAAAAAGGCGGCCGCACTGGCAGGCAGAAGGCTTATTGTTAAAATCGGCAAAGAAAAAAGAGAGATTGAAGACACTGAGCTTGCAGAGATAATTGATGCTGCAAGCTCAGTTTACTATGACATGAAAGCTCTTGAGCCAGCACTAAAAGATTACAAAAACAGGATTGCATCAAAGGCAAAATCGTTAATAGATGATAAAGGCACGGTGACATTTATAACAGACTCAGGGATTGAATGCAGGGTCACATTTCAATATGAGGCATTAATTCCTGAGGAACATATTGAAAAAGCGAAGGCTTTGCTTGGTGATAGATTTTCAGATCTGGTCAGGGTAAAAACAGTGTATCAGGCAACGCCAAAACTCATTGAGCTTGCAACGGATGCTGACTATGGAAGAGAGCTTGCAGATGCAATAGTTGTAAAAGAAAAGGCTGCGCAGATCAGCTTTAAAAGATAAGGGGGTGAGAGAATAATCGCACAAAAAACATACGGCTGCGGATTTATCTCAGGGATGCCCACCAATAAGGTGGGCTTTTTATTTTTGGGTAGCCATGAAACTGTATAAAGTAAAAGAAGTAGCAGGCATCTTCAGGGTAGCGGAAAGAACAGTTTACAACTGGGTAGAGTTTGGCTACATTCGGGCAGTTAAAGTTGGTAGTGAAGATGGTAAGGGCACAATCCGTATCACTGAAGATGCATTACAGGAATTTATTGAAAAATACACCACAATTGAATCCCCAGTACTTTTTCATCGTAAAAGATAGAAAATATTGCTTCTAACTGATTTTGATTCTTTTTAAAATTCCAGTATGGAATATGTAATCTGGGGAGACATAGTTTTTGAGCTTCTTTCATACAAAGAACATAGAGAAGAGCTCTCATTTCCATATGCTCACCATGAGACAATACTCCCGCCAGCCTCACTACAGTGGATGGGAGACAAAGAACTGAGGAAGGTAACTGTGGCAGTGAGGCTTCACAATGGATTCTGTGAGCCTCTTGAGGAGCATGAAGCACTGATCGAGCAATCAAGCACAGGAGAAGCTTATAACCTCATAATTGCAGAGCAGCCTCTTGGCGAATTTGCTCTGGAAAGGCTGTCCTCAACAATACAGCAGATAGATGCGTGGGGAAAGCCCGTCGTTATTGATCTTGACCTGGAGTTTTCTGAATACATAGAAAAGCCACTTGAGACGAAAAAAATCAAAACTACTCAATCAAAGGGCAATAAAGCGGTCAAAAAACAATCACAGCAAGAAGCAAAGTATAAAATTGTAAAAGTAAAAAACGCTGATGGATACGAAACAACAAGGATTGAGAGGGTGCAATGAAATATATAACAAAAGATAATGATAGATGGGACCTGATAGCATATCAGTTTTATGGTAATCCATATCTATATGAGCCCATCATGCTTGAAAATCCTGACAAGATATCCTATTTTGCTTTTCCTGCAGGAGTAATGCTTGAAATTCCAGCAATATGGGTTGATGAAACCATAGAGGTAAGCCCGCCGTGGCAGAGGGATTAAGGGTTCCAGAGGTATATCTCTATGTTGAGATTAACAATAAAGATGTCTCTGTTTATATCACGCCATATCTTCTGAACTTTTCATATATGGACAACGATGGATTGAATAAACAGGAAAGCGATGATGTAGAGATAGAGCTTGAAGACTCTCAAGGCTTTTTCAGGGACAATCCACCTGCTCGGGGATCTTCATTAAAAGTGAAGTTTGGATACACTGACAGAATTCGTTCTGCTGGAGTTTTTTATATAGACGGTTTCACATATAAAAGCTCCCGTCAGGGAGATGCATTTACAATCAAAGCACTTGCAAAAGATGTAAAAAGCTCTTTCAGAGAGATAAAAACAACAGCATTTGAAAACACTACTTTAAGAAAAATAGCCCAGGATATAGCCAGCAAACACGGGTATAAACTTAATTTTGCAGGTGCAGATGTATCATTTAAAAGAACCACGCAACAGGAAAAGACAGATCTCAAGTTTCTTGCAGGCCTCTGCAAGCAATACGGATACACATGTAAAATTGTGAACCGTCAAATTGTAATTCGTAGTCTTGATGAGAGCCTTGGCAGTCAAACAGTGTATGTTCTCACAAGAAATCATATTCTTGATTTTGAGTTTGAAACCTCATCACTTTATGAGGGCAGTGTAGATGTAGTGTATCTTGATGCACAAAAAAAAGATGTTGTTGAGGATAAAAAGAAAACGCAGGTAAAGGCTTCAGGGGATACAAAAAAGATAAATACAAGAATAGAAAGCAAATCTCAGGCAGAAGCAATTTCAAAAGCCCAGAAAACAATCAATGAGATGAAAGAAGTTCAGGCAAGACTCACATGCGTTGGGATTCCTGATTTACATGCTGGTGGGATTGTAGAGGTGCAGGGCTTTGGTGCATTTGACAGACAATACTATACAAGCACTGCAAGGCATATCATCAAAAGAAGTGGCTACACAACAGAGCTTGAACTATTAAGAAAACCAGGAGAGAAGAAAAAATGATCAAAGTGGGTAAAGTTGTAGCAGTGGATGAAAAAAATGCAAGAGTAAGAGTGCAGCTACTTGATTGTGATGGCATGGTGACGTATTGGCTACAAGTTGCTGTTCCGAAATCGCAAAATGATAAATTTTACTGGATTCCTGATGCTGGCGAGCTTGTGCTGTGTGCTTTTCTTGAGCATGGATTTGAACAGGGGTTTGTAATTGGTGCGATTTACAATGAAAAGGATACTACACCTGTCCAGGATAAAGACAAAATACATATAAAATTTCAAGATGGAAGCTATATTGAGTATGACAGAAAAGAGCATAAATTAAAGGCTGACATAAAAGGAGATATAGACATCAAAGCAACTGGCAGGGCAGATGTTGAGTGTCAGGGGCAGATATACATAAAAAGTGCAACAAATATAACAATCCAGGCACCCAGTATCAATATGAAAGGTGGTTCACCGGCAGAGGGCTGGTTTGAGGGGTATTTTAGAATTATTGGAAATCTTGAAGTTCAGGGCAATATTCACGCAACTGGTTCAATTATTGATGAAGGTGGTAACACAAATCATCACAGTCATTAAGAAAATATTGCTTTTAAAGAGGTTTAAAAACAGTTAAAGTGAACGGTATGGAAAGCATTTTAATAACAGAGCTGATACAGGCAGGATGGATAGTAAGCTTTCTTTTTATGCTTTATTTATTAAGGCAGCTTTCAGGCAGGATAGTAAACATAGAGAAAAAGGTTGAAGAGCTTGCAAGAAACTTTGAATCCAAATTCTGCCAGATAGAGACCAAAATGGACGAGAAGATTGATAAAAATGATCACTATATAGATATTTCAGGCTGGAGGGCTGAGATACTTTCTCTCAGGGAGGACATAAGGGAGGTATTTAAGCTTTTCAAGGAGGAATAGATGCTTAGATATGAAATTTTAGACTATCTTAAAAGACTTTATCCTCGCTGGGTTGAGGAAACAGAGATAATCTCTGTCTTTTATCAATATCACAAAGTCTCTGAGATTAAACGAGACCTTTATTACCTTGTTGACAAAGGCTATGTGGAGAGAAAAGAAGTAGAAATTCCATACAGAACATACAATCTTAAGAATCTTTTTAAATTAACTCCGCTTGGCATAGATTTACTTGAGTGCAGAATAAAAGACCCTGCAATTCCGATTCCAGAGGAGTAAACATGCCCCGCAGGAAAAAAGCAGAACTTCTTGATCTTATCAACTATATAATTCAACTCTATGAACGAGAGAAGCTCGGGTTTAGAGACATTGAGGCAAGGCTGAAAGCTGAAGGATACGATATAGGAAGGTCTTCAATTCACAGGGCTTATAAGGATTATCGAAAGGCAGCAGAGGAGTATAATAAGAAATTTGATGAAATAAATGCACTTCTTACAACCCTGAAGGACAGACCCACAACTGATATGCTCGAGGCAGTAACAGCAATCATAGCTAAACATGTAACTGACTTTGTAAAAGATATAGAATCAATTGAGTTTGAAGATACAGAGGCACTTGTAAGGGTTACAAGGGCACTCTCCCAGATGGCTGACAGACTTCAGAGCTTAAGAGAAGAAAGGATATCAAAAGCAATGCAGGAAATAGAAAAAGAAGCAAAGCTGAAAGGCATTGACCAGGAGTTTATCCGTTATGTCAGAAAAGAAATCTTCGGCACATAGTCTGCTTCTGCCATATCAAGCAGAAGCATTAAAAGAGATTGAATCGCATAAGTTCAGTTGCCTCATGTGGGCAAGGCAGACCGGCAAAAGCTTTCTCATTGCACTCTTTGCTGTGTTAAGGGCAGTTGAAAACTCCAATCATCTGGTTGCAGTCATTTCTCCTACAGAGAGGCAGAGCAAAGAGTTCATGGAGAAAGTAAAAAGACATGTGGAATTTTTAAAAATCGTGGGCGCACAGTTTGGAGAGGAGTTCTTCAAAGAGGCAAGCATTAATGTGCTTGAGGTGAGATTTCCAAATGGCTCACGCATTATGGGATTACCTGCAAATCCTGATGGAGTAAGAGGGCTTACAGGAGATGTAGTCCTTGAAGAGGCTGCTTTTTTCAGGGATGGTTACAGGGTATATCAGGCAATATTTCCGTCTATCACAAGAAGCAGAGATTATAAATTGATTGCTATTTCTACTCCTCGCACAAAAAATGATGTATTTGCTCATATATGGCAGATGTCTGATGGAAATCAATTATGGTATAGACAGAAACTTACGATATTTGATGCTGTTAGCCGTGGGCTTGATGTTGATGTAGAGTCAATAAAAAAAGCAATTCCAAGCGAAGATATCTGGATGCAGGAGTATCTTTGTGAATTTATGGATGAAAACTATATTTTACTTCCTTATGAAGTGATTCATGCATGCGTACTTGATGGAGTGCTTGTGGGGAATTTGGCAGAGGTGCAAGGGGATATCTACGTTGGAGTTGATATTGCAAGAAGAGGGAATCTCACAATTATTGCAGTTTTAGAAAAAGCTGGAAGTATTCTGTATTTGCGAAAGCTCGAGATAATGAAAAATATACCCTTCAGGGAGCAGTTTGAGGCAATAGATTATTACACAGCTTTTGCAAGGCGTGTAGCAGTAGATGAGACAGGCATTGGAATGCAGATTGCAGAAGAACTTCAGAGAAAATGGGGAGAGATCAAAGTTCAAAGAGTGTATTTTACAGCCAAAGCGAAAGAAGAGCTTGCTTCCCGCATGCAGGCATATTTCCAGGACAGACGCATATTTATTCCACAGAACAGGGACCTGATTGAAGACTTACACAGTGTGGAAAGAACAATTACGCAATCGGGAAATATAAGAATTGAAGGTAGCAGTGAAGACTCCCATGCAGACAGATTCTGGGCAGTGGCTCTGGCATTGTCAGTTGTGGAGTCAAAGAGTTCCTACCACGGTCCTTATATTTTTTCAGGAATAAACTGGGAGAGCAGATATGGCGTTATGGCAATGGTTTAAGAAAAAAAACGTTCAACTCTCTGCAGTTTCTGCTGGAAGGGTATCAATTGAGCCAGTCAGTCAATTTTTGCCAAAGAGTTTGGAGATAAAATATAGATTTGTAAATTCACGATATCCCCGTGAGTGGCTTTATGTGATAGAAAAATCAGTAATTGCCAATCCCAATCTTTCACAGATGTTTGAGCTTATCATAGATCTGGCAAACACAGGGCACAATGTAGAGGTTATCAGCAATAGCGAGGAAGCAAAAAAAGAGATAGATATCTTTGCTGAGAAACTTAATGCAGACAGCCTTGTAAATCAACTGCTTGCTCAGATTGCACTCTATGGGGCAATCAGCATTGAGATTGTAGTAAATGAAAGACTTGATGGAATAAATAAAATAGTAAGAGTTCCTGCCACAACCATTTATTTTACCTACAATGAAGAGACAGACACATTTGAGCCTTATCAGCAGGTTGGCAGTCTTGACCCGATAAAGCTAAATCCAGAGACATACATATATGAACCACTCCTTACAATGGATGGTTCTCCTTATGCGATGCCCCCCTTTATTGCCGCACTATCTTCGGTAGAAGTGCAGGAGGAGCTTCTTACACAGTTAAAGGGCATAGCAAAAAAGCTTGGTCTTATTGGGTTTCTGGATGTAGAGTTTCCACAACTTCAGAGATCACCAAATGAGACAGAATTTGAGTATCAGAAAAGACTCACAGAGTATCTCAACAACATCGCACAATCAATCTCAGAAAATATGGCAAAGGGCGTATTTTTGCATTTTGAGGGCACAAAGGCACAGTTTAAGGAAGTGGGCGGCAGCATGTCTGGTGCAAGAGATGTTATTGAGATGAATGAGCAGTGGATAATCTCAGGAGCAAAAGGACAACCTTCTCTGCTTGGCAGAACAACAGGCTCAACGGAGACATGGGCGACAATAGCTTATGAGCAGTTTGTAAGAATGCTTCAGAATTACCAGAGGCTTGTCCGCAGGGTCATGGAGAGACTATACAAATTCCATCTGACGCTTAAGGGTTACAGTTTTGAAGATGTAAACTTTATCTTTAATCCACTTCCTCAACTAAAGCCTGATGCAGAGATTGAAATGTTTGCTAAAAAATCTCAGGCAGTGGCATTGCTACTGCAGTCTGGCATTATAGACATAGAAAAAGCAAAGGAAATAATGGAGGTAGAATAATGATATCAATCATAGGAGCAATTTTAGGTCTTGCTGGCTCAATATTTCCTGAGGTGATCAAACTTTATCAGGACAGGCAGGACAAAAAGCATGAGCTTGAGATTCTCAGGATGCAGATGGAGATGCAACAACAAGGACATCAACAAAGGCTTGATGAGATTGTTGTTGAGGCAGATGTGCGAGATTCTGAGAGTGCAAGAAGCTTTGCACAGGTTTATAAGCCTGAGGCAACAGGTAGATGGTGGTATGACTTATTAATGCTTTTTGTGTATGTATATAATTCAGTGGTAAGGCCAACAATAACTTATTTAATGATTCTGTTGTATATGGCAGTAAAATATGCTCAAATTGAACTAACCCAAAGATCAGGAGTTGATTTTTTACAGGCATTAACAAAGGTTTGGGACGAAAACGATACAATGCTTGTCTTTTTAGTTCTTACATTCTGGTTTGGCGGAAGACAGATTTTAAGAAGCATGGGCAGAGTTAAATGAGAGTGACAGAGAAAGGCATCGAATTAATAAAAAGGTTTGAAGGTTTTAGTCCCGTAAAATATCTCTGTCCTGCAGGATATTTAACTATTGGCTATGGGCATGTAATTAAAGAAGGAGAGGCTTTCGATGAACCGATTGACGAAGAAGAAGCTGAACAGCTGCTAATGAAAGATCTCATTAAGTTTGAAAAATCAGTTTTAAGACTTATTAATGTTCAACTAACTGAAGGAATGTTTGATGCTTTAGTGTCTTTTTCGTATAACCTTGGCTCTGGTGCATTACAAAGATCAGCACTGAGACAGAAACTCAACAGAGCTGAGTATCTTGATGCAGCAGATGAGTTTCTCAAATGGGTTTACTCAGGAGGCAGAAAACTTAAAGGATTGGTATTGAGAAGACAGGCAGAAAGAGAGAGGTTTTTAGAGGACTATGAACATTTTATGTAAATGCAAAAAATGCGGTTTCATTATCACTCTTTATATTAAATATCTTAAAAAGCACGGGTTTAAATGTCCACGGTGTGGAAACACTGAATATAAAATTTTAATAACATGACAGAGCAAGACAAAGATATAGAATCAGCTTTAAATATAGTGCTTCCAGCGCTTGAAGCAGGCTTGCAAAAAGCCTTGTCAGAGACACTAAAGAAAGCCCGATATTTTATCTCCCAGCAGGATCTTTCAAGATACATAATGAGCATGCTTGAGTCACATATGAAGCTGTCACAAAAACAGCTTGATGCATTAAACAAACTGCTTGAAAAAATTTACACAAAAGAGCATGCAGCATTTCCCGTATCAACCAAACTTACAATCTCAGATGAAAGAGCGATATCATACGCAACAAAACTACATGATTTCTATTTAGGTCGATTCTTTCAGGGCGACAGAGAAATAAGACTCGATTCGGTCAAATGGATGAGCAATTATTACCTCAAAAAGGGATATCCAGCTGGAAAGAACCAGGAAGGAGCAAGAAAATTCTTAGATGAATTCGGCAATTACCTATCCCAGAGGACAGAGACAAAGGCAAGGCAGATTGTAGATACAACTGTGAATTATCTGAGAAATAGTTCTCGTATAAAGGCAATGCAAAAAATCCGCATAAAAAAATACAGATGGGATGCAACAGGAGACAGACTTACATGTCCAGCATGCAGAAGCATGGATGGAAGAGTATTTGATACAGGTGAGGCTGTGCGGGTGATTGAAATGCTTGAGGCTTCAGAAGACCCTGCACTCATAAAAGAACTAAGACCAATTCAGACTGATGTGCAGAAAGGATCTTCCTCAAGGCTTCCCACAAGGATGCCACCACTACATCCTGACTGTAGATGCAGGGCTGTTGCATTCTTCGAAGAGGAAACAGTTATGACAACAGTTGAAAGACCCACATGGGCAAAGGATACTCCTGCGCAGCGAGAGCTTGAAGAAGAATTCAGGGCATTGACAAACGAAGAAAGATTAAACCGCATCAGGGCACACATGGGAAGTAGCTGGCTAAGACCTGCAACAGGCGGCGGTGGTGAGAATGCATATAAGGAAGCAAAAAATGATCTGGAAAGGCATTTTATAAAACATGGAAAGGATCTGGGATTTAAAGACATAGATACATACTCAAAAGCATCTCATGATATCATTAAAGAACCAGAGGAAGTGTATGTAGAAAAAGGCAGAGATGGTACTGTATATCATTTTATTAAAGATGGCAAAGTTGTTGTATCTAATGATGATGCATTAAAGATAGAGTCTTTTTATAAATTTGATGAAAGATGGAGGAGTTTTAAAAGAGATGGGATTATTAGAATGCTATAAAGATGAAGAACTTATTGAGCTGTGGCAGCAGGACTGCAAACCACCTGCTATAAAATTACGGTGGTATGCAACATCAGCAGCTATACTTGATACCCGTGAAGCTATATTTGAAAGGAGGCTTGAGGATCAAGAAGAAGTCAAAAAAGCAGATATCGAACTCATAAAAATAGTCTTAAAAGAGGGTGCGGACCCGCCCTGTTCCGATGATCCAGAAAAGTATCCCATTACACACTGGTGGTGGCACCTGGATAAAATCGCTAATAGAACATACGATACCTCACTTCTGCCCGAGTATCTGATGGAGATTTATTTAAAAGCCCTACAGGGCGATTTTGAATGAGCAGGGATGTTTTATATGGGTTTAACGATTATAGAGGCTTTTAAGGTGTTTATAAATATTTATAAACACCCCTGAGGTGATAATGTACAGTCTGGTTGAAAGAGACACAGTAAAAAGCATACTTCAAAATATTAGATTAATTCTTACAACAGTTCAGGGATCTGACATCCACAGACCTGATTTTGGAAGCAGGCTTTATCTTTTTATAGATAAACCTCTTAATGCCATCACAATTGGCAGGATCAAGGTAGAGATAAAAGATGCAATCTTGAAGTGGGAGCAAAGAGTGGAGATTGAAGATATTGCTTTAAAAAAAGACTACATCAATGCAAAACTCAACATACAGATGAAGCTTAGAATAAAAGAAACAGAAGAGGTTATAAACACACAGCTATGGCTATAAAGTTCGTAGAGACTGATCCAACTCTATACGAAAAACAATTGATTGAAGCATACGAAAGGCTTACAAATAAAACGCTTCAACCCGCAGATCCTGAACGACTACTTATAAATCTTCTTGCATATGCCCTTACAATTACATCAATAAACATAGATGAGACAGGAAGACAGAATCTTCTTGCATATGCAAGCGCTGAACATTTAGATGCTCTTGCAGAGTTTTATGGAATAGAGAGACTTTATCCCAAACCTGCTACGTGTATTTTGCGATTTAGTCTTTCAAGTGCTCTCAATTATGATGCAGTAATCCCCGCAGGGACAAGGGTAACGCCTGACGGTAATATTATTTTTAAAACGGTAGAAGAAGTAAAAATCCCGGCAGGTAATCTTTCTGCCCAAGTGCAGGCAGAATGCGAAATAACTGGCAGTGCTGGTAATGGATATCAGGTGGGGCAAATAAACAAACTTGTAGATGTTTTACCTCATGACATTTCTGCATCAAATACAACAATGACTATGTATGGTGCAGACATAGAGGATGATGAAAGATTCAGAGAACGCATAAGACAGAGCATTGAAAGGTTTACAAATGCAGGCTCTTGTGGAGCATACATATATCATACTCTGTCAGCACATCAAGATATATTAGATGTTTCAGTATTTAGCCCTCAGCCTGGAGAGGTGAATGTGGTTTTTATTATGAAAGATGGGGAGAGTCCAGACAACTCAATGATTCAGCTTGTGCAAAACTATCTTTCAAGTGAAAAAGTGAGACCTTTAACAGATATGGTTTATGTTTCTGCTCCAGAGGTAATTACATATAGCATTAACATAGAATATTACATACATAAAAAAGATGAAGCTCTGGCAGGCTTAATTCAGCAAGATGTTGAAAAAGCTGCCCGGGATTTTGCTTTCTGGACAGGAACAAAAATTGGAAGAGATATTCTACCTGAAGAGCTTATCTTGAGAGTGAAACAGGCTGGAGCCTATAGAGTGATCGTAAACAGTCCTGCCTATACAGCCTTACAGCAAAATCAAATTGCAAAAGCAGATTCATTTGTTCTCACTTATTCAGGCCTTATGGAAGATTAACTGAAAATATTGCTTCTAACTGCTCAGCGTCTCAGTTTAAGATGCAGGTATGGAAGATTACACAAAACTATCTCAGATTGAATCTTTTTCCGAGCATGATGAATATGTAGAGTTTATGGCAGTTGCCTTATCCTCTACCTGTGTAAAGCGAGCCTACGGAGAACTCTGTTTTGAAGAAGAAACACTTCGGAAATATGCTGATACCCTTATGGGGAAACCAGTTTTACTTGATCACAGATATGAAGCTGGAGCCATTATTGGCGTAGTAATTCATAGCGAGTATGATCATGATAAAAAAGCAATTCTTGCAAAAATAAGGATGCCCAAGGCAGGGAATGAGAGGTTGATAACGCTTCTTAAGATGGTTCCATCTCCTGTCAGAAGCCTCTCTATTGGCGCAATAATTGAGACAGAGAAAAAAGATGGAAAGTTTTATGCAACATCAATAGATTTTAAAGAGCTGAGCATAGTTTTTGAGGGAGCAGATAAAAATGCAAAAATACTTTCTTTTGAGGAAAGCTCCAGCAAAAATCATGAAAAGTTTTCTGAAGAAGAGTGGTGGGATGATCCTGAGCTAAGAAAGAAAGCTCCCCTGGACTATTTTCTTGAACCGGGCTCAAGACGATTTCCATATAAAACATGGGATGGGAACATCTCCTGTGAAAGACTTCGTGCTGCAATGTCATTAGCAAATCTTCATGGATATAGACAAATTTACGAAAGAGCAAATGCTTTATATGAAAAACACTGCAAAAAGGAGGATTAAATGGAAAGGCTAACAAGAGACATTGTGGTTGCAATGTCTAAGGAAGAACTTCAGGATGTGGTAGAAACTCTTCAGATGAAACTTGAAGTGGCAGAAAAAGAAATAGAAACTCTCAAGGCTGATGCAGAGACAGGTAAAAAATACAAAGAGCATCTTCAAAAAGAAGCAATAAGGCTTGTCAGAGCTGTTGACGGCGAGAATGCTCCGATTCTAAAACTCATTGATAGAGCAGATGTGGACACTCTTAAAGAAATTACAGACGAATATTTTGAAAAAGGAAAAGATAAATTCAAGTCTACGTCGCAGCCTCAAAAACTGGAAGAAGAACAAATAACAATAGAGGCTCTTCAAAAAGCAGATTACAAAAAACTATTAGAAATAAGAGAAAAATTTATGAAGGAGGCTTAATATGCCAGTAACAGGACAGACAAACCCGGAGCTTTTCCCTACATACTATGAGAGAAAGCTTTTAGAGTATGTGAAGGCAAATCTTATTGCGACACGATATGGTCAAAAACATAGCTTTACCCCGAACACGGGAAGAACTGCTGTTTTTACGAGATTTTCTCCTTTGCAGAAGGCAACAACTCCTCTTACAGATCAGCCAACTCCTGCTCAAGGAGCATCCATAGCAGCTCAGCAAGTTCAGGTGTCTATAAATGAATATGGAAACTACATAGATCTGGATGAGTTCACAGATATTACTTCGTTCACCCCTCTCGTTGATGTGGCAACGGATCTATTATCGTATAATGCGGAAGAAAGTCTTGATGCTGTAGCTATGCAGCAGATTACTGCGGGCACAAATGTATACTATGCCTCTGGTGTATCAGGTAGATCAGGACTTGATGGTACAAAAAAACTTTCAAAAGATGATGTGCGGAAAGGTGTAAATCTTCTAAATAGAGCAGAAATTTTACCATTCCCTGATGGATACTATGTTCTTCTGGTTCATCCAGACAAAATCCTCGATCTTTTTACCGCCCAAGAGCTTATTACTCTTGCTAGCGCCAAATATGAAGCACTTGAAAAAGGAGTGGTGGGAACGTTTGGAGGAGCACAAATAGTAGTTTCAACAACTCTTCCGATTCTTGCGGGAGCTGGTGGAGGTACCCCAGCAAGTGATGTTTACCAGAGCGTGCTTTTAGGACAGAATGCTTACGGCGTGGTTGATATAGATGGGAACTCTATTCAGATGGTCTATACCAATGTTGATAAACTTGGCAGAATCAAAACTGTGGGATGGAAGGCCTATTTTGCGGCAAAAAGACTCTATGAACCAGCACTGTTGAGGATAGAATCCAATTAAGGAGGCATATGATGAAGATATACATTGAAAAGGATAGTTCAGTATGGATTAATGGCAAAGAAATAAAAGTAGCCCCTGGCTCTCAGGAAGTTGACGACGAAGTGGGAAGAATTCTGATTGATGCAGGATATGCAAAAGCCATAGATGAAGAAAAAAGAAAAAATAAATGATAACAGTTGATGATATAAAAAGCTTTCTCAATACAGCTGGAGCAGATTTTTCTGAGAACGAGATACAAAGTGCGATTGTCCTTGCTGAGAAAAGAATAAAAGACATGCTGCAAGTAGAAACAGTTGATGATACAGATAGCAAAATCAAGAAAGCATGGATCTTACTATCTGTGGGCGAGCTTGCAAGTAGTGTGAATCTTTACTGGAGAGGGAATGAAAAAACAGAGCTAATTAGAGTAAAAGAGCTCACAGCAGAAGCGGAAGCATTGCTTGGTGTTGTGCCAAAAGGAGCGGTAAAATGGCAGACATTAGAGACGCTGATAGAGTAATAGCAGACATAGAGAGAAAAATAAGAGAGTCAATCACTAAAACAGTGGCCCAGACTGCTCAGTATGCTGAATCAAAACTAAGTGAGCTTTTCAAGGCTGAAGGCAGGACATTAAACGTTGAGTGGTCACAACTTAAGGAAGCATACCTTAAGCAGAAGATTAAAAAGGGATTCTCTGAAAAGATACTCCATAAAACAACCACTCTTGCTCAGAGCTTTACCTCGCAGGTAAAAACATTTGAGGCAGCGGTGGGAACACCTGTTTGGTATGCCTCTTTTCATGAGCATGGAACCAGAAGAATGCCTGCAAGAGCATTTATGAAACCTGTGTTTGAGCATGTTTTAAGCTCTGGAATTATAGGAAGGCTATTTAAGGAGGTAATAAAGGGATGTTAATTGAGATAGAGCAGGCGATAATAAACAGGCTTAAACAAAAAGGCATTCCCGCTGAAGCATGGTCAGGCAAGCCTGATGAGCTTTTTTATCGTCCCAAAGCCTTTCCGACAGCAAGGCTTGTTATTGATGCGATGGATTTTCAGGAAATGCATTATACAGGGCATTATGGAGTAGTGCTTGCAGGTTCCTGCCTTGTATTTTTCAGGAGCCTGAAAGAAAAAGGACAGGGAGCATATGAAGTAATTGAAAATATTTTAAACGCAATAACAGGATTTGAAGCATGGGGATTTGATTTAAGAATTAAATCTGTAAAGCTCATGTATCACGAATCTGCAGAGTTCTGTTATCAAATACAGTTTACTGGTTATGGTAAGTATATTGTTTCCCTTGAGGATTCTGAAATTCTTGCAATAAGAATTAAAACATATGAAGGAGAAGCGCTTTCCAGTGAGGTAAGCAAATAAAATAATCACTGATAAACTTTAGGAGGAATACGATGCAATACAGGATAAAAACTAATTATCCAACGATAATTGAAATTGGAGGCAATGCATATATGCTTTTCCCTCATAAAAACGTTGATCTTCCAGAAGATGCAGAGATTGTTCAAACTTATGAAGGATTGGGATATATAGAACGAATAAATGAAACGCCAACAAGGCCAAAAAAAAAGGAGGTAAGCGATGCCAGCTAATTATCTGCACGGTGTAGAAACAATAGAGATCCTCAAAGGACCAATTCCTGTTAGAGAAGTAAAATCTGCGGTGGTTTTCCTGGTGGGCACTGCTCCGGTGCATCTTACAAAGCCACAGGATATATCAGAAGATGACTGGTATGCTCAAACCATTAACAATCCTCTATTAATTCTCAGTAGAGATGACGCAGCATACTACTTTGGCGATGCGGCAACGGGATATACCCTTCCCTATGCCTTTGATGCTATTTTTGATCACGGAGGGACAACTATCATTGCAGTAAATGTTTTTGATCCTAGAACCCATAAAGATACCAGCGATAATCCAGACCCATCTGTTGTGACCTCATCTGACATTATAGGTACAATAAACGGAATTACAGGTAGACGCACAGGACTTAAGCTTATAGATGAGTTTTACGGCCGTTTTGGCTTTACAGCAAAAATCATTCTTGTGCCCGTGTACTGTGAACAATCTGCAGTGTCTGCTGAGATGATTGCTCTATGCGAAACCCACAGAGCAATTGCCCTTATTGATGCACCATTGGGTATGACCGTTCAGCAGGTGATCAATGCCCGTGGAACAGGTGGCCAGCTGAATACATCGGCATACAGAGCTGTAATCTGCTATCCTCACCTGAAAGTCTGGGATACCGATACAAACCAGGAAAGGCTGGAACCATTAAGCCAGAGGCTTGCAGGAGTTATTGCAAAAGTAGACCATGAAAATGGATATTGGTGGTCTCCATCAAACAATGAAATTTTGGGGATTGTTGGTATAGAGCGTTACATTACAGCCTCAATTAATGATCCGCAGGCACAGACAAATATTCTGAATGAAAATGGTATCGTAACGGTTTTCAATTCCTTTGGCACAGGCTACCGTGTTTGGGGCAACCGTTCTGCAGCATGGCCTACGAAGACGGATCCTAAAAATTTTATCAATGTACGTAGAACTGCGGATATAATTGCAGAGTCTATTGAATACTCCACAATGCAGTGGCTGGACAAACCAATCACAGTAGCGATTGATGGAGTTCTCAGCATGGTAAATGCCTTCATACGCACACTAATTGGAAGAGGAGCTCTGATAGACGGAAGATGCTATTTCCTGCCAGATAAAAATCCAGAGACAGAGCTTGCAAATGGACATCTCACATTCACATATGAGATTATGCCGCCAACTCCTGCCGAAAGAATTACTTTTGAACAGGTAATAAATACAGAACTGCTTAAAAAACTTATAGGAGGCTAAAATGATAGAAATATCCAAAGTATTTAATGCGCGTGTTTATATTGACGGCACAGACTTTATTGCAAAGGCAGAAGAGATCGATCTTCCAAAGGTAAAATTTAAATTTTCAGACACAAAGGCGCTTGGCCTTTATGCGGATGGAGAGTTTCCAACGGGGCTGGATAAACTTGAAGCAAGAATAAAATTTAACTCGGTCTATCATGAATTCATAGCACTTGCAGCAGATCCGTTTACTGCAAGAACAATAATTATCTACGCTCCGATGCAGGACTGGCAACAGACAGGAGTTGTTAAAACAAGCTCGGTTAAGGTAGAAATAAGAGGTTTTTTTAAGGAGTGGGACTCTGGCAAACTTAAAAAGGCAGAATCAGCAGAGGCAGAGGCAACTGTGTCGTGCATCTATTACAAGCTTGATGTGGACGGACAGGATGTCATTGAAGTGGATACAATCAATAACATTTATAAGATTCAGGGCAAAGACATACTGCAGGACTACAAAATAAACATTGGAGGATAATAAGTGAAGGAACTAAAGCTTTCTGATAAAAGAGTTGCAACCTTTAGGGAAGCCAAGGGCAAGGATCTATTTGATGCAATGATGCTAGCAAATCAGCCAGGAGAGATCTCAAAGCTTTTATTATCAAAAATACTGCTTATTGACAACAAACCAGTAACGGAGTTTGATCTGGAGGAAATGCCACTTCAGGATGTTCTAATTCTGCTTTCTGCGTTTGGTGAATTATACCCTTTCTCCCTGACAAAACAACAATCTTTGGACTTATCAAAGAGGGAGGATTCAGCTACTCAGACATCAGAGAAATGACCCTAAGAGAGATTGCTTTCTGGGTTTTGCGATTAAATGAATATTTAAAAGAATTGCAACAGGAAAGATAGATGGAAAATATTTTTTCTCTTGCCATACTTTTTAAGGCAGTAGATAACGTTACGGCCTCCATAAGGAACATTCAAAATTCAACAAAAGTTCTCTCTGCCGATGTTGAGAGAGCAACGAGCAAGTTCAAACTGTTTGGGGAGAAAATAAAATCCCTGGAAAACACTGCCACATCCTTTCAGTCAATGGTTGGAGCTGCAGCATGGACTGGAGCCTTTGCCGGAACAATGAAGTCTTTCGGCGAATTAGAGGATGCTTCTCTGTCGCTCAAGTCAACTTTTATGGAAGCAGGAGGAGTAATTCCAGAAGTTTTTCAGCAGGTAGACAGTGAGGCAAAAAAACTTGGAGCAGAGCTTCCAGGAACTTCAGCTGATTTCTACAAACTTGCATCAGTAATGAGGCAGCTTGGCATAGAGGGAGATGTTCTTGCTAATGGCGGGCTTAGATCAGCAGCATATCTTGGAGCAGTTTTAAAAATACCATATGAAGAGGCTGGTTTTTATGTGGCAAAGTTCAGCCAGGCTCTTGGCATTTCCCAGAAAGATCTTGAAGACTTTATGGATGTGGTTCAAAGGCTTGGGCATCTTGGCGTTAATGCTTCAGAAATGCAGTATTCCTTTTCTAAATTAAGCGGCGCCTTAAAAATACTTGGATGGCAGGGGCTGGAAGTCAGCAAGCAACTCGCACCGATTGTTGGCAGGTTCGTACAGCTTGGATATTCAGGTGAAACAGTAGGACATAACCTTTCTAATTTATTTCTGGCTTTCCTGGATTCAGGAAAACTGGATAAATTCAATAAAGAGCTTTCTCAATATGGAATTCATCTTGACGCAATAGATAAAAAAACAGGACAAATTAAAAAGCCTGAAGAATTAATTGCAGAGATTGACAAGATCTCTCAAGCATATAAAAGGGGTATTCTTTCACAATCTGAACTATTTGAAGCCCTCAGTAAACTTACAGGCGCAGGCGGTGAAGACCTTAAAATGCTTGCAACGCTTGTAACAGAAGGGATAGAGGGATATAACCAAATGAATGAAGCTATGGCAAAGCAGGCATCTCTGACGAAAAGAATTGAGACAGTATCTTCATCTCTGAGAAATGTATGGGAGGCCTTTACTGGAACTGCTCAAAATCTGTTTGCTTTGATTGGATCTTCTCTTGCGCCAGCTCTAAAAGGGATTGCGACCACATTAAACTACTTTACTGATATGCTGAGCGATTTTTTTGAAGAACATAAAACACTTGCGAGCATACTTGGCTGGACAGTGGGAATTTTAGCAGGAGTATCAGGTGGTTTTGTAGCTCTTGGAATAGTTATTACGGCTTTGCTCTTTCCTCTGAGAATTTTTCTCACTACCATTCAAATAGTGGGACCGGTGCTAAGTGGGCTGACGATATTAATAAAGACATTAAGCAGGACGGCAATTACTGCTATAGCGTCCATGTCTAAAGCCATGTTTACCACTCCTGTGGGCTGGGTCATAATGGGCATTATTGCTTTGGTTGCAGCTGGTTATTTACTGTGGAGAAACTGGGATAAAGTAAGCAAGGCTCTTGTATCGGCATGGAACTGGCTTAAAGAGAACTGGGGAAAAATATTAGGCCTTTTTCTCTGGATTAATCCTATCACAGCACCAATTAAAGCCTTAAATGAGCTTTATAGGAAGATTACGGGTATGAGCCTTTTTGATGCAGGCAGAAAACTTATCGAGACTCTCCTGAAAGGGATTTTATCTGTGGCAGCAAAACCAGTAGAGGCTGTTAAGGCTATCGCACAAAAAATAAGAAATCTTCTACCTTTTTCTCCGGCAAGGGAAGGTCCTCTTTCACAACTGCACAGAATCAAGCTTATTGAAACAATTGCACAGAGCATAAAACCAGCACCTTTACTTACAGCATTAAAGCAAACATTTGAGCCAATGAAGGCTATTGTTCAACCCCTGTTTCAACCCATTAAGCAAACATTTGAGCCAATGAAGGCTGCAGGTGTTTCAGGGGTTAATATCACTGTTAATCTCGGTGGTGTAAATATTACAGGACAGGCAACAGAAAAAGAAGCAAAAGATATCGTTTCGATCATACAAAAAGAAGTGGAAAGGACACTGTCTCGCATTGAAACAGCAAAGTTTAGAAGATCATATTGAAAATATTGCTTTAGAGCCTTGCTTCATTGAATTAGAATAAAGCATATGATAAAAGAACTTAAGCCTTTAAGCCTTCAGGGAGAAAACATAGATGCGCTTTTGGATAGCTTTGATCTTGCATTTGCTCCTTTGTTCTCTCAGGTAATCAATGCTCTTATATATTCACGCATAGATGAGATCGCTGATACAAATCTACTTGATTTGCTTGCATGGCAGTTTCATATCGAGGAATGGGAGCGTATAGAAACAGTTGAAGAAAAACGCAAGGCCATCAAATCAGCAATACAATTGCATAGATACAGGGGCACGCCCTGGGCGGTAAAACATGCGCTAAAAAGTATAGGACATGATAGTGAATTAAAAGAATGGTTTCAATATAATGGCAATAAATACAGATTTAAAGTTTTTTCGCTAAAACCGATAAAATCTGAAGATGAATTTATCGGTTTCGTTCAAACCATAAATGAATACAAGAACGAAAGAAGCTGGCTTGACAGCATTGGAACGCATCATGAGCATAACTTAGCTCTTTATGCATGCGTGAAGACATGTGTTGGCAACAAACACATAGTTATGCCAAATATGCCTAACTTTTATATATATCCAGCAACTAATTATGCGGACATCAGTTTTAGAGTTGCTAACTATGTAAGCATAGGAGTGGCAAATGGCTAATTTTTCAGGGACAATGATTACAAATAAGGGCTTGAATTTACTCGCTAAGGCTATTAATGGAACAAATCTGACATTTACACGTATGGCGCTTGGAGATGGATTCTGGCAGGAAAACATAAATCCTGTTGAGCTTGACGCCTTAATTTCAGAGAAATTCAACATACAAATTCAGGGCATAGAACTAACTGGCACCGGAACTGCAAGAATGCGCGGAGTTGTAACAAATAATATGATTCAAGCGGGTTTTTTTGCGCGAGAACTCGGAATATTTGCACAGGATCCTGAAATTGGAGAGATTTTATATGCAGTTTCTTATTCTGGCGAGCAAGCTGATTATATCCCGCCAACTGGTAACGTTTTTCTGGAATCAGTTATAGATGCTTATGTTGTTATTGATAGAGCTGAAAATGTTACCGCAGTTATTGACGACACTGTTGTTCTTGCAACAAAGAAAGATATTATTGAACACAATGAATCTCTGTCATCACATCAAAATATACAGGTATTAATAGATGATCATAAAAAATCTTCGTCAGAGCATCAGATTCCTGAACAGATTCAATATGCAATTACACATCACGACCATATAAATTACACCAAAAGATACATACATTTTCAACAAGCAAGCGCAATCGAATGGAGTATTTTGCACAATCTAAATACTGGTTATCCTATTGTTCAAGCATATCAAGAAGACACAGAGCAGATTAATCTTGATGGATACTGCGGAAGTGGAGCATACTGTGGACAAAGTGGACTATACTGCGGAGGCGGAATCGCCATAAATGCTCTTAAGCTTACAGATATTCCTTATTCTGCTATTTTGATTATTTCGCAGAATAAATTGCTGTTGAGGTTTAGCTATCCCCAGCAGGGCAAGGCTATTATATTGGGAGGTGTATCATGAGAGGAATGCCGAAGTGGCTCAACTCAAAAGAGGATGTTTTAAATGTTGTTGGGCTTGCAAGTGATGGTCAGTTAAGTAAATCAGACGTCAAAAAGAAAATTAATGATTTGCTCAGCGACGAAAGAGTATACAACTACAAAGCTGAAGTGTCTTCAGATTATCAACCAGGTGAAAATGAAAAGGTTATGACAGAAAAGCACTATGATGGAACAGAAAAAATTGTCTGTTATGAGCTGGTTGAGAATATGTATGCACGATATATTCAACTCGGATTTACTAAGGATGAAATAATTAGCTTATTAAGCTCACTGGAGGATTAAAATGGGATTATTATGGCAGGACTCGTCAAGTTATCCACTGAACGCAGCATACCTTTCAAGGCCACATAATATTCGTCCTGGCGCTGGAGACCATTATCTTGAGCCGAATGCTCAGCTAAATGGGGTGGTTTTGAAGGCGGGGACGATTGTTCCATTGTTTAATGGAACAGTGTGGAAAGTATATGAATTTACAGGTGATGTAAATATTGTTGCGTTGGATGTAGGAAGTTTTCAGTTTGGCAAAGACTATTATGTTTATCTCTGTGATGATGGGTCTACAAGTGGTTTGTTGTTGATTTCTTTAAACTCCACCGTTCCATCCGGATATAATGCAAATAATAGCAGAAAAATAGGTGGATTTCATTATGGGAGAAAGAGAAATTCATTCACTGTTTCTGATATTACAAATAATGTTGTGGTCCCAAATTCAGTATGGGATTTAGTTCATAGGCCCAGATGCTCCCCAGAAGGCATGGTTTATATTGGCAATGGTGTATGGGTTGATATATATCTTGTTAGCGTCAGTGAAACTATAACATTTTCAGCTGGAAATGGAAGCCCCATAATAACAGGAACTTGTAAATCAACATATAATTCAGTTCCTCTAACCGGGACAGAGGGCTTATGTGGTTATAATTTCGTTGAATTGGCAGGTAGAACAGGAAAGAGGTTGCTTTCATATGCAGAATGGTTGAGGGCTGCATGGGGAAGTCCTCAGGGGAACAATTCTGACAACAATAATGCATGGAGCGCAACAACAAATACTTCAAGACAGAATACAGGATATGTCAATAATGCGACTTCTCTCATGAATGTTATAGATTGTGCTGGAAATATTTGGGAATGGCTTGATGAGTATACCATAAGACAGGACAGCACTTCATGGGCATGGTATGATGTAATGCAGGGATGGAATGTTGGCCAACAATATTTACCGAATAACATTGGAGTGTCTCAATGCATTAGTGGCGGTATGTGGTCTGATGGGGCTCGATGTGGCTCCCGGACGATCCGCTTGATCGATTATCCTTCGACTGTGAGCGCTAACTGCGGGTCTCGCTTTGCCTGTGACTCTCTGTAGTCTGATTTCTGGAGATCTGCTTTGAATAACCTTATCATATATCAAAAGGTTTATGATTGCGCATTGTACTTGTTCCCAATTGTTGAAAGATTTCCAAAGCATGAAAAATTTGTTCTCTGCACGCACATTAAATCGTGCCTGATCGGAATTGCAAGGCTTATTGTTAAGGCGAACAAGAGCAAAAACAAAAAATCTGTTTTGTATGATATCGATATTTGCATCGAGGAGCTCAAATTTCTTGTCAGATTCGCTCATGACAGAAAGTATTTATCACATAAAAGCTACGAATATGTAAGTAAACTTATCTCAGAAATAGGAAGGCTTTTGGGAGGCTGGATCAAAAGTGAGGGGTAAGGGCGATTATGGCGGTATGTGGTATGATGGGGTTCGATGTGGCTCCCGGACGATCAACTTGAACAATTATCCTTGGACTGTGAACACTAACTGCGGGTCTCGCTTTGCCTGTGACTTACAATTGTCAGAATATAGCCTTTATGGAGGCTATATCAGTGAGCAAGTCAGGCTCTTATTCCTTCCTGTTAAAAGGAAAAGATATACAGACCCAAGCGGTAAGTAAGGGTAAAGCTGAACATGGCTGGGGTTATTTATGCCAAAAACATTTAGTGGCATTTATAAGAAAATATATTATTTCCAGAATCTGCATGCAGCATATTTAAAGGCTCGTAGATGCAAAAGATACAGACAAGAAGTTCTTAAATTCACTGCAAACCTTGAAGAGAATTTGATCGCTATTCAAAATGAGCTTATCTGGAAGCTTTACAAGCCACTGCCATTTAGGGATTTTTATGTTTTTGATCCTAAGGAACGTTTGATACAGGCTCCTGCATTTCGCGATAGAATCATACACCACGCTTTATGCAACCTTATTGAGCCATTGTTTGATAAAAAATTTATTTACGATAGTTATGCCTGCCGTGCTTATAAGGGCACTCACAGGGCAATAATGCGAGCTCAAAAATTTATGCAAAAGATAAAAAGAGAACATGGAAACTTTTATATCCTTAAGGCAGATATAAGTAAATATTTTCCAAGTATAAATCATGCGATCTTAAAAAATATTATTAGAAGGACCATAGCATGTAAAGATACGCTATGGTTAATAGATCTCATCATTGATAACAAATCAGAACAAGAATGCGGATTGCCAATAGGGGCACTTACAAGCCAACTATTTGCTAACATTTACCTGAATGAGTTCGATCATTTCATGAAAGAGGAACTTTCCGTAAAATTTTATATAAGATATATGGACGACTTTATAATACTGCATCAGAGCAAAGATTATCTCAAGCATTTATTAAAAGAGGCTGAATTATTCCTTGGGTGCAGGCTTTTTTTGACGCTAAATCGCAAGACCCAAATATTTCCTTATAAACACGGGCTTGATTTTTGCGGTTATCGCATCTGGACTACACATATATTGCCAAGAAAGAGAAATATCAAAAAGGCTAAAAAAATGCTGAGAAAGTTAAGCAATAAATATAAAAATGGACTGGCAGACATTGATTATATTAGGCCTCGATTAATGAGCTTTCTTGGATACATGAAACACTGCAATGGATACAATACGCTCAAATATATGCTGAGTGAATTTGTCTTGTCAAAGAAGTAAGTTTTTATTTTGTATGATAAAAAGTTGCAACATAAGATAAAGCAGCCTAGTTAATTTAAAATAGCCTTTAAGATATCCCGAATAGTCCAAAATAGTCACGTTATATCCCAGAAAAACATAAAAAACACTGTAAAATTGTGAACCGTTATTTTGTAATTTTGTGAACCGTGAATTGTAATTTTGTGAACTTTTGAATTGTAATGAACACTGTAAAGACAGCTGAGGTGGCGATATATGTAACAGTAAGCAGGATAGAGAAAAATAAATGGAAAGAGCCACTTCCACTGGTTAAGTCTGCTCTGTATGAATTGAAACAGATGTTTGTGAAAAAATTATGGACAGACACAATTCTCTTGACAAGTCTCTTTAATCATTTTTTTTCGCCTCTCTACTTATTTTTATAATAGTCTTATCTCTGTGTCTACTAAATTGTAGCAAGTTCAACCAATGATAAATCATACTAAGCTTCAATAAGAAGGATATATTTAATCTAATGCTCTTTTTCAGCAATCCCATGTGGTATATTCTCAACATCGGTGTTTTAGTTTTTCTACAGTCCAAATAAACTTAATAAAAAAAAGACGATAATTCAAAAGATTTTAAAACATAGAAATGGCATAACAGTTGCATGTTATAATATGCTTTGCACTGTTGTCTTTTTATTCTTAAACAGATAAGGAGTAAATGAGTTCAATGATAAATGCCTATATAATTCGTGGAAAAGAACTAAAAATCTGGGGATTAACACCTTATGAAAGACTTGAAAAGTCATTAAAAAAAAGAACCAATATTAAACTAATTGAAAATATCAATAATATAAATGCTGATAATAATATAATATTATTCAACGGGGATTATATATTTGATGAAAGAGTAATTGATTTCTTAATAAACCATAATAACACTGGCATAATTATTGGAGAACCACAAAAACCACAACTTGTTGCAATCCATACAAATGGCCAATTTGTAGAGAATTGTACATATGCTATAAAAGAAAATAAGTTTGAACAAATTCCTGGCAATATTGAGATAAAAAATATAAGCAACATTATAACGCAAAGTTTTCAAAAATCTCTCAGGAAGGCAGATAAGCCTTTTATATTAAATGCAACAGAAAATGATAAGGATTTCATAGAAGATAAGCTTTACTACAGCTCATATAAAGGTGTAACAGACATTATAACAAGGATTGTATGGCCAAAACCTGCTAAATTAGCAGTAAAGTTCTGTGTAAAATATGGTATAACTCCAAACTATGTTACAACTCTCAGTTTAATCCTCGCAATAATTGCAGGTCTTTTATTCTATAAAAATCAATATGCCCTTGGATTGATTGTGGGCTGGTTTATGACATTTCTGGATACTGTTGATGGTAAGCTTGCAAGAGTTACGATATCATCAACAAAATTTGGCCACTTATACGACCATGTGATTGATTTAGTGCATCCAATTTACTGGTATATATGTTGGGGATTAAGTCTATCATCCCTTGGTGTTCCTATGAATATGGTATGGCTCAGCCTTTTGATTATAATCATATTTTATGCTGTGGGACGCTTTGTAGAAGGCGGATTCAGGATGCTCATTAAAGCACCATTTAGCATATTTTGCTGGAAACCTTTTGATTCTTTCTTTCGTTTAATTACTGCCAGAAGAAATCCGAATTTACTCATTTTAACTGTTGCCACAATATTCAAAGCCTATGATACAGGACTGTACCTTGTTGCTATATGGACATTTCTTTCCTCGATTATCCTCTTAATTCGTTTTATTTTAGCCCTGAAAGAAAAAAAAGAGAAAGGTTCACTAAAAACCTGGTTAAATAATATAGATTCAGATCTGGCTAAAAAGAAAAAAATCTACAAACTATTTATATATGACTATTAATACATTAAAATTACATATTAAAAAGAATTTTTTATCCAAACCATTTATTTCTTATATTACTTCGTTTAAAAAAAATATGTCCCAAAAAGTAAAATTTATAATCATTAATAAAAATGAGGTGTGTGGGTGGGTTCTTTATACGACATTATAAGTAACAGGATTACCGGTGATATTCCATTAGAAGTTGAAAGTTTTGTCAATACATTTTTAAAAAGTTATAAAGACAACATTCTTGCAATCTTATTTTATGGGTCATGTCTGAGAACTGGTAACTTTAAAAATAACGTAGCAGATTTTTATATTATTGTTTCAGAATTCCCTAAAAAACAAAAATTAGATAGATATCTAAGTTATTTTCTACCACCAAATGTTTATTATTTAGAAATACCATGTAGACATGAGATATTGAAAGCAAAATATGGCATTTTTACGCTTCAGCAATTCAGAAAAATGTCATCAATAAATAGTTTTCAGCCATATTTATGGGCAAGACTCGTCCAACCAATCCAACTTGTATATACAAAAAATGATGATGTAAAAAAGGAAATCATATCATCAATATTAACCGCTTCTACAACAATGCTATTTAATATAATCCCCACTATTAAAGATCATTTTAATTTAAAAGAACTCTGGCTACACGCATTGAACCTTACATATAAAAGTGAAATCAGGCCTGAAAGAAGGAATCATATATCAAAAATTTACAATTATAGCAAAGATTATCTGAATGGCATATCAGAAAAAATTTTAAATGTTCTACCCTATCCAATCAAACAAAACAATAAAAACGGGAAACATTATTCCATCTATATATCAAAAAGATTAAAACTTATAAACAAAATAAAGTGGTCTGTAAGAGTAGTAAATGGTAAAATAATATCAATTTTACGACTGATAAAGGTTCTATTTACATTTGACAATGCACTCTCTTACGGTTACTTCAAACTTTCAAAACATACTCCAGGTGTTAAAATACCAAAGATATTTAAAAAAAGTCTGTTGTTATCGTTTATTTATATATTTTTAACCGGAGAAAAGAGAAAAATATTCAAAAATAGTAATAAATTGATACACTATTATTAAAAACAAGAAATGGCGATACAATGATTGTTTTCATATTGACATTTTTCAGTCTGTACGGACTTCTTCATCTTTATGCTTTTCTTAAACTAAAAATCTATTTAAATCCAGGTCTGTTATGGGAAATAAGCATTGCTTTGTTTATGGTTTTAATGATTTTTGTTCCTTTAATAGTACGAATTGCTGAAAAACATGGACTTGAAAAAACTGCAATTATACTGTCATGGATTGGCTATTTATGGATGGCATTAATTGCTTTATTCTTTTTCTTTTCAATTTTTATTGATTTACTGAGATTTTTAATTTTTATTTTTAATCAAATGGCTGGAACAAAGTTTTCTCTGTTTCCATTGGCTAAACTGTATTTTTTTATTCCTTTTTTTATATCCATATTAATGCTGGTTTATGGTTATTTCGAAGCTTTAAATATTAAAACTGAACACATAGAGATAAGAACAAATAAAGTCAAAAGAGATGTCAGAATTGTACAGATCTCAGACTTACATATTGGACTCATTATAAGAGAAAGTAGAGTAAAAAAAGTTACTCAAAAGATTAGGGAGATAAATCCTGATATTGTAGTTTCAACAGGTGATTTAGTTGATGGTCAGATTAACGGTATAACCAAAATCGTAGAAATACTGAAAGAACTTCAACCTCCATTTGGTAAATTTGCAGTTACGGGAAATCATGAATTTTATGCAGGGCTCAAACAGGCTTTAGTATTTACCGAACAGGCAGGATTCCAAATTTTACGACAGGAAGGGATTTACATTGATGAGTTAGGCATAAACATTATTGGAGTCGATGATTTTGAGGTAAAAAGATATGACTCTACAAAAATTTTATCTGAGGAAGAAGTTTTTGAAAAATTCAGAAAACCAGGATTTACTATTTTACTCAAACACAGACCTTTTGTGAACGATAAAACAAGGCAATTTTTCGATCTTCAACTTTCAGGACATACTCATAAAGGACAATTTTTCCCGTTCAGTATAGTCACAGCCCTTTATTACACCAAGGATTCAGGATGCATAGAAGACACTAATGGTTGTCATTTATATATCAGCAAAGGAACAGGAACATGGGGTCCACCAATAAGAATTTTTGCTCCACCTGAAATTACTGTTATTGATATTAAAAGACTAGATTAAAAGTGCAGAACATCATTGTAATCATAAATGTTATAGAGCATTTTGAACATGCTGAATATTCAAATACTCTTTTATCCTTGCAACAGCTTCTGGAATTGCTGCAACCACCTTTGATGAACATTCTCTGCTTAATGTTTCAACATCTTCCACTTCTACACCGATAATTTTTATTTCTTTAGGCATTTCTTCAGGGAAAAGTTTATAACCAATTCGTATAATCTCAAAAATTGACAAGTTATGCGTTCCACTTGCATAAATATTTGCCCAGTAGTCAGAGCTGAATTCTACAATGCTACCAGGTTCTGTCCCTGATTTAACTCCATCAACAATAATCACTTTATCATAACCAAGAATGGAATCAATAATTTGAAAACTAATATTTAGAAGCGAAACTGTATCAACTACTCCCTGAAGTTCCTCTACAATCTTAAGCCCAACTCCATCATCTTTAAAATTAGGGTTACCAATACCAACAACAAGAGTTTTCATTTTTCCTCACTGACTTTTATTATAGAAAAGCGGAGGGCAAAAAACATTTCCCTCCGCTTAAAAAGCATTATCTTAGGCTATTTCAAAATTTCTGAGACTTTTTACAACCTCACCATTATGGTCAACTATATCAATTTTTACTGGAATTCTTCCTGGAAGTGTATGAGTAGAGCATGCAAAACATAAGTCGTATGGACGATAAGCTATTTCAACAAGATTCAGAATTCCTTCATCCACTTTACCATTCTTTATAAAGCTCTCTGCTGCTCTTTTTACAGCTACATTCATTGGTCCTTTGTTATGAGAGGTGGCAACTATAAGATTAGCATCAGTAACAATACCTTTTTCATCAGTCTTATAGTGATGAATCAAGGTACCTCTGGCTGCCTCAACAATTCCTACACCTTCTCCAACAGGTGTTCCAAGTTCCTGTCTGACATTAGGATCTGTAATGCTTTCATCAGAAGCGATTTTCTTAACATTTTCAGCAGCGTTCATAAGCTCAATTGCTCTTGTCCAGTGATATGCAAGGGTATTGTGAACAGGCTTACCCCCAAAAGCAGCCAGCATTTTTTCATAGGCTTCCTGTGCAAGTGGAGTATCAAAACCATTTCCAACATTGAATCTTGCCAAAGGTCCAACACTGTAAATGCTTGTTCCATCGCCATCTGCAAGACCCGTCCAGCCAATTTTCTTCAAATATGGTGCTTTCTGATAACTCCATGGAAGAGTTTTTTCTGCAATATAATCAAGATATTCAATACCCTTAAACCTTCCAATTTCATTACCCTTTGTATCTACAATTTTCTGCGTCCCATCATAGTATGTCACTTTATTGTTTTCATCAACAGTACCGAGATAATTACTTACAACTTTGTAAACATTACCTGTTACAAGCTCCATATATTCCTTGTTCTGTAACACAACTTTATCAAATACATCAAGGGTGAGCTTGCCAAGTTCAATACAGTCATCAGCGAGTTTTAAGATTTCCTGTCTTTCTTCTTCTGTAATTCTCTTTGACCATCCACCTGGAATTGCTGCAACTGGATGGCTTGTCCTTCCGCCTGTGATTTCAAAGATTCTAACAGCTGAAAATCTTTTCTTTAAAACAAGCTTTCCAACATCTGCACCCACTTTTAGAACAAGACCTATAAGATTTCTTTCAGCAGGTGAGGCTGTTGGTCCGCATACAAAATCAGGAAAACCAAGAGCATAAAGAATTCCTGTATGGTCTTCAACAAGATGTGCATTATAGAAAAGTTCTCTAATTTTTTTTGCTGTTGGAGTTGGTTGTACTCCATAAACTGCATCTGCAGCCTTCACTGAGGCTGTAAAATGAACGCCCCTTCAAACTCCGCAAATTGTGCTAACAGTTCGAGGAACTTCCTCAATAGGCATCCCCTGCAGAAATTTTTCATATCCCATGAACTCAACGACCTGCATAAAGGCATTTTCTACGTTTCCATTTTCATCAAGAAAGATTGTAACTTTACCATGGCCTTCTAGCCTTGTCATCGGATTAATTTCGATTTTCTTCATTCCATTTCCCCCCTTATGGGTTATTTTTCTTATTATTTCTTTCAGTCCCATTTTTTATCTCTTTATTCTTTTACCGAGAAAAGACCCGGGTAATGTATATCTATAAAACAAATGTACAGGATCTGGAATCTGGTCAACAAGTTCTTCGTTGTCAAGCATACTTGCAATAGCGCTAATTGCTCTTAAACCAAAATCCTTTACTCCAGGGATTGGTCCACCACATCCTCTGCATGGAATATTTGCAGCAGGACATTTTGCACCACAATCACCCTGAGTTACAGGACCAAGACAGAGATATCCCTCTTCAAGAAGACAGGCACCTTCTGTAGGTGTTCCCTCTATTGTTCTCTTGACAGTTGTTGCCAGCTTCTTTGGTTTGCCCTGTAATACAGGATTTCTACCGCATACCTCACAAACAGCCTTACCCATTGTAATCCAGGATCCAGGAGGTGGCAATTGTCCTGAAAGCAAAGCTGTAAATGCTTTTCCTATATGTTCATGATAAGGAGGGCATCCTCCTATATAGTAGTCCACTTTTACAACTTCATCAAGAGGTCTTGCATCCATAAGAGTTGGCAGAGTTAATTCATACTTGCCATCAACAACAACTGATGTCTGAGGCAATATTTTTTCCGGATTATCTGTACTGAAACTATTAATGTATGCTTTATCAAGCAATTGATCAGTTGTATGAAGGTTAACAAGTCCTTTTATGCCACCACAGGATGCACAGATACCAAAAGCTATCATTACCTTTGATTTCTGTCTTAATACCTTTGCTATATGTTCATGTTCTGAATTTCTTACATTTCCTGAAAATAATGCAACATCTATTGAACCATCTGGCATTGCCTCCAGATCTTTATATTTAACATCTGCCACTGTTGGTGCCCAGAAAACTATATCTAAGGCAAGTGCAACATCCACCAGTGCTTCGGCTAAATCCACAACAGCAATATCACATCCTCCACATCCTCCGGCAAGGTAATACGCTAGTTTAGGTTTGCTCATTGTGCTCCTCCTTTCAATGGATTTGGTCCAAGTTCTCTTATTTTTGCATCAAATGCTGTCATGGCTTCAGAAAATTTTTTGCCCTCACTTCCTGAAATCCATTCTAGTTGAATTCTATCTGCTTCAATTCCAAGATCTGTTGCAACTCTTTTGAATAGTTTGAATCTGCGTATTGCTTTGTAGTTGCCCTCTTTGTAGTGGCAGTCACCAAAGTGACATCCACCTATAAACACTCCATCTGCGCCTCTTTTGATAGCTTCTGCAATAAATTCAGGTTCAACTCTTCCACTACATGGCACTCTTATAATATGCGCTGTTGGAGGATAGCTATACCTCAGGCTTCCTGCCAGGTCTGCACCTGCATATGTACACCAGTGACAGGCAATAACAAGAATTCTTGGCTCCCATGCCATCTTAATTACCTCCTTTTATCTTAGTTATTACTCCATTTAAAGGAATTGAAGCCATCGCAATTGCCTTTTCTACATCAGCACCAAGAGCTAGAGCAGTAAGCTGAGCAATATGAAGGGCGGGAATTTTATAATTATGTTTTTTCTGCTCTACAAGAAGTGCCTGACCTGCATCAAACTGCAATAAACAGGAACTACAGCCCATAACTGTTACATCTGGATCTATTTCTTCTTTGATTACATCAAGCTTCTTTTTAAAAAGAGCCAAAGATTTTTCTGGTGCTGTTGACCTTAATGCACCCATACCACAGCAATCAGTAATTGTACTGTAATGAGGTGCAACACCACCCATTGCCTCACATAGCTCTCTCAATCTCGTTGGCGCAAAAGGATTGTTCTCATTTTTTGGGAAAGCTCTACTTGGCCAAAGATTGTGGCAGCCTGTCTGAACAGCACATTTTAAACCATTTAGATTATATTTAACTTTTGATTTGAGATTATCCATACCTATTTCTTCATAAAGAAAATTTGGAAAATTCCAGACTGTTGTTGTTCCCTTGTATTCCTTGCCAACTTTTGCCAGAATTTTATTTACCTGCTGTTTAATTTCTGGATGTTTGTCCATGTAATATTTTGCTTCATTGAGAGACCCATAACATGAACCACAACCGGTTATAATATCAACACCTTTTTCTTCTGCAATAGTTAAATTCCATGCAGATGCAGCAGCCCATCCAACAAGGTCCAATGATGGCATTGTTCCATATGCAGGACAACAAGTTGCACCTTCAAGATCTACTACTTCTACATCCAGTTCATTCAGCATGTATCTTGCTGAATATTCAACATCCGGTCTATTAAACGGGATATTACATCCAAGAAAAAATCCTATCTTTTTCATCTCTATCCTCCTTAATCAAGCGGGAATGGTGCTATTTCTTCCAAGACAGTTTGTTTTAAAACTTCCTGGTATTTTTTCCTTAAATCATCAAAACTCAAAGCTGTTGGCGGTTTTTCAGGAAGTCCGGCTTTCTTTCTTCTTTCTTCAAATCCCTTTGGAAATACAGCATGTCCGAATCTATAAAGATTTCTTAATCCTTCATAGGTATTTGCAGGGCAGGATTCAACTCTAATAGCTGATCTTCTTACAGCCTGTATCACTTCATATGGTTTTATATCCATAGGACAAATTTCCACACAACGATTACATGATTGACACCCCCAAACTGAAGGATCATCAAGAAGAACATCCCTTAACCCCATGTTAGCTGCCTGAATGATTCTTTTAATAAAAAATTCTAAACCAGCCAACGCCATCGGACATGTGGATGCACACTTGCCACACTGTATGCATTCCCTGATTTCATCTGCTCCAAACCCCTCAAGTTCTTTTACAAAACTTTCATCAGCCTGGGTAAGATCAATGACATTTACACCACCCTCTTCCATGTTTTCCTCCTTCTATTTTATTGTTTTATGCCTCTGTTAATGCCTCTATCTGTGCCATTATCTGATCTGTTGTAAATCCATGGAATGTTATAGCCCTGGATGGACACGCTGAAGCACAAACTCCACAACCAGCACAGAGTGCAGGTTCAATTTTTGCTTTTTCCTTACCTTTATACTCTTCAAGTTTAATTGCACTATAAGGACAAAGTGGAACACAAACGCCACAACTACTGCATTTATCTCTATCCACTTCTGAAACTATAGCTTCAAATTTAATTTTTCCAGGAATAATCAAAGCTGCTGCTGCTGATGCTGCTGCACGGGACTGAGCAATTGATTCTGGAATATCCTTTGGTCCTTGAACGCATCCAGCAATAAATACTCCTCTTGCTGCTGTCTCAACAGGGTAAAGTTTTGTGTGAACCTCTCTTAAGAATCCTTCTCTTCCACAGGTTGCGCTGAACAGTCTGCTGAGATCATCAACTCCATCAGGAGGCTCAATTGCAGTAGCAAGCACAACCAGGTCAGCATCAAGCTCAACAGGTGAACAGAGGTCAACATCGAAACCTCTCACTCTGAGTTTGCCATCTGGCTTTATATCAACAGCAGATACTCTTCCACCTCTAATAATTTTTGCTCCGAGTTCTCTTGTATAAACATAGAATTCTTCAAAATCTTTACCTGCTGTTCTGACATCGATGAAGAATAAATATAACTTGATATCAGGATATTTTTCTTTTAGAATTCTTGCATGTTTGAGCATATACATACAGCATACCTTCGAACAGTATGGATGAT
The DNA here is from genome assembly GCF_000423865.1 of Thermodesulfovibrio thiophilus DSM 17215. Lineage (NCBI taxonomy): Bacteria > Pseudomonadati > Nitrospirota > Thermodesulfovibrionia > Thermodesulfovibrionales > Thermodesulfovibrionaceae > Thermodesulfovibrio > Thermodesulfovibrio thiophilus. The sequence goes on from NZ_AUIU01000012.1 coordinate 260,651, forward strand.
ATCTTTCGTCTCTGCTACCCACGCATGAAATCATCGCAATGGTTTTTGGTTTTGTTCCATCTGATGGCCTTTTAAGTTCACCACCGGTGGGTCCAGTGGCTGAAAGAATTCTCTCAAACTCCATTGATGTAATAACATCTGGAGAATTAGGAGAATATTCTTTAAAGTATATCTTGGACATCGGCTTAAAGCCTGTAGCAATAATCACAGATCCAACTTTAAGATTTATATATTCATCTTTATCTTCAAATTTTATTGCATCTGCAGGACATCCCTGTATGCCTTTAGGTGGGATACCTTTTTTACAGATTTCACAAGCTGGCTTACCAGTTTTTTTCATTGACTTAAAATACAAACAGTTCGCTTCATCAATAACCGCTTTCTTGGGAACAGCCTGAGGATACTCTATAAAAGCTGCTCTCCTCTGGTTTAACCCAAAATTATATTCATTTGGAACCCTGGATGGGCATATCTCAGTACATACGCCACAACCAATACACTTGTCCCAATCAATGTATTTTGCTTTTTTCTTTACCGTAATATCAAAGTTTCCAACATATCCTTTGACCTGATCAACTTCTGCATATGTAATAAGCTCTATATTTGGATGCTGGGCGACCTCGCCCGTCTTAGGTGTGAGTATTCAAGCCGAACAGTCCATCGTCGGGAATGTTTTATCAATTTTTGACATATTACCGCCAATAGATGGCTGTCTTTCAACGAGATATACTTTAAGTCCCATGTTCGCAAGATCAAGGGCTGCAAACATTCCTGCTATGCCTCCACCAACAACCATAACTGATTTCTCCATATCTCCATAACGGTCTTCAAGAGGCTCATTAAGTCTAACTTTGGCAACAGCACTTCTTAATAACCTTTTTGCCTTTTCAAAAGCACCAGCTTTATCATGCCAGTGAGGCCAGCTATCCTGATCTCTTATATTGGCCATCTCAAATAAATATCCATTAAGACCGGCATCTTCAACAGCTTTCTTAAATATAGGACCATGAGTTCTCGGTGTACATGCTGAGACAACAACTCTGTCCACCAAACCACTTTTTATATCCTGTTTTATAAGATCCTGACCAGGATCAGAGCACATAAAAAGATAATTTCTTACAACCGCTACGTCTGGCAAACTTTCAGCATACTTTTTCAGTTCTTCGATATTAATGGCACCGGCAATATTCTCTCCACAGTGACAGATATAAACACCCACTTTTGCCATGTTAAGCCCTCCTTTAAATATGGATTTTAATATGTTTAACCTTTTTACCATTTTTCGTAAAATTTGTCAAGACATATTTTTAAATGCTTGCAAAATATCATTTTTTTATGATATTGTTTTTTTACAGCCGGTGTGGTGGAACGGCAGACGCGGCGGACTCAAAATCCGCTGGGAGCAATCCCGTGTGGGTTCAAATCCCACCACCGGCATTTCTTAGAAAGTGGAAAAACCATCCAACACGATTCACTCGGTAATTTCAACACTCTCATACTTAATTTTCGATATTCTCTGCCCTACCATTTCAATTACTTTAAAAATCTTTCCATCTATAGTTACTGTATCACCAACCTTTGGAATTCTTTGAAGAGCTGTCAGTATAAAGCCTCCAAGAGTTTCATATTCTTCGGATTCTGCTATATCAATTCCGTAATCTTCCTTTAAATCTCTCACTGAAATAGATGCATCAATTATCATTGAACCATCTGGCATTGTAATTACCGGCATTTCTATATCATATTCATCCCTGATTTCTCCAACAAGCTCTTCAAGAATATCCTCAAGAGTTACCAGTCCTGTTACAACTCCATACTCATCAACAACAACAGCCATGTGTACTCTCTTTTTCTGCATTTCCTTGAGCAGTATGTTTATCTTCATTGTTTCAGGAACAAACATTGGAGGTTTAAGAAGTCTCTTTATATCTACTCTATCTGGATTTTTAATCAAAGCATTGTAAAAATCCTTTGCATGCATTATCCCTCTGATGTCATTTAAATCTTTTCCTGTAACCGGATATCTCGAAAACTTTTCATCCAGTATAATTTTTTTAATTTCATCAACACTCATATAAATGCTGACAGTAACCATCTGAGGTGCTGGAATCATTATCTCTTTAACTGTTATCTCAGCAAAACTAAATGCACTCTGAATGAGCTGTCGCTCTTCTGGTTCAAATATTCCCTTTTCTTCTCCTTCTTCTATAAGAAGTTTCAGTTCTTCCTGAGATATAAATCCTCTCTGTGAAAAAGCTCTAAGACCAAAAGGTTTCAGAATAAAATTAGTGCTTACTGTCAGAATCTTTACAAGAAAATATGTTATTTTTGAAAAATTATCGATAAATTTAGCTGTTTTCAGACTCACCCAATCAGGGTTGTAAAGTCCTATTGATTTTGGAATAAGTTCGCCAAGAACAACTGAAAAATAGGTTATCAGTATCACAACAACAGCGATTGATATTGGTTCTGCAGAGACTTTTACAAAATCAATTGGTACGGATTCAATAAGAGGTTTTATGTTTTTTACCGCATAAGCACCTGCTATAGCAGATGCAAGACTTCCTATAACATTTATCCCAACCTGAATTGTTGCGAGAAATCTATCAGGATTTTCTTTAAATTTATTGACTATTAAAGCACCTGGTTTCCCTTCTTCAATCAGCTGTTTTAATCGAGATTTTCTTAACGTAACAACACTAATTTCAGATGCAGCAAACACGCCATTTAAAATAATAAGAAAAAATATCAGGAAAATTTCATTCATATCGTATTGTAAAACTCATGAAAAAGGTAGCTAAAATTTTTTAATTTTTTCAACTAAAGCTAATGCCACCTCCTGTGTTCCTACTGGTAGAGTTGAATCATCCGATGATTTCATATCATAGGTAAGAACTTTACCTTCTTCAATTATCTCAGCAACAGCTCTTTCAATTTTATTTGCTGCTTCAAACTCTCCTATATGTCTCAGCATCATAACCGCACTTAGAATCATAGCAAAAGGATTAACCTTATTCAATCCCTTATATTTTGGCGCACTTCCATGAGTTGGTTCAAATACTGCATATTCATCTCCAATGTTTGCACCAGGAGCCAGACCAAGTCCACCAATAAGACCTGCTGCGAGGTCACTTATTATGTCTCCATATAGATTCGGTAAAACCAAAACATCATAAAGCTCAGGTTTTTGAACAAGCTGCATACACATGTTATCGACTATTCTGTCTTCAAACTCGATATCTGGATATTTTTGAGCAACCTGCCTTGCCACCTCAAGAAACAATCCATCAGTGTATTTCATAATATTTGCTTTATGCACAGCAGTTACTTTTTTGCGACTATTTTTTCTTGCAAACTCAAAAGCAAATCTGACAATTCTTTCTGTCCCAAATACTGAAATCGGTTTAATGCTTATTCCAGAATCTTCTCTTATCTTTCTACCTGATTTTTTTTCTATAAAATTGATTAAATCAATGGTTTCAGACTCACCTTTTTTAAATTCTATGCCTGCATATAGGTCTTCCGTGTTTTCCCTTACTATAACAAGATCAATATTTTCATACTTTGTTCTTGCACCTTTAAAACTCTTGCACGGCCTGACACAGGCATAAAGATCAAGAGTCTGCCTTAATGTAACATTTACACTTCTAAAACCTGTACCAACAGGAGTTGTTATCGGTCCTTTAATTGCAATTTTGTTTTTCTTTATTGAATCAGTCACTCTTGTTGGAAGTGGTGTCCCTTCTTTTAAATAAACTTCCTCGCCTGCATTCTCGATCTCCCATTCAACAGGAACTCCTGTGGCTTCAACTACTTTTTTCATAGCCTCAGAAATTTCAGGACCTATACCATCACCAGGAATAAGCGTGATTTTGTACATATAAAATTGCCTCCTTTTTATGGTGTAACAGTAAGAATCTGTCTGACAATTTCAGGATAAGTTGCAATAAATCTCAGTTCATCATCTGTAAGTGGTTTTTGTGTATGAAGATTTGCATACTGGACAAGTTCAAGAATTTTTCTCGCTTCATTGTCATCCGGAAACTCTATTCCGAGTTTGCTATAGACATATCTAAAACCTTTTATTCCACCATACTCTCCAGTTGTGATAATCCTTCCAGTTTCAAGTAGCTCTGGTTCTCCTCTGCCAACATCTTCTGGAGAGTAAAGTTCATAGTTTGCCCTGTCTTTTAATACTCCATCTGCATGTATTCCTGACTCATGCGCAAAAGCATTTGCTCCTACTCCAGGTTGATTTATTGGAATTGGAATATTAAATGCATAGGATGCATATTTTGCAATTTTCCATGCAAGTTTTAAATTTATATGATTATCAATCGGACACTTCTCCTTCAAGCCATGAGAAAACTTCAATGCAAGTATGGTAGAAACCAGATCTGCATTACCTGCCCTTTCACCATATCCATTAACAGTTGTATTTATAAAGCTGTCTACTCCTGCTTCAACTGTACCCTGAGCTCCTGCCACTGAAACAGCCTCTGCCATCCCAAGGTCATTATGGCAATGCATCTCAATTGGAATCTGTGTGGCAAGTGCAAGCGTGTGAATTCTTTCATAAATTGTTATTGGATCTTCACAACCAACCGTATCACAGTATCTGAATCTATCTCCTCCAGCCTCTTTCCCGGCAAGTATAAACTCAATTAACCTGCTTAACTCTGTCCTGGAAGCGTCCTCTGCATTAAACCCAACTGTTTCTGCACCGAGTTCTTTGGCTAGTTTTACTGCTTCATACATCCCCTTAACTATATCGTTAAATGTCTTCCTTCCCTGAAACTTACCCTGAATCATTATCTCTGATGTTGAAACTGAAAGATTAAGATGTTTTATTTTTGGACAATTTTTAAATACAAGCTCAACATCCTCTGGTATCGCCCTTGCCCATCCTTCAAGATGAATTCTTTTAAATGCTCCGAGTTCTGCAAGATCTAGGTTGGCATTAATATAGTTTACTTCATGTTTTAATGTAGGAAAACCAATCTCACTCTGATATACTCCCATCTCATCAAGATATAAATTAAGCATTGTCTTTGAAAGCTTCGGAAGCAGTATTCTTGAAGTCTGAACCCCATCTCTATTTGTTACATCAATTAGATATATTTTACCCTTCTCTGCCATTTTTCCTCCTAGTATATTGAATTTTTTATTGTTTTTTTTGAGACAGTTCTCTTGGAATGGCTACTTTGCCTGTTCTGACAAATTCTTTTATTCCCATTGGTTTCATAAGTTCTATAAACGCCTGAATTTTCTTTTCATCTCCTGTAACCTCTATCGTATATGTTGTTGGTCCTGAATCAACTACCCTACCTCTAAATATTTCAACTGTTTTCAATACTTCCAGTCTATTTTCTTTCCTTGGAACAATTTTCATTAAGACCATCTCTCTTTCAACATGGTCTATTTCAGTTAAATCAATAACCTTTATAACATCAACCAATCTGTTGAGTTGTTTTGTAATCTGCTCAATAACGCTATCATCTCCTGTAGTGATAATTGTCATTATAGAAATCTGAGGGTCAATGGTTTCACCTACTGATAAACTCTCGATATTATAGCCTCTTCCACTGAACAATCCAGCAATTCTTGCCAGAACACCGAACTTATTTTCCACCAGAACAGATATTGTATGTCTCACAGTTTCCTCCTATTTAACCGCTTTCAGTTTACGCTCTTTTTTCTTTTCTTCAAAAATCATCTGGTCAATAGAAGCTCCTGGAGGAACCATAGGATAAACCTTTTCTTTCCAGTCAACAATGAAATCCATAAAAACAGGTTTTTTAACTGATAAAGCCTCTTTAATTACAGGCTCCACCTCAGATGGTTTTGTCGCTCTAAGTCCAACAGCACCATAGGATTCTGCAACTTTTATAAAATCAGGTGCTGTACTCAAATACGTATGAGAATATCTTTCATTATAGAAAAGTTCCTGCCACTGCCTTACCATCCCAAGATAGCTGTTATTAAGGATTGCAACCTTTACAGGAAGGTCATATATCACAGCAGTTGCAAGCTCCTGAATATTCATCTGAATGCTTCCATCTCCTGCGATATCTATTACAGCCATGTCAGGAAAAGCAAGCTGAGCACCAATTGCAGCAGGAAAACCAAATCCCATCGTTCCAAGTCCCCCTGATGTCACAAACCTGCGAGGTTTATCAAATTTATAAAACTGTGCAGCCCACATCTGATTCTGCCCAACCTCAGTTGTAATGATAGCATCACCTTTAGTAACTTCGTATATTTTTTCAATCACATATTGAGGTTTTATTACATCAGGATCAAATTCATAAGTCAGTGGTCTTTCTTTTTTCCACTGATTTATTTGCTTTAACCATGCTTTTCTGACCTCTTTCCACTGTGGTTTGATGTCTTCTTTCAAAATTTTATTAAGTACTTTCAATACCCTGCTTACATCTCCAACTATCGGGATATCAACTCTTACATTTTTACGAATTGATGTGGGGTCAATATCAATATGAATAATTTTAGCACCAGGAGCAAATTCATCTGCCTTTCCTGTAACTCTGTCATCAAATCTCATTCCAATTGCAACTATTAAATCCGCATTTTGAACAGCCATATTTGCATAATATGTTCCATGCATGCCAAGCATCCCCAGTGACAGCTCATGTGTCCCGGGAAAGCTTCCAAGTCCCATGAGAGTATTAACTACTGGAATCTGGGCAAATTCTGCAAGTTCCTTGAGATACTCATGAGCCTCAGAAATAATACAGCCACCACCGGCAATAATAACAGGCTTTTTAGCTTTAGCAATCTCTTGAGCCGCCTTTTTTATCATATAGAAATTGCCCTCATATGTAGGATTATAACTTCTTATATATATCTTCTCAGGCCATATAAACTCAGCTTTCCCCTGACTCACATCTCTAGGTAAATCTATAAGTACAGGTCCAGGTCTGCCTGAGATTGCAATATAAAAAGCTTCTCTTATCTGTCTTGCAAGGTCTTTTGTATCTTTTACAAGAATGTTGTATTTTGTGCATGGCCTTGTAATTCCTACAATATCTGCTTCCTGAAAGGCATCATTTCCAATCAAAAATGTGGGAACCTGTCCGGTAAAAATAACAAGAGGAACAGAGTCCATATAAGCATTTGCAATACCTGTTACGGTATTTGTTGCACCAGGACCACTGGTTACAAGAACTACCCCTGGCTTACCCGTTACTCTTGCATATCCATCCGCTGCATGAGTAGCTCCCTGTTCGTGTCTGGTAAGTATCAGCTTTATATCAGGATCATCATAAAGAAGGTCAAAAATATCAAGAATCACTCCTCCAGGATAACCAAAAACATGCTTTACCCCTTCTGTCTTCAAACATTCAATGAAAATTTCTGCACCTTTCATCTTTGCCATGGTTTTATCCTTCTATTAAGCTATTTAAACATAAAATACCATAATAAGTTTTATTTAATCAATTCATCAAGCATTTTGATACTTTTAAATACATCCTCAGCTGAATGAGCCTCAATTGTGTAAATACAATCAATTCCATTAATTAGGTCAAAAAATTTTTTAAAATCAAAACAACCACTACCTATAGAAAGATGCTCATCAAAGTGTTTATGGTTATCATGAAGATGAAGTTCAAAAATATAATTGCCAAGGCATGAAATCCATTCTTTAATATCCTTTTTTGAAAAAAGATTAAAATGTCCAGTATCAAAACATATTCCAAAATAAGGAGAATCTATACTCTTCATGAGAAGGGTAAGGCTTTCTGGTTCTTCTTCAAAAATATTTTCTATTGCAATTTTAATATCTAATTGCTCTGCTCTTGGTAAAATTTTTTCCCATGTTTTAAGACTTTCTTCAAGCCATATATCTACCCTGAAAGCATATTTCCATTTTTCATAACCTGAATGAAAAACTATAGATGCGGGACATAATTCCTCGGCAATATCAAAAACCTGATTAAATCTTACAAGTGTAACTTCTTTTATTTTATTATCAACTGCGCCTGGTGACAGATCCATAAACGGACCATGTAATGACAAAGAAGGCTCATAAAATAAAGCCTTCCGTAATTTTTTAATATCTTCTTTTTTGATACTGTCAAGACTTTGAGCATCGAAATATAGTTCAATATTGAGTTTGTTCTCTTTAATAAGATCCACATATTCAAAAATCCTGCTATATGGAACATGAATATGTGGCTTAATCATTTAGTATTTGTTTTTGTAGATTGAGCATTTGATTGTTTGTTAGTTGAACCATTACCAGAATTATTATTTTTACGTGCATAGTCTGTTACATACCAACCACTGCCTTTAAGAATAAAAGAAGATTGCGAGATCAGTTTTCTCAGCCTTCCTCCGCATTCAGGACAATTATTCAAAGGCTTGTCGCTGATTTTCTGAACAATTTCATGAATTTTGTGACATTTAAGGCATTCATATTCATAAATCGGCATTTTCCACTTCACCTCTAATAAGTTTTATTTACAAAAATATTTTAAAACATCCTGTTTTAATTTTGGTATAATAACTAAAAAAATTCTGGAGGCTTAAGCATGAAAGTGCTTGTCACTGGGGGAGCCGGTTTTCTTGGTAGTGATTTTGTCAGATTGGCGGCAAGAAAGGGATGGAAAGTTACAGTAGTTGATAAACTAACATATGCTGGAGATATGGACAGACTTAAACCAATTCAGGACAGAATAGATTTTTACAATACTGACATACTGGACAAAGAAGAGTTAAAAAGGATATTTGAAAAGAAAAAACCTGAAGCAGTATTACATTTTGCTGCAGAAACGAATATAGACAGGTCAGTTACAGAACCAAATATATTTATGGAAACCAATATTATAGGCACAATATATCTTCTAGAGCTTGTCAAATATTTTGAAGTAGGAAGGTTTTTCAATATTACATCTTATGAAGAATATGGTGAAATTAAAGAAGGAGAAAGAGATGAAGACTGTCCTTTAAATCCTCGTTCACCTTATGCAGTGAGTAAAGCCTCTGCAGATATGCTCGGACAGGTTTACTGGAGGGCTTTAAAACTTCCTGTGATTACTGTCAGATTATGCAGTATCTATGGACCATGGCAAAATCCTGAAAGACTTATTCCTATGACGATTCTTAAGGCATTGAGAAATGACCAGATTCCAGTTTATGGTACAGGTGAGATTATTCGTGAATGGCTTTATCTGTGTGATTGTATACGTGCTATTTTTACACTTCTTGAAAAGGGAAAACCAGGTGAAGTATACAACATTGGAAGCGGCGAAAGATTCAAAGTGATTGATATTGTTAAGCAAATTCTTGAACTACTTGAAAAACCTGACAGTCTAATAAAATATCTGCCAGATCGTCCTGGACATGAAAAACGAATTGCAATAATGAGCGAAAAAATAAAAAATAGCACAAGCTGGGCACCTACAACAAAGTTTGACTCAGGACTAAAATCCACAATTGAATGGAATTTAAAAAACAGAACATGGCTTTTTAAAAAGCTATTTTATTACGAAGATTTATGGAGCAGGATTTACAAAGAGGAGTAAAATATCACATCGGAACATCTGGCTGGCAGTATGGGCACTGGAAAGGGATATTTTATCCAGAAGATTTAAAACCATCTGAATGGTTTTCATTTTACTGTAAATATTTTTCAACAGTTGAAATAAATGTTACATTTTACAGGGACGTAGAACCTTCTACATTTCAAAAATGGTACTCTTTATCACCGGCAGAATTCCTATTTTCAATAAAAATGTCAAGGCAGATAACACATTTTAAAAAGCTTAAAGTAGACAAATCTCTTGTGGATTATTTTCTTGACAGATATGGGACATTAAAAGACAAACTCGGAGTTATTTTAATTCAGCTTCCTCCGAGTTTAAAATTCGACATATCATTAATCAGTGATTTTTTATTAATTCTTGATAAAAAATACAAATACACCATGGAAGTAAGAAACAAGACATTTATAAACGATAAATTCTTTGAGATATTGAAAGAACACAGCATAGCCTCCTGCATTGCAGATTCAGCTGGAAAATTTCCATATTGTGAAGCAGTTACAGCAGATTTTGTTTATGCAAGATTACATGGCTCACAACATCTTTATGCTTCTGAGTACACAATAGAGGAACTGAATAAATGGGCTAATAAAATTAAACAATGGGCTTGTGAAACTTATGTTTATTTTGACAATGACTATATGGGCTATGCAGTAAAGAATGGTTTAAAACTGAAAGAACTTCTTATTTGCACTTACCCTGTTCAAAAATAGGACAGAGTCCTTCTTCGTTCGTATGTTTTGCAGGAAGTTTTGCAATAAGATAGTCCTTTATGTTTTCTTTGCCTAGTATGAGGTGCTTACGCATTCCTTCATCACAAAAGAGAACAGGGACTGAGTTAATATTAAGTGCTTTAAAAGTACCGCTAAGATGGCTAACCTCAACAGGAGTAACAGGCAGTTTATACTGTTTGCAAAACTGAATCACTTCTTCACAATTAGGGCAACTCTTTGAATAGACAAGTACATACTGGCTTGCAGGAAAGTTTCCGATTTGAGGATTCACAAGATAAGTAACAAAAAATACAGATACAAATGCAACAAAAGCAAAGATTAATTCTTTATCTCCCTGAATAAACTTTATCAGTGTCGCTATAGTTATGAGAGTAAAAACAGTAAGACAAAAAACACATATCTCATGGATTATAAAAAGTTGGAAACCAACAAGATATCCCTCAACACACATAGCTGAAATAAGAATTAACAAATGAATATTATTTAATATCCGGTGTTTACTCAATGAAATAAATAATAAACTTCCAAAAAGCACCACTCCAATGATAAGAAGCACTAAATCTCCTCCTTTAACAAAAGACTCAACAATACGACAGCCTCCTGTAGTGCAAAGACTTTTTCCGAGAAAATGAGAAATAAGCTCAGCAGAAGCGAGCAATAAACCGAAAAGATAAATTAAACTAACTGCATTAGATTTTTTAAGGTTTGACTTAAGTTTCATAAATTTAATATAACTTAAAAAATATGAATTATCAAGAAAAAATTGAAAAAACAGTAGAGTTTATTAAAAACTCCACTTATGCTGTAGCACTTACAGGTGCTGGAGTCTCTACAGAATCCGGGATTCCCGATTTTCGCTCTCCTAGAGGATTATGGCAGAGGTTCAAAATGATAACATTTGATGAGTTTATTATAAATAGACAGGCACGACAGGAGTTCTGGGAAATGAAAAAAGAGCTTCTACCTGAACTCCTTAATGCAAAACCCAATGAAGCTCACTATGCTCTTGCAAAGCTTGAAAAAATGGGGTTACTGAAGTATGTAATCACTCAAAATATTGACGGACTTCACCAATTGGCAGGAAGCAAACAGGTTATAGAAATACACGGGAATAACCGTGAAGCCCTGTGTATTGATTGTGGAAGATTCTATAAAATCGAAGAAATCATCGAATTTTTGAAAGAAGACATAGCTGATGTAAGATGTTCAAACTGTGGTGGCGTAATAAAACCAAAAATAATATTTTTCGGAGAATCAATGCCTGAGCGTGAATTTAACCTGGCTCAAACAGCATCCTCTCAGTGTGATTTAATGCTGGTTGTTGGAACATCTCTACAGGTTTACCCTGCAGCAGGACTTCCTCAATTAGCCTATCACTCCGGCGCAAAATTGATATTTATAAATCAAACAGAAACACCAATGGATGAGCTGGCTGAAGTCGTTATTCATGAAAAAGCAGGGAAAGCTTTAGGAGACATCTTAAAGGAGTTTAAGCGCGGGTGTTAAAGTAGATTTATATGCAATTTGTTATTTCATCACTATCACTATATTTATAAAAAATTCTTACTAATTGACTTTTAATTTGGAAATTTAATAAATTATATTTTTAAGCTAAATTGAACGCAATTAAATCATTATAAGTGTAATATATGCATATAAAAAAAAATAAATTAATCTCGAATTTTAAAAAAATTACAAATAATTTAAAATTTTATTTGCCAATTATTTTATGTTTTACACTTTTAAGTTTCAATAACTCCTCAGGAGAGACGTTTTCACTTTCCAATAGTATTTCACTTGTAGGAAGCATTAAAACTCACATAGTAAACAAGGGTGAGTCTTTAATCGAAATAGCCAGACATTATGATTTAGGTTACAACGAAATAGTTGATGCTAACCCAGAATTTGATCCTTTTGTTCCTGAAGAAGGAAGTAAAGTTATAATTCCAACATTCTGGATTTTACCTGAAAAACAAAATAACTTTCATGGAATTATTATAAATCTTTCTGAAATGAGACTCTATTATTTTTATAAAAAAGGCAAAGAAGAATTAGTTACAACATTTCCAATTGGTATAGGTGATGATGGAGTTGAAACTCCACTGGGTAAATTTAAAATATCTCATAAAATTATCAATCCTCCATGGTATGTACCTGAATCAATCAAAAAAGAAAGGCCTGAACTTCCTGCAGTTGTACCGCCGGGGCCTGATAATCCATTGGGGACACATGCAATGAGGCTATCAGGATTGAGCTATTTAATTCACGGAACAAACAGACCCTGGGCTGTTGGTAGAAAAGTTACACATGGATGCATCAGACTTTATCCTGAAGATATTCCTCAACTGTTTGATATGGTTCCTGTTGGAACTGAAGTAATAATTGTTAGGCAGCCTGTAAAAGTAGCTAAAATTAATAATGATGTTTATGTTGAAGTTCATAGAGATGATCAGCTACAGAATTTTGATTATCTTCAGAATGCAATGGAACAACTTGCCAAAAAAGGAATTTTAAAATATGTAGATACTTTCAAACTTTATAGTGTAATCAAACAAAAAACTGGCATTCCAACATCTGTAAGCATTAAAAATAAAGAGCCACAGCTCCTATTACAGGAACCGTGGCTCTGAAAAAATTCAAAATTACTTCTTTTGCTGAAGTTCAAAGGCTTTACCTGCTTTCTCTGCAGCAGCTTCAGCTCTCTTTGCTGCGTCATCTGCTTTCTGTGCGGCAGCTTCAGCTCTCCTTGTTGCATCATCTGCTGCTGTTGTTGATTCACCAGCTTTCTTTTCAAGAGCACTAACCCTGGCGTCAAGATTGTTTACTTGGCTTTCTAACTTTCCAATTCTGTCAGCAAGAGGATCGGTCTGCTGTTTAACATAATCCTTTGACGCACAACCAAAGGCAAAAGTAAACATAACAGCTATTACTAATACTAGAACTTTTTTCATCCTCTTTCACCTCCTTTCTAAAAAAACTTTAATATAACTTTACATTAAAATGTAAAAAATTTCAACCTGTTTCTATATGTCCTTCTATTAAAATATCGTTTGCAAGCCTTTTTATTTTCAAATCTTTAATTATAAAAGCTTCATCAAGATTTTTATAAACCTTTCCTCCCACACTGGGATAGGATTGTGCCCCACCGATTATCTTGGGAGCAATAAAAATCATTATCTTATCCACAATGCCATTCCACAGAGCATAAGAATTCAATGAAGAACCGCCTTCAATCATAACAGACATTATATGCCTCTTAGCCAATTCTTCCATAAGCCATTTTAAATCTACTTTATCAGAAGAAAAATGTATCACCTCTATTCCTTTCTGTCTTAAACATTCCAATTTACTATTTTTCAACTTTCTTTCATTAACCACTACTATTGTATCTGGAGGAGGATTATAAACATGATAGTTCAAAGGAATTTTAAGTTCAGGGTCTATTATAACTCTAACAGGATTTTTAGAATCTTTGACTCTGGCTGTAAATAAAGGATTATCCTTTAAAATAGTACCATATGCAGAAAGTATAGCATCTACCCTTCCACGCATTATATGAACCAGTTTTCTTGATTTTTCTGATGTAATCCATTTGGATTCACCAGACGGAGTTGCTATCTTACCATCAAGCGTCATCGCTATTTTAAGAATTACAAAAGGAGTATTTGTCGTTATATACTTTATATAAAACTCGTTTAATTTTTTTGCTTCATCTTCAAGAATTCCTTCTATAACTTCAATTTTATTATTTCTTAAAATTTCTATACCCTTCCCTGATACCTTTGGATTAGGATCTTTCATAGCAATAACAACTCTTTTAATACCTGAATTGATTATTGCATCTGTACATGGAGGAGTTTTTTTATCTCTGTGACAACAGGGTTCAAGATTCACATAAAGAGTTGCACCTTTAATTGATTGTTTTGCATTCATGATGGCTTCAGCTTCAGCATGAGGCAAGCCTGCTTTTTTATGAAAACCTCTCGATATTATTTCTCCATTTTTTACAATAACCGCACCAACCATTGGATTGGGAGAGGTTTTCCAGCCTGCTTTTTTTGCAAGAAGCAGAGCTTTTTTCATAAAAAATCTATCATCTCTCATATTTCCACCTGATACATCGTAAATTAAAAAATTAATTAGTTCTTAACACATTTTATATCAAAAAATTGATTGATTTTTTCTAAATTAATTTTTTATAATATCACCGCTATGAATCTATTCACCCAGAAAGAACAGCTCAAGTCCATTATAGAATCTATATTATTCATAGCAGAAAAGCCTGTGTCAATAAAAATTCTAAAAACTATTTTAAATATATCAGAAAATCACATTAAAGAAGTAATTAATGAATTAATTAATGAATATAAATCACGAAATTCAGGAATCATCATTATAAATATAGAAGATTCCTATCAAATGGTTACAAATCCCGAAAATGCTGATTGGATAAAAATTTTTAAAAATTTGAATGCAAATAATAAACTGTCTGAGCAAGCTTTTGAAACTCTGGCTATCATTGCTTATAAACAACCTATCACCAAAGCAGAAGTAGAAAAAATAAGAAATGTAAATTCTGATTATGCTATCAAAAGTCTTATAGAAAAAAAGCTTATAAAAATTGTAGGGAAAAAAGATGTACCTGGCAGACCCTTTCTTTATGTTACAACAAAGGAATTTTTAAAACTTTTCGGTCTTTCAAGTTTAAGTGAACTGCCAGGGTTCTATGAGTTACAAAAGATAAATGCAGCTTGAGGAGGTGACTTATGAGTAAAAAAATAACTTTTTTTATATCAGTATTGCTTCTTTTGCCCTGCCTTGTTTTTGCACAAACATATACTGTAAAAAAAGGTGACAACATCTGGCAAATTTCAAAAAAATTTAATATCTCTGTGAATGAAATTAAAAAAACAAATAATTTAAAAAATAATAAATTACAAATAGGAATGAAATTAGAAATACCTGACAAAGATAATAAAGTGACACAAAACCCAAACGAACTCAAAAATAATAATACTGAAGCAAAGTATCATATAGTGAAAAAAGGCGAAACTCTTTCTAAAATCGCCAGAATATATAATACTTCAGTTAATGAGATCAAAAAAATTAATAAACTTCAAAACAATAAGCTTAATATAGGACAAAAACTCATTGTAAAAGCTCCGGGAAAAACGCAGGAAAATCTTTCAACAAAAAAGGATGAAAAAATTCCTGTATTAGCCACTGCAAAAGTTGATATTAATAACAAAATAGAAGAAATTGATTCGCTGAAGCAAAATGAAGATTTATCTCAGTTAAGTATGACAGACAGGCTTATTTTATTTGCAAAAAAAATGCTTCATCTGCCATATAGATTTGGTGGAAATAGTTTTAGCGGACTTGATTGTTCATTTTTTGTAAAAAAAGTCTATTCCATGGTTGGCTTTAATCTGCCAAGAAGTGCCAGAGAACAGTTTACAGTTGGAATACCGGTATCAAAAAGTGAACTTCAACCTGGAGACCTTGTATTTTTTAAAACCTATGCTAGATTTCCATCACATGTAGGAATATATATTGGAGATAACTTATTTATTCATGCATCAAGCAGATCAAAAAAGATTACAATTGACAGCCTGGAGGCACCTTATTATATAAGTAGGTTTATCGGTGCCAAAAGAATAATTGATGCTGATAAAGAATCAGTTGAAAAGGCTCTAGAAAAAGTAAAAAACAACGAAACTTAGTTTTTATAAATAATTTTCCCCATATCACGGGTATCATATCCACCAAGAGACTTTACAGTTTCTCTGAATTCTTCATCTTCTTTTATAATATTTAAAACCGATTTAACTGTTGAAAGATCAAGAAATTCCTGCGGAATTAAAATATCATATCTTTCTTCAGTAACAGGTATAAAATCAAGTCCGAGTGCTTGTGCAGCAGATAGTATGCCAAGCCCAACATCAGCTCTTCCTGTGAGTACTGCTGATGCTATACCCATATGTGTATACTCATCCCTGTCGTATCCTTTTATCTTTGATGGATCAATTCCAAGTTCCTTTAAATGTTTGTCAAGTAAAAGTCTTGTTCCAGATCCAGCCTGCCTATTTATAAAAACCACATCGTCACGAGCAAGGTCTTCAAATCCTTTAATACCTTTTGGGTTTCCCTTCTTAACAATAAAGCCCTGAATACGATAAACAAGATTAAACAGTACAACTTTCTTTTCAGGCATCAAGCGTTTAATAAATGGAATATTATACTCCCCTGTTTGCTCATCAAGTAAATGTGTACCTGCAATGTGTGCCTCACCATTTTTTATTGCCACAAGACCACCCATTGAACCAACATGAGCACTGGAAAGTGTCACATCAGGATAATGCTTTCTTACAAAGTTATAAAGCACATCCAGTGTATTATCATGGCTTCCAATACAGACTACTGTATTATCAATTTCTTCCCTTGTTCTCCATAAATTGACAGCAATTTCAGTTCCCTGAGAAAATCCTTCAGAACCTCTCGGAATAACAATATAACCATCAGCCCTTACAATAGACATAAGAAGCCCGGCTCCTCTACCCAATGGTGTTACAATATATTTTTTCCCTACTCTGCCAACTTTTACCCTCACAAATTCATCAACACCTATATTTGATGAAATCTGTCTAGAAAGTATACCTTGTAGCTTTTCCTCTTTCTGTATTTTTGTACCAAGATAGAATTCCATCAAAGGTCGAACAAAAAGCTCAAAACTCAAAAAAGAAGAAACAGGATATCCAGGAATTCCTAAAACAGGTTTATTATTCACAAACCCTGCAATGAACGGTTTACCGGGTCTTATCGCAACGCCATTTATTAAAACTTCTCCGAGTTCATTGATTACCTTGTATGTGAAATCTTCCTTACCATAACCAGAACCAGCATTTAATAAAACAATATCACATTCTTTTAAGGCATTTAAAATTGCATCTTTAATTTCTTTTTCTTCATCTCTTACAATTGAATAAATTTTTGGTTCTGCTCCTGTCTGAGTTGTTAAACTTGCAAGAACTGCTGAATTATATTCGATTAGTTGCGGAGGTTCAGGCATTTTTTCCTTTATTTTTGAAGCATCTATTAGTTCTGAACCTGTAGGAATAATGCCTATTAAGGGTTTTCTGCGGACATCTATTGTACAGATACCGCTTGCAAGAATTGCTCCAATATCAGCAGCACGTACAACGTGACTTTCAGGAATTATCAACTCTGTTGCAACAATGTCCTCTCCAATTGGTCTTACATCATTGTAAGGCGGCACAGAAGCATATATCTCTATAAAACCATCACGCAAATTAACATCTTCAACAGGAATAACAGCATCAAAACCATCAGGCAGAGGATCTCCTGTCTCAATCCAGTGGGCATCAACACCTATCTTAAGTCTTACAGGTTCTCTTTCAGTTGCAGTGAATGTATCACGGGCTCTTAAAGCATACCCATCCATCGCAGCAGAATGAAAATATGGAGAAGAAAACTTTGCAAATACAGCCTGTGCTGTGACTCTTCCAAGAGCATTTTTTACATCGATAATCTCGCTGTCAATTGGAGTTTGTATTCTTTCTATGAAAGCCTTAAATAGTCTGCCCTTTGCCTCTTCAAGTGAGATAACTTCATGAAAAAATTTTTTACCACCCATTACCTTAAATCCTCCTTAATCCAACAATGTTAGGCGAACGTCTTATATATCCTCTTTTCTGAACTACTATATCAAGCGGTAAGCTCACTAAATCAATCAAGAATGGATCTCTATATTTCATATAGTGATTTTCTTTAAAACTTTTTATATATGTGTTGCACTCAAGACATAGTTCAGCTCTTATCTCTTCCTCATCAAGGAGAAGTTCAATTTTGCTCGAATCTTTATTAAAACAATAAGGGCATCCTATTCTGAAAAAGCTTCCACCATGTTCACACAGTGGACATATCATTATTTTTTCATTGTTTTCTGTAATCATCGAAAGTGATGATTCTGTACCACAAATCGGGCATTTTCCTGTTTCCATAAATGATGCCTGTTGCCCGTCCCGCCTTAAAAATACAAAAAAGGGCTTACTCAATATAAATAACATCCTATCAACTTCTTCCTTTGAAAGTTCCTCACTCTGAATTTGAAGAGACCACAGAGATGATGGCTCTTTTATAATGTTTTTACCGCTTTTTAAAACTTCATCCTTTAGAAAGGAAAGTGACTCATAGGGAATCTGAAAAACTGTTGAAAAATTTTTAAGTACAATATCAATTAATGACACATCACTGTCAAGTTTCATCCTTTCTCTTTCCTTCTTACACTGTTCGGTTAACTCTTTGATTTTCATATAAAGCTCAAGAGGGCTTTGAAGATGAGGCTTTTCTTTTATTATTTCATCAAAATTCATGGTACCTCCGCTGGTTTTATGTTTAAGTCTGCACCTGACAATGCTTCAACCAGAAATGTTTTCAATGCTTTCTTTTCCTCATCAGTTAAATTCATTGGTTTTAATAGTTTATTACCATATCCACCACCTTTATTAAAAAAGTCTATTACTTCATCAAGGCTTTTAAATATGCCGTTATGCATATACGGAGAAGTTTTTGCAATTTCTCTCAATGTGGGAGTTTTAAATGCTCTGTAATCTCTCTTTTGCTTGGTGTTGAAGTATCTGCCAAGGTCTTCTTTTATATTCATATAATCTGGATATTTGTTTATTTTTGCAATATAACGTCTTGTCACTATAAATTTTTCTTCATTTGCGTATTTTGGATTTTCTGGCACCATAAGAGCATGAAATTTTTGATCACTTAAGTATGCTCCATAGTGACATTCTATGCACTTTCCTTTTCCTATAAATATCTCCAGTCCTTTTTTAGCCTCAGAGCTTAATGAATTTTTATCTCCTTTAAGGTATCCATCAATTGGAGCATTGTTTGAAATAAGAGTTCTTTCAAATGCTGCTATTGCTTTTGCAATTAGTTTTATATTTACATCCTGACCGAAAATTCTTTTAAATGCTTCTCTGTATTCTGGTACAATTCTTATCTCTTCTTCAACAAAATCAATATTTTGATTCATCTCAAAAGGAGACATGACAGGAAATTCTGCCTGCTCCTCCAGAGTTTTTGCTCGTCCATCCCAGAAAAGATATTTTGCATAAGCAACATTCATCAAAGTTGGCGCATTTCTGAAATTTCTTGTAGTTGGATAGCTAAGAGATATTTCTGAAGCATCTGTAAATGCTTTCTCAGGGTCATGACAATTGGCACAGCTTGTAGTTCCATCTCCTGAGAGACGCCTATCAAAAAAAAGCTTTTTACCTAGATCAATTTTCTCCTTGCTTATTGGATTATCCTTTGGCACTGGAGGTGGAGGCAACGGTTCAAGCTGTTTTGTCTTTTTTTCAGAAGCAAAACTTTCAATGCTGATCAATATAACAATTAAAAGCAATATAATCAAAAAAGCTGTAATTTTATTTTTTCTTAACACTTTCCAGCTCCTTCAAAATTATATTTTTAAGATAATCATAGTCTCTACTTCCAAGAACCTTAATTCCATTAATATAAAATGCTGGAGTAACATATAAATCAAGCTCTTTTGCGAGCTTTAAATCTCTGTCAATTATATCCGTTCCCTCATTATTATCTATTGCTTTTATAAATTTTTCAACATCAAGATTAAGCTCTTTTGCATAACTTATAAGAGACTCTCTATTAAGCTTTGGTGACCTTTTTATTAACAATTCATGCATCTCAGTAAACTTTCCCTGCCTCCAGGCTTCTACAGCAGCCTCTGCAGCGATTCTTGCATAGTCTCTATACCTGTAAGGAAAAAACTTTATTACAAGTTTTACATTTCCACTAAATTCTTTTACTAATCGCTCAATGGTCGGACCGACCTCAACACAATGAGGTCATTGATAATCAATAAATTCAACTATCGTAACAGGAGCATTCTCAAATCCAATAACTGGAGAATTAGCAACAGGAATACTGTATCTGTTTTCTTCTGCTAAAACAGGAGAGGCGACAAGAAAGAACAAAGAAAGAATAAGAATTAATCTATCCATCTAACCTCCAAAACTTCTTTTAAAATTATACCAAAATATGATGATATAATAAAAATTGTATGACTGCTGAGAATTTTTTAAATTTAATAATAGCAAGACTTGATGGTGAAAGCATTGATTATTCTGATTACAGACAGTATATCGAAAAATTAACCAGAGATGGGATTGGAGGCTTTATAGTTTTTGGTGGAGACTACGATAAAATAAAGAATTTTATTATCTATCTTCAAAGTATTGCTCATAGGCCATTAATTATTGCATCTGATATAGAAAGAGGAGTTGGGCAACAGATAAAAAGAGCGAGTCTAATTCCATCACAGATGGGAATTACTGCAGGTTTTAATCTGCCTGATGAAGAACACGAGCTTAAAACATTGTATTCAATTGTAATAAAGGAAGCGGCTGACATAGGAATCAATCTTGCTCTCATACCTGTTCTTGATGTAAATACAGCTCCACAAAATCCAATTATATGCACAAGGGCTTTTTCAGATAATCCTGATACAGTTTCCGAGTATGGAAACTGTATCATAAATTTTTTTGAAGCAAATGGATTACTGACATGTGCAAAGCACTTTCCTGGTCATGGTGGAACACAGATAGACTCTCATATTGAGCTTCCAACAATTAATGAGTCTCTAGATATACATCTTAAGCCTTTTAAAAAAGCAATTAACGCAAGCGTGTCTTCAATGATGATTGGACACTTAATGATTCCAGAGATAGATAGTTTACCTGCAACTCTTTCTGAAAAAGCAATTAATCAGTTATTGAAACAAACTTTAGATTTTAAAGGGGCTGTTCTTACTGATGCAATGAACATGAAAGCTTTAAAAAATTATAATAATCATCATGCTCTTGCCATTAAATCAGGAGCTGATATAGTTTTACATCCTGAAAATCCATATAAAGCAATGGAAGAGATAAAATCAGCGTATAATTACGGGTTAATAACTGAAAACAGAATTACAGAAGCATTGTTTGTGATTAATAGATTAAAGAAAAAGATAAGATCTTTTCCTGTAACCAATAATTATATAAATACCAGAGCGAATAATGTTGACAGTAGTCTTATAATTCAAAGAGCATTCAAAAAAACA
Organism: Thermodesulfovibrio thiophilus DSM 17215; assembly: GCF_000423865.1. Taxonomy (NCBI): domain Bacteria; kingdom Pseudomonadati; phylum Nitrospirota; class Thermodesulfovibrionia; order Thermodesulfovibrionales; family Thermodesulfovibrionaceae; genus Thermodesulfovibrio; species Thermodesulfovibrio thiophilus. The sequence continues at coordinate 282,106 of NZ_AUIU01000012.1, forward strand.
GTAACAGTTATCAAAAATGAAATACCTGATCTGGAATCTCGTAAGATTATTCCCTGTCTTACAGGAAGTTATAGTGAGGAGATAAAAGAGGCATTCAAAAACTACTTCGGTTCTGTATACGATTTAACTCATTTTTCAAAAACTTCTCTTTCAGGCGTTATACCTCTAATTGCTGTATTTACAAATATAAAAGCAGCAGGAGACGAACATGTAGTGAGTGAAGAACAAAATATAATGATCAAAGACATATTTTCAAGTAATGATACTGTTTTTGTTTCATTTGGTAATCCATATATTATGAGATTCTCTTTTTTTAAAAGAGCAAAAACAATTATCTTAGTTTATGACTCCAATATAAATGCTGTTTCAGCATTTATAGATGTTTTCAAAGATGGATTAAAGACTTCCGGCAGGCTTCCAGTAAAGATTGAATGGATTAATGACTAAACGAACGAAAGATATTGCCACAGTAACAGTTCTTGGCTTTGCATCAGGAATTCCTTTTCCGCTTGTCAGTGGAACACTACAGGCATGGCTTACCTCTGAAGGCATTGATATAAAAACAATCGGTATATTAACAATTCTTACATTTCCTTATAGTTTTAAATTTCTGTGGTCTCCATTTTTCGATAAATTTAACATACCGAAACTTGGTAGAAGAAGGGGATGGATTTTAATCTGTCAGATACTGATTCTGCTCGGGATTGCATTAATGATAACACTTACACCAAAGCATCTGATCCTTTTTTCCGCTATCGCAGCTGGTGTTGCCTTTTTTTCTGCTTCACAGGATATCTCAATAGATGCATACAGAACAGAAATCCTAAAACCAAAGGATAGAGGTCTTGGTGCATCTTTTGCTGTAACTGCATACAGGATTGCATTAATTATTGCTGGTGGACTCTGTCTGCTTCTTGCAGACCATCTTGGATGGCAAGTTGCATTAGCAGTTATAAGCTCTCTTTTAGTGATCGGCATTATAACAACTTTATGGGCTGATGAACCTGATGGAATAAACAAACCTCGAACACTACGGGAATCTTTCATTGAACCATTTAAAGAATTGCTTAAAAGAGAAAAAAGCCTTTTGCTGCTCTTATTCATTATACTGTATAAACTTGGTGATGCATATGCAGGATCTTTAAGCACCACTTTTTTCATAAGGGGTATAGGATTTTCACTTACAGAAATCGGCACAGTAAATAAAATTGGAGGACTTATATCAGCAATTGCAGGTTCAATTATTGGAGGAGTGTTACTCACAAAAATAAACCTGTACCGGGCTTTAATTTTATTCGGGATATTTCAGGCACTATCAAATTTGATGTTTATGATTCTTGCCATAGCAGGTAAAAGCTTTGTATTGTTTGTATCCACTGTAATTATTGAAAATTTTACCGGTGGAATGGGAACAACTGCGTTTTTAGCGCTTTTAATGGCTCTGTGCAATCATAGATTTGCAGCAACACAATATGCAGTTTTTTCATCACTTGCTTCGTTAGGCAGAGTGATAATCAGCCCGACATCTGGATTTGTTGTTGATGCTATAGGTTGGGAAACATTCTATCTTCTGACTTTTTTGATAGCAATACCTGGATTGATTTTAATTGTTAAATTAAGAGAAATAATAAATATTGTTTCTGAAAAATAAAATTAAGAATAAGGAAATCTTATACTAATTGTAGTACCTTTGCCTACTTCACTCTCAACAGAAATAAACCCTCTGTAGTATTGAACAATTGTTAAAGCAACTGTAAGTCCAAGCCCTGGACCATATATTTTAGAAGTAAAAAACGGTTCAAATATTTTCTTAATAAATTCCTTGGGAATACCTTCCCCTGTATCAGAAATTCTTATCTCCAAACTATTCTCTTGTTGTTCAACTGATATTTTTAATAAACGTTTCTCACTCTTATCCATTGAATCAATTGCGTTTCTAATAATATTACGAAGTACAATTTTAAAATGCTCTTTGTCTATATAAAGCTTTGATACTGATTGAAACTCTGTCTCAACTTCTATAGATTTATCTTCAACTTCCTGCTCAAATTCTTCAAGAACTTCTTCTATAATCTTAACAGGTGCAACATATTCCATAAAACCAATAGCAATCATTTTTAGTTTTACAATTTCTTTTAATAGATTCTCCAGCCTTTCTGCTTCCTGAAGAACAACAGTAAGATAAGGTTTATTGGGGTTACCTGGTGGAAGGTTATCATATACCTTTCTTGCAAATCCTACCAGAGTTACAATTGGATTTCTTATTTCATGAGAAAGACTGTCAATAAGCTTCCTTATAGCTTCAGTTCGTTCTTCTTCAATAGCTTTCTGTGAGGTTGCCTTTTTTACAAGTAATGAACGAATTCTTGCTGATAGCTCCCTGTAATCAAATGGCTTTGGAACATAATCATCCGCTCCAATATCAAGTCCTTTAACTTTGCTTTCCACATCAGCTTTTGCAGTTAGCATAATCACTGGAATAAATTTAGTTGACTCATCATTTTTAAGCCGCTGACAAACCTCATATCCATTCATCTTCGGCATCATCACATCAAGAATAATTAAATCGGGAAAAGTTTCATACACTTTTTTTAAAGCCTCTTCACCATCATAGGCTTCAATTGTATTGTATCCCTCTGATATCAATCTCTTTCTTAAAAGCTCTACTGTATCAACATTATCATCAACAATGAGAATGGTTTCTTTCTGATTACTCATTTTTCTTTCAAATAAACTTTTATCTGTTCTGGAAACTCTCTTACATTAATTGGTTTTGAAATATACCCATCACATCCAGATGCAAAAGCTTTTTCCTGATCGCCTCTCATTGCATGAGCTGTAAAAGCTATTATTGAAATGGTTTTAAAATCAGGTCGAGCTTTAAGCCTTCGCGTTACTTCGTACCCATCTATTTTAGGAATAGAAATATCCATCAATATTAAATCAGGCCTATATGTAACAGCTTTAGCTATAGCATCCTCTCCATCTATTGCCTCTATAATTTCATAAGCATATTTTTTTAGAATTTTTTTTACAAGCTCTCTACTGTCATCATTATCATCAACAATGAGAATTCTTTTCATGATATTCCTCCAATCTTTTTTAAACTGTTTTTTAGCTCTGTAATCAGTTGTTCTTCTGAAAAGAGACTCTTGTTTATTATTTCTTTTATTCTTCCATTCAATACGTCTTTTTGTTCATCTGTTAATTCTTTATCTGTCAAAGCAATCATTGGAATATCTTTCAGTTCAACAGACGTTTTTATAAAATCAATAAAATCATAAGCACTTGTATCAGGGTCGGTTATATTGACAATTAAAAGATCAGGTTTGTAATTTTTAGCTATTTCAATAGCTTCTTTACTGTTTGAAGTGGAACTAACATCATAACCAGTTTGTTTTAATACATTTAACAGATCTTTCACTGTTGTTTCATCTTTTTCAAGAATAAAAACTTTTTTAACTGCTCGATAAGTTTCAATTGACTTTATCTTTTTTAAAAGGGAATGTCCATCAAGAGGCTTTACAAAGTAGTCTGCTGCACCGAGACTGAAAGCCAGTGTTTTATTATCAATGATAGAAACAATAACAACTGGAATGTTTTGTGTTTCTTTATCTGACTTAAGCTCTTTTAAAACTTGCCAACCATCTTTTTTAGGCATCATTATATCAAGAGTAATTGCTACTGGTTTAAGTTCTTTTGCCTTTTTAGCCGCTTCCTCACTATTTAGAATCCCTATAACTTTATAATCCTTTTCAAGATACTTTCTTATCAGGTCAATTGCATCTGGATTATCATCAATTGCAAGCACAACCTTTTCCTTATTGGAAGATTCTGAAACTTCTTTTATTGCTGGTTCCTGATGCAGGACAAGATCTCTTACAACTTCACAAATTCTACATGAATCTGTTTTCTCGGGATATGAGCATATTTTCATACCTTTACAATGCGTACCGAGTGCAAGCCAGCATCTTTTCTCTGAAGAACCATATTCAGGACAATTAACATGTCCACACTGAGTATAATCCCAGCATCGTACTAATTTACCTTCGTATGTTGGATTCTGAAGAAATACCTCTTTGGGGACCTCGAAGTATTGAGCCAATACTTCAGCCATTTTTTCTTCTGTAACCGGACCGGGTCTTTCAAAAACTTCCTTTTTGAAAGGTAAAAGAAGATAAAACGTGCTTCCCTTTCCATACTCACTTTCCGCCCATACCATACCCTTGTGAAGCGCAACAAGACCCCTAACAATACTTAGCCCAAGTCCTGTTCCTTCATACTGTCTTGTTGTTGAAACATCTGCCTGGGCAAATTTATCGAAAATTTTATCAAGGTCTTCTCTCTTAATTCCTATTCCTGTATCCGAAACTGAAATTTCTACGAACTGGGGATTCCCTTCTGAATCCTTTCCTCGTTCTGAAACTCTTGCTTTCAATGTTATTCCACCTTGATTGGTAAACTTTACAGCATTTGATATTAAATTTATAAAAATCTGTTTTGCTTTGTCTTCATCTATATAAAGCTTTTCTGCACCCGGCTCAATATTTAAGGAAAACGTTAATCCTTTTTTGGTTAGCAAAGGTTCAAAGGTAACAATTATTTCATCGATAAGTTCTTTTAAATAAACTTCTTTTGGTCTAATCTCTATTTTGCCTGACTCAATCTTTGAAATATCGAGAACATCATTTATTAATTGAAGAAGATGTCTTGCATTGGCAGCCACTTTTTTGAGTGAAGCTTTCTGTTCTTCATTAAGAGGTCCATCAACTTCATCTAGTAATAAATCAGTATATCCAATGATGGCATTCATAGGAGTTCTAAGCTCATGTGACATATTAGCAATGAATGAGGATTTTAATATATCAAGCTCTTTTAGTTGTTGATTTGCCTTCTGTAGCAGGGCAACAAGTTCTTCCCTTTCTTCAAGCAACCTCGCTCGTCTTGTAAGTTCTTTTTCAAGTTCCATTTTTGACTTTGCAACTTCATTGACCATGCAGTTAAAAGTCTCACATAGAGTTCCAATCTCATCCTTGGGATAATTGGAGATAGTTGACATCTCACCTTTTGAAAATCTCTCTGTTGCCTCAATCAGAATATGAAGAGGTTTTTTAATTAATCTGTTAACCACGAAATTAATGACAACTATAGCAAGTAAAAAAGCAAATACTGTAAGGGTTAAAGATCTATACATTTGAGCTTGGACAGTTAAATATACATTCTCTACATCTGTTTTTAATATCATTGCACCTAAAATATTTTTTGAAGAACCATGACAGTGGAAACACTCAGGTGAATTTTTTATAGGTAAAATAGAAATTAAATTTCTTTTGCCCTGAACTTTTAAAACTTTTGAAATTGAGGCTTCACTGTTTCCAGCAAGATGCTCTGTAATAATTTCAGAAAAAATTTTATTATCAATAACAGTATCAATTTTTTTATTGATACTGTTATTATCTGTGGAAAAAGCAATCTGTTTATTAAAGTCGCATAAATAAACATTTATTTTTGTATATTTACTTGCTATTTCTTCCAGGTCTCTATGGATTGTCTCACTGTCACCAACTGTAAGAGGATGTTTTATTGTAGCAAAAATTGTATCCATGATTTCTTTATTGCTCTCATCTGCAATTTTTAGCCTGTCTGGAAGTCCGAAATAAATTCTGAAACTTATTTCTATAAACATAACCACAACTAATATCACTATAAATGTTAATAACAGCTTATTACCGATTTTCTGAGTTATAAATCTGAACATTTAGTGAGCTCCTCCATGAAGAAGAGGCTTGAATCTAAAAGCTCGTATTCTTTCTTCAGTATGGCAGGATTCACATATTTGCAGTGTCAATTTTTTACGAATAAATCTAGGATCTCTTGTTTCTACATGTTTTTTACCAGGACCGTGACAGACTTCACAGCCAGTATGCTGAAGATGTGGTGTTATTTCAATACTTACGAAACCACCTTTTTTACCATAACCTGTAGTATGACATTGCAAACAGCTTTTTAGCTCCTCTGAAGTAATTTTATGTTTCATTTTTTCAATTGCTTCAAAAGAACGAGACATTCTTGAATACTTCTTAAAGTTTTCATACTCAGTAAGATGACAGTTTTTACAGACCTCCGTTCCAACATATTCAGAAAATGCAATTACAGGATAAAATAATATAAAAATACTTATAATCAAAAATTTCATAATTTAAGATTAGCAGAAAAACAATATTTTGTAAACTTCCAGAGCTATTATCTCAGACTTATTCTTTTTATATTTTTTGCCAGTCCAGAAAATGAATCCACTTCTACCACTACTGCGGAAAGTATTGAAGAAATTGATGGGACATCAAATTTCTTGGGCATTTGATCGAGAAATTTTTCTATAACTTCATCTTTTTTAAATCCAATAACAGAGTCTTCAGGACCTGTCATTCCAACATCAGTAATATATGCAGTACCTTTTGGTAAAATTTTCTCATCAGCTGTTTGCACATGAGTATGTGTTCCAATTATCGCACTTACATGACCATCAAAGTAATGTGCAAAAGCCATTTTTTCAGAAGTTGCCTCTGCATGAAAGTCTATAAAAATTATATTTGTCTGTTCCTTAATTTTTTTTATTTCCTCTTTAGTTGTTCTAAATGGACACTCCAGTAAATTCATAAAAACTCTTCCACATACATTCAATATTCCAATAAGATTTTTTTTCCTTGTTGGGATCACAATACTACCCGTACCTGGGACTCCAGATGGATAATTTAAAGGTCTTAAGATTCTTGACTCTTTTGCAATATATGGAATAGCCTCTTTCTTATCCCATATATGATTACCTGTGGTTATTAAATCAATTCCATAGGAGAAAAGTTCTTGAGCAACATTTTCAGTTATACCAAATCCACCAGCTGCATTTTCTCCATTTGCAATGACAAATTCAATTTTATGCTGTTCAATAAGTCTGGGAAGTAAAACTTTTACACTCTGTCTTCCTGATTTACCAACTATATCACCGATAAATATAACATTCAATGTTTCATTATTTTGCATATTCTATAAATCTTGACTCTCTTATTACTGTCACTTTAATCTGACCTGGATAGCTCAACTCTTTTTCGATTCTTTTACTTAACTCTCTTGCAATAAAAGCACATTCTTCATCAGAAACTATTTCAGGTTCTACAATAAGCCTAACCTCTCTTCCTGCCTGAATTGCATAACAATTCTGAACTCCATGAAATGACATTGCGAGTTCCTCTAGTTTTGTCAATCTCTTTATATAATTTTCTATTGTTTCTCTTCTTACTCCTGGACGTGCTGCAGAAAGAGCATCAGCAGCAGCTACCAGAGCTGATTCAACACAGCTAAATTCAACATCTTCATGATGGGATAATATTGCATTTATCACCTCTTCACTTTCTCCATATTTTCTTGCAAGCATTGCTCCAATTTCCTGATGTGAACCCTCCATCTCATGATCAACAGCTTTTCCTATATCATGAAGAAGTCCGGCTCTTTTTGCCAGTTTTATATTGACATCAAGTTCACCTGCTAAAAGTCCACTCAGCCACGCAACTTCTTTTGAGTGTTGTAACACATTTTGACCGTAAGAAGTTCTATATTTTAATCTTCCTATTAGTTTTATAATTTCTGGGTGAACCCCGCTTAATCCAAGTTCAAATACAGCCTTTTCGCCCTCATCCCGTATCGCAGTATCGACATCTCTACGAGCTTTTTCAATAACTTCTTCTATTCTTGCAGGATGAATCCTTCCATCAACAATCAATCTTTCAAGTGCTATTCTAGCCACTTCTCTCTTTATAGGATCAAAAGATGAAAGTATGACAAGTTCAGGAGTGTCATCAACAACAAGATCAACCCCTGTTAAGGATTCAAATGCTCTTATATTTCTACCTTCTCTTCCTATTATTCTGCCTTTCATTTCATCATTGGGAAGGCTAACAGCAGTTACTGTTGCATCAACAACATAATCACTTGCATACCTCTGTACTGCAAGACTGAGTATTTCTTTTGCTTTTTTATCAGCTTCCTGTTTTGCCTCTTCTTCAATCTTTTTAATAAGTTTTGCAGCTTCAAATCTTGATTCCTGCTCAATCTTTTTAAACAGTTCCTGTTTTGCCTCTTCTTCCTTCATTCCAGCTATTTTTTCAAGTAGATGTTGTTGCTCAGCAATGAGCTTATTATAATTATTTTCTTTTTCCTGTAAGATTTTTTCTTTTGAAACAATCTCTCTTTCTCTTTTATTCAGTTCAATTTCTCGTTTTTCAACCTGTTCAATTTTGCGATCAAGAAGTTCTTCTTTCTGTCTGAGCCTTTTTTCCTGATAGTTGATTTCTTTAGTTTTCTCTTTTATTTCTTTTTCAGCTTCAGATTTTAATTGATATACAACTTCCTTTGCTGACAGTTGTGCTTCTTTTTTGATGGTTTCTGCTTCTCTTTTCGCATCTTCGAGTATTTTTTCAGCATCTTCAAGAATTTTTTCCTTTTCTTCTTTAAGCCTATTTTTCTGAAATAGATAAAATCCATATCCTGAAACTAAACCCAGAACAATTGCGATGACAATATATGTTAACTCCATTGGAAGACCTCCAAAAAATGTAGTTTAAAGGCTTATATGGTTATGATGATGTGGATGGAGATAATGTTGTGCAAAAAATTTTTATACTATTCATGTAATAAAATTAAACCTAAATTGCAATCTATCTCAAGTGGATTTCTCCACCATCATCATAACCCCGCCCTGTCGTGTGATAAGGAAAGTTAGATCCCCCTCTGACAGGTGGGCGCCTTGTAGGTAGGTTAGGCTTCCTCCGAAGAGGCATGCACACCGCTACCTACGCTGACTCCCTAACGGACCTAACTGCCGGATCCCCTTTCCCTTCCATCACGAACAGGGCAGGAAAGCTTCTTAATTATTTTATAACAAAAATCTAAAAAGATATGCAATCTTTATTTTTGGTATAATTAAAGCAATAATTATGTTGTTTTATTTGATAGATATTAACGATTCATCAGAAGGTATTCTTCTCTTCGGTATAACAGAAAATGGTGAACAGCATCAATTCATTGATTCATCATATATTCCTTATTTTCTCGTGCTTCCTTCAGATAAAACAAGAGCTCTTCAAGAAATTGATCAAATTATCAAAAAAAATTCTCTTCCTGTCATCAGAATATCAGAAGACAAACGCATTTTTTATGGCAAAGAAAAAGAGTTTATAAAGATTTTTACCAAGAAACATCAGGATTTACAGAAAGTAAGAGATGCGATAAAAGTTCTTGAATCAAAAAGAGGTGGTTCTGGATCAATAATTGATGAATTTGAGTATCAACTCCCTGCCTATAGAGTTTATCTTGCAGAAAAGAATATATCCTGTCTTCATTGGTTTGATATTAAAGAGAATGGGAATAATATAAAAATAATTAAAAAATCGGATGCACCTCAACCAAATCTAAAAGTTCTTGCATTTGATATGGAAGTTCTTGAAATCCTAAGGGGAACTCCTTCAATTATCATGATTTCAGTATTTGGAGAAGGAATTTCTAAAATAATCACTTATCAGGAAGCTAAATATAGTATTGATGCTATTATTGTAAAGGATGAAAAAGAAGTTATTAAAACTTTTCTCGATATTGTCAAAGAATTCGATCCTGATATAATCACAGGGTACAACACTGACCTTTATGATATGCCTGTTTTAAGAGAGAGAGCAAAAAAGTTAAAAATTGATATTGGTATCCTCTCAAGAGATAACTCAGGAATAACCCTTTCTAAAAGAGCACGATTCACTACAGCAAGGCTTATTGGAAGAGTTCATATAGATCTATTTAATTTTGTTTTCAACATTCTTTCTCCAATCCTTCAGAGTGAACAACTAACATTAAAAAATGTGTCTCAGGAACTGCTTGGCGATACAAAACTTGATATGGAATATGAAGACATTGTTCAAGCATGGGAGAAAGGACATGAACTTGATAAACTTGCCAGATACTGTCTTAAAGACAGTGAACTTGTATATGAGCTTACCAAGATACTACTTCCTGATATCTCTGCCCTAACAAGAATAACAGGACAATCACTTTTTGATACTTCAAGAATGCCATATAGTCAGCTTGTTGAATGGTACTACATTAAAAAGGCAAAACAGCAAAATCGGGTAATTCCAAATCAACCAAAGTTTGATGAAATAAAAGAACGTCAGCAGATTAGCTACGAAGGAGGTTTTGTAAAAGAGCCTGAAGTTGGGCTCCATAAAAATATCGCAGTTGTAGACTTTACATCTCTTTATCCTTCAATAATTGCAACATACAATATATCAATTGACACTCTTAACTGCAGTTGCTGTAAAAATAACGGGCATAAAGTTCCAGAACTTCCTTACTGGTTCTGCAAAAATACTAAAGGCTTTGAGTCTATGGCAGTGGAAGAACTTCTAATAAAACGACTTGAATTTAAAAAACAATTAAAAAAACTTGATCCAGCCTCACATGAATATGTTCTACTCGATACAAAACAACGAGCTTTAAAAACAATAATAAACGCTTCATATGGCTACTATGCCTATCCTGCCAGTAGATGGTATTCAAAAGAGTGTGCAGAATCAATAACAGCGATTGGTAGATACTGGATCAAGGAAGTCCTAACAAAAGCTGAGAAGAAAGGTTTCCATGTTATATATGCGGATACTGACTCAGCATTTTTAAAACTTAGCGCAGCTACCCTCTCCTCTGAAAAAGGGATTAATCTTGAAAGCTTGAAAGAAGAGGTTGAAAAATTTATAAACGAAATAAATGATTCTTTACCTGGTTTCATGAGACTAGACCTTGAAGACTTTTATGTGAAAGGTCTTTTTGTTCCGAGAGAATCTGGCGGTGTGGCTAAGAAAAGATATGCTCTTTTAGATGAAAAAGGTAGACTCAAAATTCGAGGACTTGAAGTAGTAAGAAGAGATTTGTCAAAATATGCACGGCAAACTCAGCAGGATATTCTGAAAATATGTCTTATAGAAGAAAATGTTGATAAAGCTTTTGAATATCTAAATGAAAGAATTAAAGCCTTACAAGAAAATAAGTATGAACTAAGAGAGCTTGTTGTATATGAACAACTTTCTAAACCAATATCAGAATATAAATTAATATCTCCTCATGTAATGGCAGCAAAAAGACTGTTTGAAAAAGGCATTCCTGTAGGTGAAGGAAGTGTTATAGGTTATGTGATTCAGAAGGGTTCTGGATCAATAAGTGAGAGAGCCTATCCTGTTGAGCTTGCTGATTCATCAAAACTTGATATTAATTATTACATTGAAAATCAGGTTATTCCTGTTGCAATGAGAATACTGAAAGCATTCAAGCAACAAAATCATCTTTTTAACTAACTTATTTTTTATGCGTCCTGTCAATTTCCTGTAAAATTTTTCTTTTTAATTCATCTATTTTCTTTTTATGCGTGCCATGCCAATAAATCTTCCCACAGGATATACATACCATAAAATCATGACCTACAAAAACAACATAATCAGGAATCAGTGCTTTAATACTGTCTTTTTCTACTCTTTGTATCTCTCCGTTACAAACAGGACATCTCGGTTTAAAACTGCATAAATCAGATGAACACTGAACAGCAGACAAAACTTCTTTTATTTGTTCTCTTATATCATCAGAATGTATCAATAAAACTTTTTTTAATAGTTTGGATCTGGCAAGAGAGTGATCTCTGGTTAGCAAGATTCTATCATCCTGTATTGATATTTTTATCAATTCTCTATCATCAAAATCATTGCTGTATAGAGTATCAAAACCAAAAAGCCTGAGCCATCGGCTCAGGCTTCCAAGCATTACATCAGCTACGAATCTCGGTATTGCTTTATCTAAGCTCAATTTTCTTCAGCATTCTCTTCTCTTAAGTGTTCTATCTGCATATTATTGTAGAACTCACCTTTTATTAGTGTATCCCTGTACGCAGGGGAACCTGTTCCAGCTGGAATAATTCTTCCCATAATGACATTCTCTTTTAATCCTCTCAGTTCATCAATCTTTGCTTCAATTGCTGCATCAGTAAGCACTCTTGTGGTTTCCTGGAATGAAGCCGCTGAAACCCATGATTCTGTTGCAAGAGCTGCTTTAGTAATTCCAAGCAAAAGAGGTTTTGCCTGTGCAGGCCGTCCGCCATTAGCTATAACCCTCTCGTTTTCCTCCATGAATACCACTCTATCAAGTTCATCCCCAATTAAGAATGATGTATCACCAGGGTCTTCTACTCTTACCTTTTTCATCATCTGCGTGACAATCACTTCAATGTGTTTATCATGAATTGAAACTCCCTGAAGTCTGTATACTTTCTGAATTTCATCAACAAGGTATCTCTGCAGTTCTGTTGGACCTAGAATCTCAAGGATGCTATGAGGATTTATAGAGCCATCTATTAATGGTTCTCCAGCTTTAACCCAGTCTCCATCGTGCACAATTACATGTTTACCCTTTGGAATAAGATATTCTCTTGTTTCATCAGCCCCTCTTACAACTATGACTCTTGAACCTTTCTGGCTTCCTTTAAACTCAACTATGCCGTCTATTTCACTGACAATGGCTGCTTCTTTTGGTCTTCTTGCCTCAAAAAGCTCTGCTACTCTTGGTAACCCTCCTGTTATATCTTTTGTTTTTATAGTTTCTCTAGGGATTTTTGCAAGAATATCTCCTGGCTCTACAATATCACCTTTATCAACCATTAAAAGTGCACCTGCTGGTAGAAGATATCTCGCAGGCGTTCCTGAAGGAAGTTTAGCGGTTTTACCATCTTTGTCTTTTATAGTAACACGAGGTCTGTAAGTTGCAGGATAATCAATTATTATTTTATGAGAAAGTCCTGTGGTTGGATCAGTTTCTTCTTTAAATGTAACACCTTCCACCATATCGCCAAGAGCGATTTTGCCTCCTATTTCAGTAATAATTGGCGTGGTGTAGGCATCCCATTCAGCTAATCTCTGACCTGCTTCAACCATTTGACCTTCTTTAACAATAATTTTAGCTCCATATACAAGATTGTATTTTTCTCGTTCCCTTCCTGATGAGTCTGTAATGATAAGCATGGCATTTCTATTAAGAACAACCAGTGAACCATCTTTCTTTTCAACATAATGAATGTTTTTAAATCTTACTATTCCTGAAGTTTTAGCTTCAAGCACAGCCTGTTCAACAATTTTTGTTGCTGCTCCTCCTATATGGAATGTTCTCATTGTAAGCTGAGTTCCCGGCTCTCCAATGGACTGCGCAGCTATAACACCTATTGCTTCACCTATTTCAATATCTTCACTTCTTGCAAGATCCATTCCATAACATTTAGAACAAACACCAAATTTTGTTCTGCATGTAAGAACTGAACGAATCTTTATTCTATCAATGCCTGCATCTACAATCTTCTTTGCAAGTCTCTGGTCGATTATTGTATCCCTTTTTGCAATAAGCTCGCCTGTCATGGGATCTTTTATGTCTTCTGCCAATGTTCTGCCATATATTCTTTCCTCAAGAGGCATAACAATCTCGCCACCCTCCGTAAGTGCAGTAATATATATCCCGTCTTTTGTTCCGCAATCATGTTCTACAAGAAATATATCCTGTGCAACATCCACTAGTCTTCTTGTTAAATAACCGGCATTTGCTGTTTTTAATGCTGTATCTGCCAGTCCCTTTCTTGCGCCATGCGTGGATATAAAATATTGAAGTGGTGTTAACCCTTCTCTGAAATTAGCTGTAATAGGTGTCTCGATAATCCCGCCAGATGGTTTTGCCATTAATCCTCTCATACCAGCCAGCTGTCTTATCTGAGCGATACTACCACGAGCACCTGAATCCGCCATCATGAATATGCTATTAAACGATCTTCTTTCTGCCAGCTCTTCTGGTGTAAACTCTCTGTCTTTTTCTGCACCAAGCTCTTTCATCATCTCATCAGCTACCTGTTCTGTAACATTTGCCCAGATATCTATTACCTTATTATATCTTTCACCTTGTGTTATCAATCCTTCTGCATACTGTCTCTGTACTTCCATTACCTGAGCTTCTGCTTCTTTGATTAATTCTGCTTTTTTTGACGGTATATGCATGTCATCAATGCATATAGAAATACCTGATTGTGTTGCAATATCAAAACCTAATTTTTCAAGTTTATTCAAAAATAAAACTGTATCTCTCTTTCCAAAATTATAATGAACGTATTCAAGCAGTTTACCTATTTCTTTTTTTGTCAGTTCTTTGTTAATCATCTGAAATGGAATGCCTTCAGGAACAATCTCTCTAAATAAAATTCTGCCTACAGTAGTTTCAACAATCTCACCATTTAATCTAACCTTTATTGGAGCATGTTTCTCCACCGCTCCACTCTGATAGGCAAGAATCACTTCTTCGGTGTCTGCAAAAATCTTACCTGCTCCTTTAGCATCTTTCCTTTCTTTTGTAAGATAATATACTCCAAGAACCATGTCCTGAGTTGGAACAACTATTGGTTTTCCATTTGCAGGAGAAAGAAGATTACCCACTGACATCATCAATATTCTTGCTTCAACCTGTGCTTCATATGAAAGAGGTATGTGAACCGCCATCTGGTCACCATCGAAATCAGCATTAAAAGCTGTGCACACGAGAGGATGAAGTTTTATCGCCTTTCCTTCCACCAGAACAGGATCAAAGGCCTGAATACCAAGTCTGTGAAGAGTTGGAGCTCTGTTTAAAAGTACTGGATGTTCCTGAATAACTTCTTCTAGAGCATCCCATACTTCTGGGAATTCCTGTTCAACAAGTCTCTTGGCCTGTTTAATTGTTGTAGCATGACCTTGTTCTTCAAGTTTATTAAACACAAATGGTTTAAATAACTCCAGAGCCATGGTTTTTGATAATCCACATTGATGCATATCAAGTTCAGGACCAACAACAATAACTGACCTGCCAGAATAATCAACTCTTTTGCCAAGTAAATTCTGTCTGAATCTTCCTTGTTTACCCTTTATCATATCGCTCAAGGATTTAAGAGGCCTGCGTGTTCCTGCTTTCAAAGCCTTTGAACGTTTTGTATTGTCAAAAAGTGTATCAACAGATTCCTGAAGCATCCTTTTTTCATTTCTGATAATCACGCTTGGAGCTCTAAGCTCCATGAGCCTTTTTAATCTGTTATTTCTGTTTATAACTCTTCGATAAAGATCATTTAAATCAGAAGATGCAAATCTACCACCATCAAGAGGGACAAGAGGTCTCAGCTCTGGAGGAAGCACTGGAACAATATCAAGTATCATCCACTCAGGACGATTACCAGAATTTTTAAATGCTTCAACCACTCTAAGTCTTTTGGTAAGCTTTCTTTTAATCCCATTTGAAGTAGCAGCTTCGATTTTTTCTTTGAGTTCTTTCGCAACTGCTTCAAGATCAATTTTTTTAAGAAGTTCTCTTATAGCTTCTGCTCCCATTCCTGCTTTGAAGTTGCTACCATATTCTGCTGTTTTTTTCTTATATTCATCTTCTGTAAGAATATCTTTTTCTTTTAATGGCGTATCACCAGGATCTATAACAATATAGTCTTCGTAGTAAATAACTCGTTCAAGTTGCCTCACAGAAAGGTCAAGTAGAATTCCCATCTTACTTGGGACTCCTCTAACAAACCAGATATGAGCCACAGGAGCAGCAAGTTCAATATGTCCCATTCTTTCACGTCTTACCTTGGATTGAATTACTTCAACTCCACATTTATCGCATATAACACCCTTGTGCTTCATTCGTTTGTATTTACCGCATAAGCATTCCCAGTCTTTTACAGGTCCAAAGATTTTAGCGCAGAACAGACCTTCTGGCTCTGGTTTAAAAGTTCGGTAATTGATAGTTTCAGGTTTTTTAACTTCTCCATATGACCACTCTCTTATTTTTTCAGGTGAAGCCAGCTTTATTCTTATCGCATCGAAATCTCTCGGATTTTTAGGCTTTTGAAAAAGCGAATAAATATCTTCCATCAAGGTTTATACCCCCTGTTTTTATAAATGATTCAACTTTTTTTCTTCTTCTCAAGAAGTTCCACATCAAGACAGAGACTCTGAAGCTCTTTGATTAACACATTAAATGATTCCGGCACTCCTGGTTCAAGTACTGGATGACCTTTAACAATAGCCTCATACATACGAGTTCTACCTGATATGTCATCACTCTTTACAGTTAAAAACTCCTGGAGTGTATACGCTGCTCCATATGCTTCTAGTGCCCATACTTCCATCTCTCCAAGTCTTTGCCCTCCAAATTGTGCCTTACCTCCAAGAGGCTGTTGAGTAACTAAAGAGTAAGGACCTATAGAGCGAGCATGAATTTTATCTGCAACAAGATGATGTAGTTTAATCATGTACATCTGTCCAACTGTAACTGTCCTTTCAAATGGCTCACCAGTTTTGCCATCATAAAGAGTTACCTGACCTGTTGTTGCAAATCCAGCTTTTGTTAGCATTTCCTCTATTTCAGATTCTTTAGCACCTTCAAAAACAGGAGTTGCGACATAAAAACCTAAAGCCTTTGCAGCAAGACCAAGGTGTGTTTCAAGAATCTGACCTATGTTCATTCTTGATGGAACTCCAAGTGGATTGAGTACCATATCAACAGGTGTCCCATCTTCAAGATACGGCATATCCTCTTCAGGTAAAACCATGGAAACAACACCTTTATTTCCATGCCTACCTGCCATCTTATCTCCAACCTGTATTTTTCTTTTCATAGCAATAAAAACTTTGACCATCTGATTAACGCTGGGTGGAAGTTCATCTCCTTTTTTTATTCTTTCAATTTTTTCATTGTATTTTGCATAAATCTGTTTTATATTCTGTTCTACCTCTTTATTAACCCTGCTTACCTCAAGTTTAACATCAGGGTCTTCTACCTTAAGTTTAAGCAATTGATTTACATCAAGAAGATTTACAACATTTTCTTTAAGAGCCTTTCCTTTTGCACAGAGTAGCTTATCACCCTTCTTTACATCTTCAAGTACAACTTTATTTTTAAGAATTTTTCTGATTCTGCTGGCTTTTGACTCTTTTAAGATTCTTATCTCATCTTCTCTGTCTCTTTCTATTCTTTTAATCTCCTCATCTTCTATAGACTGTGCTCTTCTGGATTTCTCTTTGCCTTTTCTGGTCAAAATTTTAACATCAATGACAACTCCCTCGATTCCTGGAGGAACATATAAACAGCTTTCCTTAACATCTTCTGCTTTTTCTCCAAAGATCGCATAAAGGAGTTTTTCTTCTGGTGTAAGAACCCTCTCTCCCTTGGGTGTTACTTTACCAACAAGAATATCGCCAGCTTTAACTTTCGCACCAATTCTGATAATTCCATCTTCATCAAGATTTTTAAGAAGTTCTTCATTGACATTTGGAATTTCTCTCGTAATCTCTTCAGGACCAAGTTTGGTATCTCTGCACTCAATTTCAAATTCATCTATATGAATAGAAGTATAAACATCTTCTTTTACAAGTCTCTCACTAACTAATATAGCATCTTCGAAGTTATATCCGCCCCATGGCATAAATGCAACAAGCACATTTCGACCAAGTGCAAGTTCACCTTTATCCATACATGGACCATCGGCAAGAATTGTACCTCTTTCAACCTGCTGACCGACCCTTACAATAGGTTTCTGCGTTAGACAGGTCCCCTGATTGGATTTATGAAACTTTACAAGATTGTATATATCAACACCACCACCTTCTTCTGTAACTCTTACAACAATTCTGGTAGAATCAACATTTTCTATTATGCCTGCCCTTTTAGCAACTATCAGCCATCCTGAGTCTCTTGCAGCGTATAACTCCATCCCTGTGCCAACTATTGGAGCTTCAGTATGAACAAGAGGAACAGCCTGTCTTTGCATATTTGAACCCATTAATGCCCTGTTTGCATCATCATTTTCAAGAAAAGGAATTAAAGAAGCAGATAAACTAACTATCTGCTTTGGAGATACATCCATATACTGTACTTCTTGAGAAGAAACCATCTTGAAATCACCTTTAACACGAGCAAATACTGTTTCTCCAATAAGATTACCATTTCTATCAACAGGAGTTGTTGCCTCTGCAATAATATAATTTTCACTTTCAAGAGCGCTCAAATATTGGATCTCATTTGAGACTTTACCATTAACAACTTTACGGTATGGAGATTCTATAAAACCGAATTCATTAATTCTTGCATATGTTGCTAGAGAAGTTATCAGTCCAATGTTGGGTCCCTCTGGAGTCTCTATAGGACATATTCTTCCATAATGAGTTGGATGAACATCCCTTACTTCAAATCCTGCTCTTTCACGTGTGAGTCCTCCTGGTCCAAGAGCGCTTAATCTTCGTTTATGTGTTATTTCACTTAATGGATTTGTCTGATCCATAAACTGACTTAACTGACTTGTACTGAAAAACTCTTTCACAGCAGCCATTACAGGCTTAGTGTTTATTACATCATGGGGCATTGCTGTCTCAACATCAGTAATTGTCATCTTTTCCTTAATTGCTCTCTCCATTCTTACCAGTCCGATACGAAACTGATTTTCTAAAAGTTCACCAACACCTCTAACTCTTCTATTTCCGAGATGATCTATATCATCAACTTCTCCCTTGCCTGTCCTAAGATTTAGCAAATATTTAACAATTTCAATAATATCTTTATCAGTTAGCACTCTCACATCAAGTGGGATATCAAGTCCTAACTTCTGATTTAATTTAAGTCTTCCTACAGAAGAAAGGTCATATCTTTTAGGATCAAAAAATAATCCATAAAAAAGTTCTTCAGCAGCTTCCTCAGTGGCAGGTTCTCCAGGTCTCAACTTCTTATATATCTCTTTTAATGCAGACTTTTTATTATCAACTTTATCAGTAAGTAATGTCTCTCTTAGAGATGGAAGATAATTAACATTATCTATAAAAAGTAACTGTATTTTTTGAATTTTAGCAGATATAATTCTGTAAAAAGCTTCTTCTGTGATCTCTTTGTTGCTGTCAACTATTACCTCACCAGTTTCAGGATCAACAATATCTGAAAGACTTATTCGTCCAATTATTTCTTCTTTCAAAATTGGTATTTCCTGAATTCCCAGGTCTTTCATCTTTTTTAATGAATATTTAGTTATTTTACTTCCTTCCTTTACCAGAATATCTTTCCCATCAGGACTATAGAGATCAATTTTTGTTCTAAGACCTGTTAAGATATCGCTTATAACTCTTGTATAAGTGTGATCATCTTTTATATTGATTTCCTCAATAGGATAAAAAATCTTGAGCAAATCTTCGTTTGTATATCCAAGTGCCTTGAGAACAATTGTAGCTGGAAGTTTTTTTCTCTTATCAATTCTTACATATAGAAGATCTTTTGAATCAAACTCAAAATCAAGCCACGAACCTCTTACAGGAATAATTCTCGCTGAATAAAGAAATCTACCGCTTATCCTGCTTTTGCTTCTATCAGGTGCAAAATAAACACCCGGAGACCTGTGTAGCTGACTAACTACAACTCGCTCAACTCCGTTTATTATAAAGCTACCTGTCTCGGTCATCATGGGTAAATCACCAAGAAACACTTCCTGTTCTCTGGATTCTTTAAGAAACTTTTTCCCCTCATCATCCTTATCCCAGATGTTCAAACGCATTTTCATTTTAATTGGAACAGAATAAGTAAGCCCTTTAACCATGCATTCATAAGGAGTTAATTTTGATTCACCAACTGAGTATGAAATAAACTCTATTGTAGTTGTTCCATTATAATCACTTATAGGAAAAACACTGTTTAAAGCTGCCTGAAGTCCTTCTTCAACTCTGTCGTAAGGGGGAATATCTTTTTGAAGAAATTTATCAAAGGATTTTCTCTGAAATTCCAAAAGATAAGGCACCTCCAGAAGTGGAGGTACCTTCCCAAAATTTATTCTCTCTCTTAAAGGCTTTATCATGGTTCTCCTTCTCTTTAAAATTTTTACTGTACTTCTACTGTTGCACCTTCAGCTTCAAGTTTTGCTTTAATAGTTTCAGCTTCTTCCTTAGAGACACCTGTTTTTACAGGTTTCGGAGCACCGTCAACCAGGTCTTTAGCTTCTTTAAGTCCAAGCCCTGTTAGTTCCCTTACAACTTTAATTACTTGAATTTTCTTGTCTCCTGCAGCCTTTAAGATTACATCAAAGCTTGTTTTTTCCTCAACTGCCTGTGCTGCCTGTGCTGCTGCAGGAGCACCCGCTGCTGCTACTGCAACCGGAGCTGCTGCTGTTACTCCGTATCTTTCCTCAAATTCTTTGATAAATTGACTTAATTCAAGAATTGTAAGATTATCAAAAAACTGAAAAACCTCTTCTTTTGTAATTGCCATAATTAATTCCTCCTTTTATTAAGCTTTCTTATTTTTTAACGATTCTAATGCATAAAGCAATTTAGTATTTACTGCCTGCATCGCATAAGCCATTTTGGTAAGTGGAGAACTCATTGCACCAACCAGCATTCCAAGTAGAACATTCTTTGAAGGTAACTTGGATATCTCTTTGAGTTCTGCTGCAGAATATACATTACCCTCAACAACACCCTGTTTAAGTTTTAATTTTTCATTTTTTTCAGAAAAATCAAGAGCCTTTTTAACTATCACAACTGGATCATCATAACCAAAAACTACACCAGTACATCCCTCTAAAGAACTTTTCAAATGTTCTTTAAAAGGCGCATCTTTAAGTGCTATTCCCAGAAGAGTATTTTTGCATACTCTATATTCTCCACCGGACTCTTTAATTTTCTGCCTTAAATCCGAAATTTCAGCTACTGTTAACCCCTGAAAATCAGTTAAAATGAATGATTTAGCTTTTGCTAACCGTTGAGAAATTTCTTCAACCCTTTTCTTTTTTGCTTCTTTTGTGGTAATCAGATTATCCTCCTTTCCCGGACAGCAGTGCAGTTATATTTATTTGAAGCTTTCAATATGCTCAATTCTTTTAATAATCTCGGCAGGCGGACATCCATTAAGCTTCGAGCACCTGCTGTCTCAGATTTATTTATAACAGGCAAAGCCTGTTTTTAAAGTTTCAACTCAGATATGTTTATTTTTAACCCAGGTCCCATTGTAGAAGACAATGTAACTTTTTTAATATATTTACCTTTTGATGTCGGAGGTTTTGCCTTAATTATTGACTTCAAAACTGCCATCGCATTTTCAACAAGCTTTTCTCTGTCAAAAGACAGTTTACCAATAGGAACATGAACAACTCCACCTTTGTCAGTTCTGTATTCAATCTTACCTCCCTTAGCCTCTTTCACCGCTCTTCCAACATCGAATGTTACAGTACCTAACTTTGGATTTGGCATTAACCCTCTCGGACCCAGAATTTTACCAAGTTTACCAACCTGCCCCATCATATCAGGTGTTGCAATTACTCTATCAAACTCAAGCCAGCCCTGTTGAATTTTCTCAATTAAATCTTCTGCTCCAACATAATCCGCTCCAGCTTCTTCTGCTTCTTTTTCCTTTTCTCCTTTCGCAAAAACCAGAACTCTAACCTGTTTACCTGTTCCATGAGGAAGAACTACAGTGCCTCGTACAACCTGATCGGATTTTTTAGGATCAACACCTAAATTTATCGCCATCTCTACAGTCTCATCAAATTTTGCGAAACTATTCTCTTTAAGAAAATCTATTGCCTCTTCTAGAGTATACTCTTTTGTAGTGTCTAATTTTTCCTTAACAGCAGCCAATTTTTTGCTCATTTATCTTACCCCCTTATCTCTACACCCATGCTTTTTGCAGTACCAATTACCATTTTCATTGCGGATTCAATAGATACGGTATTTAAATCAGGCAGTTTTGTTTTGGCTATTTCTTCTATCTGTTTTATGGTCAAAGAACCAACTTTTTCTTTACCTGGTAATCCAGAACCTTTTATTATTCCAGCAGCCTTTTTAATAAGCTCAGATGTTGGAGGTGTTTTGAGAATAAACGTAAATGATCTGTCTTTATAAATAGTTAATACAACTGGAATAAGAGTCTCACCCATGTTTTGGGTTTGAGCATTAAACTGTTTACAAAATTCCATAATATTAATTCCATGTGGACCAAGAGCTGGCCCCACAGGCGGAGCAGGATTTGCTTTACCTGCTGGTATAACAAGTTTTACCTGTGCTGTTACTTCTTTTTGTGCCATAACTTTTATTCCTCCCTCTATACCTTTTCAATTTGTGAAAAAGACAATTCTACAGGTGTTTGTCTACCAAAAATGCTTACCATAACTTTAACTTTTTCATGTTCAGCATCTACTTCATCAATATATCCTGTAAAATTCGTAAATGGACCATCTATAATTCTAACAGTCTCTCCCTTTTCAAAATGGGTTCTGATTTGAGGAGCCTTACCTTTTTCCAATTGCTGAAGAATCATCTCAACTTCTTCTTCTGGAACAGGAGCAGGTTTTTTGCCTCCAATAAACCCTGTTACCCTCTGAGTTGTGCTTACCAAATGCCATGTATCATCATTAAGTTCCATCTCAACAAGAATATATCCTGGATAAAACTTTTTTTTCTGTTCTTTTTTCTTTTTTCCTTTTACCTCTATTATTTTTTCAGTCGGAATCAAAATTCTCGTAATTTTATCATCAAGAGCCTTAAGTTTAGCTCTTTCTTCAATTGAAGCTTTTACCTTTTCTTCAAAACCAGACATCGTATGAATGACATACCATTGTTTTGACATATTTTCACCTAATAAATACATTTATAACTCTTGATAAAACAAGATCCACAAACCCCAAAAAAAATGAAATTAGAACCACAGTTACAATAACAACCCATGTAGAAGCCACAACTTCATCTTTTTTAGGATAATTAACTTTCTTCGCTTCTATTTTTACATCATTAAAAAAATTTTTAAGCCTTGATATCACTATTCACCTCAAAAAAACATAATGAACAGGCCAGGAGGGATTTGAACCCCCAGCCCCCGGATTTGGAGTCCGGTGCTCTATCCGTTAGAGCTACTGGCCTAACATTAAGTTTTAGTTTCTTTATGTAATGTGTGTCTTCTGCAATGCTTACAATATTTTTTTAACTGCAATTTATCAGGTGTTGTTTTTTTATTTTTTGTTGTAGAATAATTTTTATTTTTACATTCAGTACACTGAAGCAGTATAATATCTCTCATTTTTTACTCCAGCACCTCTGTAACCACACCTGCACCTACTGTTCTTCCACCTTCTCTTATCGCAAACCTCAATCCCTCTTCCATCGCTATCGGCGCTATTAACTCAGCTGTTAGATTCACATTGTCCCCTGGCATCACCATCTCTACTCCCTCTGGTAACTTTATCACTCCTGTTACATCTGTCGTCCTGAAATAAAACTGAGGCCTGTATCCATTGAAAAATGGCGTGTGCCTCCCTCCTTCTTCTTTCGTCAATACATACACTTCTGCCTTGAACTTAGTATGCGGCGTAATGCTTCCAGGCTTCGCTAACACCATGCCCCTCTCTACTTCTTCCTTGCCTATCCCTCTCAACAGTACCCCTATGTTGTCTCCTGCCCTTCCTTCATCCAGTATCTTTCGAAACATTTCTAACCCTGTCGCTACTGTCTTCCTCGTCTCCCTTAACCCTACTATCTCTACTTCATCTCCTACTTTGATTATCCCTCTGTCTACTCTGCCTGTTACTACTGTCCCTCTTCCTGATATCGTAAATACATCTTCTATCGGCATTAAAAATGGCTTGTCTACTGGCCTCTGTGGCTCTGGTATATAGCTGTCTAATGCATCCAGTAACTCTTGTATTGCTTTGTATTCCTCTGCATTGGGATCTTTGCTGCTACTTTCCAATGCCTTTAATGCACTCCCCCTTATTATCGGTATCTCATCCCCTGGAAATCCATACTTGCTCAATAGCTCCCTTACTTCTAACTCCACTAAATCCAGTAACTCAGGATCATCTACCATGTCTGTCTTGTTCATAAATACTACTATGTATGGTACCCCTACCTGCCTCGCTAATAAAATGTGCTCCCTCGTCTGCGGCATCGGTCCATCATTCGCCGCTACTACAAGTATCGCTCCATCCATCTGCGCTGCACCTGTTATCATGTTCTTTATGTAGTCTGCATGCCCAGGACAGTCTACATGCGCATAATGCCTCTTGTCTGTCTCATACTCTACATGCGATGTGCTTATCGTTATTCCCCTCGCCTTCTCCTCAGGTGCATTATCTATCTGGTCATAACTCTTAAAGTGCGCCATGCCTTTTAAATCCAGATACTTCGTTATCGCTGCCGTCAATGTCGTCTTGCCATGATCAATATGCCCTATCGTACCTACATTTACATGCGGCTTCTTCCTCTCAAATTTTGCCTTTCCCATTTCCTTCCCTCCTTATTAAATCTTTTCAATCTCGTTAAAC